>CAZUBB010000038.1:16077-19941 GCA_964618485.1 uncultured Pirellulales bacterium
GCGCGTCGCGGGCGTGCAAATCGCTTCGTCCGACTGGCAACCCGCGTTCCTGGAGTTGCTCGAAGCGAGCGGCTTTGCCATTCCGGGCGGCGCGGGGCAATGGGACGTGTTGCCGTGGGTCGGGTTGGATACGATTGAGATCGCCTTTACGGAAGACGTCTTTGTCGGCGCCAACTCGCTGACCGTCTCCGGCGTCAATGTGGCGAATTATGAGATCGGTTCCTTCAGCTACAACGCCAGCACGTTCACTGCCACGTGGGTACTCTCTCAGGCGATCGGGGTCGAGTTGGTGACGCTCGCCTTGAATGGTTCGGTGCTCGAAGTTGATGACGGGCTCGCCCTCGACGGCGAATGGAACAACGGCGTGAGCGCGTTCCCTTCGGGCGACGGGGCGGCTGGCGGAGCATTCTCGTTCGGCTTCCGCGTGTTGCCGGGAGACATCGACCGCAGCGGCATCGTTGATCTGGTCGATTTGAACGCGGTTCGCAACAACTTCGGAACCGACGCCACGAGCATCTACGCGGATCCCTCGGGCGATGGCGCGATCGAACTCGGCGACCTGAATGCCGTGCGCAATAACTTTGGCGCCTTGGCGTTGCCGATTCCGCCCCCGCCGATGACGGGCGTCTCGCCGGCCTCGGCCGTGGACGTCCTGTTCGCGGTCGGTCACGACGACCACGCGCCGCAGTTCTGGAGCGATGGTGACGACGACCAAGAAGCCCTGGACGCGAATCTGCAAGACGACGTTTGGGACGCCGCATTGGCCGGATTGAACGACTCGCGGCCGGTCGGCAAGCGGTAGTCGCGCTTATCGCTGCCGGAGGTGGCCGATGCTATTTTCCTTCGGCCACACCGGGCGTGGTCGGTCGGAGGTTTTCCGGCCGATCGGGGATTTCCTCCATCAGCTCGTTCTTGCCGCTCGGTTGCCTCACCAGGCGGAAGGCGTCGTAAAGATCTCCTTTCGCCGTGCGAGCTTCGTACGTCAACGTGTTGCCGTCGACGTGGATGATCTGGTAGAGCTGCGTGTCTTCGCCGACCCGCTTGAACTCGGGCAGTTTGGCGTTGTCGTACATCTTCGGACCGGAGACGGAGACGACATATACCGTCCCGCCGTTGTCGCTGAAGAAATTCACGCCGGTCGGGACGTTTTCGCCAAGCAACTGGCCGCTTCGGGCATAAGTGTGGTCGTGCCCTTGCAGGACCAGGTCGACGCCGTACTTGTCGATCACCGGCTGCCAGAGCCGCCGCAGTTCCGGATTATCGCGATCCTTCGCGCCGGAATACATCGGATGGTGATAGGTAAGGATCGTCCAGTTGTTGGGGTTCTGAGAGAGCACGCCGGCGAGCCAGGCCGCCTGTTCCTCGTGCCGCTCGTTCGAGTTCAGCGAAACGATCCGCACGCCTTGATAGTCGATCCAGTAAACCGATTCCTCCAGCCCGGCGGGGCCGTGCTCCGGCAGCGCGAACTGCGGCCGCCAGTTGTTGGAGAGCGTCCGCTTCTTCTCGTCCTGCGGGTCCTTGGCATACTCGTGATTGCCCGGCGTCGGAATGCTCGGCGTCATGCCGTTGACCCAGCCGGCAGCGTAGAACCATTCCTGCCACTCGACGTCGCGATTGGCGCTATTGATCAGGTCGCCGGCATGGATGATGAAGCGCGCCTTGGGGGCGTCGGAATAGGCCTCGCGAAACACGCGCGACCACATCGACTTAAGGTCGTTCTGCGCGTCGCCAAAGTAGACGAACGAAAACGGCTCCGGTTGCGCGCTGGCGGTGCTGAAGTGAAACCACTCGCTCCAATGTCCGCCGTCGCCGACGCGATAGACGTACTTCGTCTTCGGCTGCAATCCGGTGAACTCGACCGTGTGATGATGGCACTCGCCGATATCGGTCACCAGCTTCTGCGTCGTCGCGGGGACGTCGATCGCCTTGGCGGCGAACAACGGTCCATCTTCGGCGACGGCGATTTGTCCTCTCGCCTCCGTGACGCTGGTATCGGTCCGCCAGGTGACGGCCTGCGACACCGCCGGATCGCCGGTCCAGGTGAGAATCACTCGATCCGGCACCGGCGTGGCCTGCGCCGCCTTCGCGTCGGTGTACTCTTCGTGCTCGCCATCGTGCGCCCCAGCGAACGACGCGGTAAAGCAGGCTGCGTTCAGACAGAGAATCGTAAAAACGCGTCGCAACACAACATTCATGATGAGCCGGCCCTGGAAGAGGAAACCATCGAAACGGACGTTGCTGGAATTGCCGAGAGAACGGTAGTCTAACATACGTCGTAGCCCGTCCGGCGCGGAGCAGCGAGATCAGATTCTAACCCGGCCCGAACGCCGGCCTTACGTTTCACCGACCGCCGGAAGCCCTTAGCCCGCCGAAACTTGAACCGCATCGCGCGGAGCGATCGTCGCCCCGACCGCGGCCAGCAGGACGGCCACCAGGGCATAGATCCCGGCCGTGGATGCGATCGCGGCGCTGAGCGTCACGCCGCCGTCGGCCGCCCGGCCGATCATCTCGACCCCCAGCGCGCCGCCGAGCCAGCCCAGCATGTTCATCAGGCCGACGGCGCTGCCGCGTCGGGCCGCGGGGACGAAATCGTAGAGCCCAGCCCAGATGTTGGCGTCGTAGATGCCCTTGAAGAAGCCGAAGCCGGCCATCGCCGGGATCAAGACCGTGAGTTGGTCCGTAAAGCCGCAGAGGAAAATAAACGGGGCGCCAAGAAGCAAGCCCGTGGCCTGAATGAAAATCCGGCCGCCGGCCGTGCGTTTGCGGAGTGCATCGGCGCTCATACCGCCGACGACGGCGCCGATCATGCTGGCGATCTGAATGTAGAACGTGGCGCTAAAGCCGGACATCGCCAGGTTCATGCCGTACTTCTCCTTGAGAAACGTCGGCATCCACCCGAGGAACACCATCGCCACGCAGTTCGCGCCGATAAAGCCGAGCATCAGCACGAGCGCCGTCGGGCGCTGAGCCAACTCGACGGCGACGCGGCCGAGATCGACCGTCGTGGCGAGGATTTCTCCAGGCAACTTGCTCCACGGCACAGGCGGTTTCTCTTCGAGTGGAGGAAGGGGCGCGCCTGCGTCCGAGGCAAGCTGCCGTTCCGCTTCATCGCGGGCCGGTTCGCGGATGAACCAGGCCAGCACGATCCCTAGAATGCAGCCGGCGACGCCGAAGATCACGAACGGCGTCCGCCAGCCGAAGTATTGCGCCATGAGCCCGGCCAGCGCGCCGCCGCCGATGGTTCCCGCGTAGACGCTCGTCTGGTGCAGCCCCATCGCGCGCGAGCGCGTGCGGCGATCGTGATAGTCGCTCACCAGCGACATCGAAGCCGGGAAATAAAACGTTTCGCCAAGCCCCTCCGCGCCGCGCACCAGGATGAAATGCCACACCTTCGTGCAAAAGGCCGTGAAGCCGGTGACGATGCTCCAGACGTAGAGGCCGCTGAGAATGATCCGCTTCCGCGCGAAACGGTCGACCACCAGCCCGGCAAACGGGGCGGTCAGGGCGTAAACCCACATGAACGCCGAAACGATGCGGCCCTGCTCGGTCTTGGTGAAGCCGTACTGCTCCTGCAGCGCCGGGAGAATCGCCGAGATGGCGGTGCGATCGGCATAGTTAAAGAAGCAAATAAACCACAGCATCGCCACGACCGACCACTTATAGCGTGGCGGCAGTGCGAGGCGTTCCGAGGCCGACAGGGTATCGGCCGCCTGAGGACTGGCGTAAGGATTGGGCACGAACGTGGCTCGATCGAAGAAAAGGGGTGTCGCGCGATGCCCTGCAAGATAAATCCGCCACGGTCCCAAGCCCAGGGATGGCCACCACGGACTTCCCGCGCTTAGAGAGCCCGGTGTGGCCGTCTCC
>CAZUBB010000038.1:19951-27091 GCA_964618485.1 uncultured Pirellulales bacterium
GATCGCGTCGAGCCCGATCCCGAGGAAGGCCGCACCGCGTCGACCAAGCGCAGACGGCTCGTGGCGGCCCCCTGGGCTTGGGGTTCCGCTGGGCGGCGTATAATGGAGTCGTCCTACAAACCACGCACGAGGCGGAACACACGTGGAACCAAATACAGCAGACCCTGGGCCGGAAACGCCGGTCGAGGGGGCCAATGGCCGTCGCGTTCGGCCGGCCGGGCCGGGGGCGGGGCATATTCAGGACTTGATCGATTTGATCAAGGAGTCGGCCGAAAAGCTGGCCGGCGACCAGACCAGCCGCGGGGACTTGAAGCTGCTCAGCCGGGCGCTCCGCGAGCTGCGGTACGCGTTCAAAGTGTTTCAGCCGTACCGCACGCAGCGGAAGGTGTGCATTTTCGGTTCGGCCCGCACGCAGCCGGACGAGCCGGCCTACCAGCAGGCCGTGGCCTTCGGCCGCAACATGGCGGCGCACGAGTGGCTGATCATCACCGGCGCCGCCAGTGGCATCATGGAGGCCGGGCACCTGGGGGCCGGGCGCGATAAGTCGATGGGGCTCAATATCATGTTGCCCTTCGAGCAGTCGTCGAATCCCATCATCGCCGGCGACCCCAAGCTCGTGCATATGAAGTATTTCTTCACGCGCAAGCTGATGTTCGTGAAGGAAAGCGACGCCGTCTGCAACCTGCCCGGCGGCTTCGGCACGATGGACGAGGCGTTCGAGGTGCTGACGCTGGTGCAAACCGGCAAGCGCGACCTGGTGCCGATGGTGTTTCTCGATGCGCCCGGGGGAACGTTCTGGAGCGAGTGGAAGGAGTTCATCGAGCGGCAACTGCTGGGACACCGGTTGATTTCGCCGGAAGATTTTTCGCTGTTCAAAATTACCGACAGCGTCGACGAGGCGGTGCGGGAGATCCTCAAGTTCTATCGCGTCTATCACAGCATGCGGTACGTGCGCAACAAGCTGGTGATCCGTTTACAGGCCGCGCCGAGCGCCGAACAGTTGGCTTACCTCAACGAGCGCTTCGCCGATATCCTTACGGCAGGGCAGTTCGCGGTTCGTGATTTTCTTTCCGAAGAGCGCGACGACGAGTTGGTGCTCCATCTACCGAGGCTGGTGTTTCAGTTCAACCGCCGGAACCTCGGCCGGTTGCGGCAAATGGTCGACTACCTGAACGACAACGTTGTGGTTGCCGCCCCCACCGTGTGATGCCCTCGGTGTGCTAAAATTGCTCATCCCGTTTTCAGTGGAGAGCATTTGATGGACGCCGCCGCGATTGCTCCGATTCTCGGTCGACTGCCGAGTGGGCTGTTTATTGTGACCGCAAAGCACGGCACACAAGAAACCGGCATGCTGGCAAGCTGGGTGATGCAAGCCGGGTTCGAGCCGCCGATGCTGACCGTGGCGGTGAGCCTCAAGCGGTACGTCAACGATTGGCTCGCCCAAGGGACGGCGTTCGCAGTGAATGTGCTCGCCGCCGATCAACGTAAGCTGCTTGGGCACTTCGGCCGCGGCTTCGGACCGGACGAGCCCGCCTTTGCGGGATTAGAGATCGAGCGGACGCCCGCCGGGTTGCCGATTCTGGTTGACGCGCTCGGGCACCTGGAATGCCAGGTCCGCGGCGACGTCGCGAGCGGAGACCACCGCATTGTGCTGGCGGAGATCACGTCCGGAAAGATCCATCGCGAAGGAGAACCACTCGTGCATGTGCGGAATAATGGATTGAAGTACTAGGGCTCAACGTTTTCACGCCGTAAGCCCGGATTTTTCACCACAGAGACACAGAGGTCACAGAGAGAGGAATCGAGGAAGTCGGCATGCGGAAATAACATCCGTGATTCCGCATTCCGAGTTTCTCCTTCCCCACTCCGTGTCCTCAGTGCCTCCGTGGTGAATTCTCCTTGTGCGATCAGTCAAGCTTGCGGCCGTAGAAATCGAGCAAGCGCTGGCGCGTTCGATCAACTTGCTCGTTGATCGTTTGACGTAGTGGGCGGTCCTCATACAAGACTTCCACAAGCGCTTCAAGCGTCGCCCGTGAAAGGCGCGGCTCGTAGAGTAGCATCAGGCGTCGCTCGACGAGGTCTTCGAGCGTGGTCACCCACTCGCAGTCGACCAACCAACGGACGAAGCGACGCGGCAGGTCTGTGCCGGGCATCGATTCGCACCCGTAACCGAACGGCGTTTCAATAAACTCCTGCAACTGCATCCCGGCCAGCGGCCACATCGCGCGCAGTTGCTCGGGCGAGTATTCGCTTTCACGCTCCCATTTGGCGAAGAGCAGATTTCGTTGTCGTTCGTCGTGCGGATAGCCTTCCGCGCCAGGAATCAGGCGATCAGCCGAAGTGGTGCGCCGGGGCAGCGCGAGCTTCTTCAGGATCGTCGCCGTGGCTTCTTCGGCGAGCGAACGGCACGTGGTCAGCTTGCCGCCGATCACCGAGTACAGCGGCCACGGCGCGCCCGCGTGTTCTTCCAGCCAATGCCGCCTCGTGATCGCCGCGGTGCGCGAGCTATGCACCGCCGGCAGCGGGCGCACGCCGCTGTAGTGAAAGGTAATATCCGCGTCGGTCAGTTTCACCGAAGGCACGAGAGAATTCACGGTATCAAGTAGATATTGCCGCTCCGCGGAGGATGCAACGGCCGTGGTCGGGTCGCCTTCGAAGCGTTCGTCGGTTGTGCCGATGAGCGTGCCATCGCCGAATGGGAGCACAAACACCGGGCGGCCGTCGGCGGCTTCGGCATAGAGCCCGGCGCTGCCCAGCGCCTCGCGCAAGCGCGGATGGTGCGTGTAGAGATGGCTTCCCTTGGTGCCCCCCATCAATTGCGGGGAGGCAAAATGCAATCGCTGCAGCGTCAGATCGACCCACGCCCCCGTGGCGTTGATGACGGCACGCGGCGTGAACGACTTCTTGGCTCCGTCGTCCGATGCGACCACGACACGGGCGCCGTCGACGTTCGCCCGATGATACGTGAACAGCTCGAACGTTGCGCCGGTCTCGGCGGCCGCCAGGCGTGCGTCTTGGAAGAGCACGACGGTAAACCGCTCGGGATAGCGAATCTGTGCGTCCCAGTAAGCGCACTCCCAGCGATACTTGTTGTCATCCGTCTGCGGGGTATCGGGGGCGTTGGCGCGAAACACCTCATAGCGCGGCAGGCTCGGGTCGCGGGCGTAGGCGTCGTACATCCGCAGGCCCATCCGAACGAGCCACAGCCCGCGCTCGACGTGGCGTTTGCGGTCGGCCTTGGTTTCGAGATGCAGGAAGCGGCGCAGTGTAGGGCCCAGGCCGCCGAGTCGACGCCGCACCGGAATAAACAGCCGCAGCGGCCGGACGAACTGCGGCGCGAGGCGCAAGAGCCGCGCCCGTTCGGCGAGTGACTCGCGCACGAGGTCGAACTCGCCGTACTCGAGGTAGCGCAACCCGCCATGAATGAGGCGCGAGGAATAGGCCGTCGCGCCGGACGCGAGATCGGCGATATCAACGACCACGACGGAAACGCCGTTGAGCGTGAGTTCCCGGGCCAGGGCCGCGCCGTTGATGCCGGCGCCGAGGATAAGTACAGGCGAATCCATGCAAGTGCGAGCAACCGTCGAGTGTGATCTCAGTAGAGACCGCTATCGTAGCAGGTCGCCGCGTGGGCGTTGATGACTCCGCGCGAAGTCAGAAAGTGGCGCACGGCGTGAAGCCTTTCCCGAGGGAGGAGGCCTCACGCCGCGCTACGCACCTTGGATCGTCTGCGACGCCTCTGGGCGAGTCGATCGATTCGCCTTAATTCTCGATGCAGTACAGATGATCGACGCCGCGGAGCAGGAGCTTGTCTCCGGCGACGGCGACGCTCGACCAGAACATTTCATCGAGCTTGTTCACGCCGAGCACCTTGAGCGTCGGTCCGGCCTCGAGGAGGCAAAACACCTTGCCGTCGGACGCCCAGGGCGAGGACGTGAAGCCGCCGCCGTCGGGAAGGCGTTCGCGGTAATGTTCTTGCCCGGTCTTGGCGTCGTAGCAACGCACGAGGCCGCCGCGCTGATCGAGCACATAGAGCAAGCCGTTGTAGAGTAGCGGCGAGGCCATCGGCGGGCCACCGCGATCGGCGACCCAGGCGACGCCGGCACTCGTCGTCTCCCCTTCGGCGAGCGTCAGGTCGCCGGAGGCGCCGGCCTTGATGGCCAGCAGCGGGCCGCTCCCGCGCATACCGCCGCCGGCGCCGACGTAGAGCAACTCTTCGTCGCCGACGGGCGTTGCCGAGCAACGTCCGCCGCTGCCGGTGCCGATTTCCCAGAGCAACTCTCCATTTTCCGGGTTGTAGGAACGCATCTTCGAGCCGCCGGCGGTGACCAGTTCCGAGCGGAGCTTGTTCATCCAGATGTAAGGCGTTGACCAGTTCGAGGTTTCGTCGCGCTCGACGCGCCACAGCTCATCGCCGGTCGACTTGTTGAACGCCGCCAGGAACGACTTCTCCTCGTTGTCACATTGCAGATAGAGCTTGTCACCGTGCAACACCGGCGAGCTGCCGGTCCCCCAGCCCATCATCATCGGGAAAGTTCCGGTGTCCTTTTCCCAGACGAGGTTGCCTTCCAGGTCGTAGCAATAGAGCCCGGTCATGCCGAAGTACGCGTAGATGTGCTGGCCATCGGTGACGGGCGTCTCCGAGGCGTAGGTGTTCGTCGCGTGCGTGGCGATGGTCGGCTTCCCTTCCTTGGCCTGCTTTTCCCAGATCACGTCGCCGGTCTTGGCGTCGAGGCAGAGGACCTTCCAGCGATAGACCGCGTCCGGTGGTTCCGCGCCGCGTCCGCCGAAGCCGCCGCCGGGTCCGCCGCGGCCTCCACGACCGCCGCGGCCTCCGGGCCCGCGTCCTTCGCCGTCAGGGGGTGGGCCGCCGGGTCCTGGAGGGGGGGGCGGTTGATCGCCGGCGCCGGGAGGGGGCGGAGCGCCCGGCGGGGGACTGTCGGCCCCTTCCGGACGCGGGCCGCGACCGGGTCCACCTGGC
Organism: uncultured Pirellulales bacterium; assembly: GCA_964618485.1. Lineage (GTDB taxonomy): Bacteria > Planctomycetota > Planctomycetia > Pirellulales > JALHLM01 > JALHLM01. The sequence continues at coordinate 24,933 of CAZUBB010000038.1, forward strand.
CCTCCCGGGCCGAATCCGCCGCGACCGCCGCCAAAGCCGCCGCCCCCCGACCGTGGTTTGGGCTGGTTCTCGGTCTCGGCGGTGGTGATGAAGATCTTGTCCCCCAGGACGATCGGCTGCGACCAGGCGACGCCGGGCACGGCGATCTTCCAGGCGATGTTTTTCTCGGCGCCCCATTCGGCCGGCAGCTTCGCCTCGGCAGTCAGGCCATTGGCGTCCGGCCCACGAAACTGCGGCCAATCGGCCCGCGCGGGACCGGCCGCAACCGCTCCCAGCAACAACGCAGCCGAGGCTGCAGTAACCATCCGCATGGCTCGTCCTCCCGACGATGAACAACGTGCCCGAGTGGTATAAACCCGAGCCGAGGAGCGCACACGGCGATTCCTCCCGCGATTCAACCCCGGTCCTTGGGGGAAGTTCCGGGCGGTAACGTTGCGGGCGGCCATTCGCTTCGACACAATGCACGCTCGCACCTGGCACCACGGAGCGAATCAACGCGTGCAATTTCGCTTAAGGACGTTATTGATCGTCATTACGTGCGCCGCGCTGGCGGCGGCGGCCCTTGCGCCGTGGTTTCGTACTTTGGACGAGCTCACGCAGCTTCGGCTAGTTCTGATCTTCGGGGGGCTCGGATTGGTCAACGCCGCGAGCTTCGGCGTCGTCAAGGCATTCGAGCGCATGGAGCGCCGGCGAGCGGGCGAGTGCTGGAAGGTCGTCCGACTTAAAGCGATCTGGCTCTGGATGCAATTGGCCTTGTCATCCGTGCCGCCAACGGTTTTCGTGTTCCTGTTGGTTTGGCATATCACTGACGCGGCCTCCAATGGAGGCGGCGTCTACCAGATACTGTTCCGCAGCAGCCCCGCGCTCATGATCCTCAGCTACTGGCTGCCGTCGCAGGCGATGCACTTTCGCATGCGGCGCATTCAACTGCACGAACGCGGATTGATTTATGGTCGGATCATTCCCAGAACCAGCATTCAAGGATGGAGCTGGTCGCGCGATCGACTGGTACTGCAATTGTCGAATAAGAGTCGCCAGGAGATCCCGATTCCCATGGAAGATCGTGCTGAGGTTGAGAAAATCCTGCAGCGATGGAGCGAGGCGAATACGCGATCCAGCGAGCCGATCGCCGGGACGACGCTCGTAATGTTGGCTGCGCTGCCACTGATCTTCGCGGTTCCCTTGGTCTTGATCGCCTGGTCGATGTTCTCCTCGCCGCCACCGCCACCTCCAGCACGGGCGGCAAGAGTGCGAGCGCCCGCGGTCGCGGCGCCGATCAGGCCGATTCCGCCAATCGTGTCGACGCTCGATGAATCGACGCCGGCAGAACCCGCGACTACTCCGCCCCCAGTCCTGCCAGCTGGCACAGCGCCGCGTTGACGACCGGTTGCGGGCAGCTCCAGACCAGGAAGAAGAGCGCCTCGCGGCACCAGCGTTCCACCGGATGACCGGAAACGAAGCCCGCGCCTTTTGCCGCGGCCAGCGCCGCCTGCGTGGACCGCAAGACGATGCTGTTCGCGCGGGTGCGAAGCTCTTCCAAGGAGCAATCGATCTGACCCGCGGCGCGGGCGTAGAGGTCCGCCTCCAGTTCGTCCAACTCGCGCAATAGCGAGCGCGCGGGGGCCTCTAACTCGGTCCGTTTTTCCGCTTCTCGCTCAAGGAAACGCACTGCGGCGCGCGAGAGGCCGACGGCGAGGGCCGAGGTCTGCACGCCGCCGGTGTTGCCGCCGGTGCGCTGGGCCATGACATTTTCCGCAGGCCCCGCGAGCAGGTATTCGCGCGGAACCTCGACGCCGCGGCATTCCAGTGAGCCGGTACTGCTCGCGGAGAGCGCAACGAGTTTTACAGGAGCCGGAGCGGAAACTCCTGGCAAGTCGGTCGGGACGGCCACCAGCACTTGCTGCACGTCGTCGGTCGTCGCGCCCAGCACGACGAGCTGCGCCTGCGCGGCCCCGGTCACCCACGGGCTGTAACCATCGAGCCGCACGGTACTATCTGACAGCTCGGCGCGCAGCACCGGGGCCTTCAAATGACGCCGGCTGGTCGTCAGGTGCGAAATGCCGATCGTCGCGAACGATTCGCCGGAGAGTAACTTGGGCAGCCGCTGGCTCTTTACCGGCTCGCTCGCCATGCCGGCAAAACGTTGGAGGGCGCCGGTG
>CAZUBB010000039.1:0-17691 GCA_964618485.1 uncultured Pirellulales bacterium
CACGAACGGCCACGCCTACATGCAGGTGGACGCCGACGTGAATTGGGAGCAGGCCGTGGCTGGCGCGGCGTCGTGGGAGTTTCAAGGCGTCTCCGGGCACCTGATTACCATCACGAGCTCGGCCGAGAACGACTTCATGCTGACGCGCGTAATGCGGCGCCGGAACGACGAGCAGTACTACATCGGGTTATCGGATATTGCGGCAGAAGGGCAGTTCGCGTGGGTCACAGGCGAACCGCTGACGTTCACCGCGTGGGGAGACGGCCAGCCCAGCAATTCCGGCGGACTGGAAGACGCTGTGGAGTTGTATCCCTACTACGGCAACATCTGGAATGACGTGCCGCCGACCGACGTGAACTCCGGATACTTCGTGGAATTCGAGCCGCCGTTGCATGGCGGCGTGCTGAAAAACGATACCGATGCGGAAGGTCGCCGCCTGCACGCGGAGCTCGTGACCGACGCCGCGCACGGCGAACTGACGTTGGCGGACGACGGCACGTTCGTCTACACGCCCGACGCGGACTACGTGGGAACGGATAGCTTCACGTACCGCGCCTTTGACGGGAATTCATCGTCCCGTATCGCCACGGCGACGATCAACGTGGTGCGCTTCAATAGCGCGCCGCAGGCGACCGATGACTTTTACTATGCCGCTGTGAACAAGCCCCGCGAGGTGCCGGCAAGCGCTGGCGTGCTCGCGAATGACTTCGATGCCGAGGCGGATAGCTTCGCCGCGACACTCGTCGACGGGCCGAGTCATGGGCAGCTCGTGTTTGCGCCGGACGGGTCGTTTACTTATACGCCCAACGCGGACTATACCGGGTTCGATACGTTCACGTACCGCGCAGCCGATTTTGCGCTCGCCTCCACGTTGGCGACCGTGACGATTCAGGTCGCGCCGTTCCTCGATCAGCCGATCGCGAACGACGACGCCTATAGCGTCAGCGAAGACACGCCGTTGACAGTGCTCGGCGTCGGCGACGTCCGCGCGGGGTTGATGCATGAATGGAAGTTCGATGAAACCACGGGGGAAGTGGCCGTCGACAGCGTCAGTGGTAACGATGCGACTCTCTTGAATTGGTCCGCTGGTCAAGACAAGTGGGTGCCGGGGCGCGTCGGCGGCGCGGTCGATTTCAATCAGGCGTCGCAATACGTTCGTACCGCGTCGGGCATGGTGTACGATCAATACACCATCGCCTTCTGGCTGCGCGTCGATGCGAAGACCGGGATCAATCCGCGGATTGCCACGCCGGCGGGCGCCTCTTGGGTGGCGATCCACAGCGAGGCGGGCCGCGGCGTTGTCTTTTCCGCGGACCAAGGCATCTTTGGCGATTCCCAGCCGCCGCAGACGGGCGTTTGGGAGCACTATGCCGTGGCCTTTGATTACGCCGGCCACTATGTCCGCGTGTATCGCGATGGCGTCGAGGTCGCCGCCGCGCAGGCGTCGACCGGACTGTACACGGCCCGCTGGATGTTCGGACACAACCAGGATCCGAACAACTCGAACGACACGCTGAACGGCGCGTTGGACGAAATGCGGATCTACAACCGTCTGCTCAGCCCGGCGGAGATCGCGGCGATCAGTCAGGCGACGAATCCGCTGGTGAATGATACGGTCGATTACGCTCCGGCGCTCGATGCCGGCGTCTTGTTCGAGGCCGTGAGCCAGCCTGTGCATGGCGACTTGGAATGGGCCGCCGACGGGAGCTTTACGTACGCGCCGGACGAGAACTTCAGCGGCGTCGATTCGTTCCAATATAAGTTTGTCTACGGCGAGGAAGCATCGAACATCGCCACGATCACGCTGCAGGTAAATGCGATCAATGACGCGCCGATTGCGACGGGCGACACGTACAAGCTGCCCAGCCTGACGTCGCCGTTGGTAATTGATGCCGCGTCGGGCGTGTTGTCGAACGACAACGACATCGAGGGCACGCCGTTGCAGGCGACTAATGTGACGCGTCCGATGTATGGATCGGTACTGATGGCGGCGAACGGCAGCTTCCGGTACACTCCGGGGCCAGCGTTCAAGGAGTCGGATACATTCCAGTACCGTGCGTTCGACGGGACGCTCTATTCCGCGCCGGTCACGGTCACGATCGAGTACGACGTGCCGCACATCGTCGTCGGCGAGCACACCCTGCTGGCGAACACGCCGAACCAGACGATTCAGCTCTTCGTCACCGGAGGGCAGGACGTTTCCGGTTTGAACTTGTTCATGCAAGTCGGCGACGGCGGCCCCGAGCGCACGCATTTCGACTTGCCGGCCGGCGTCGATGGCCCGGCGATCACCGCCATCGACATTAAGACCGGAACCGTGTTCGCCTCGGTGACCGACCTGGCGATCACGGACTATGCGATCCCGCAAGTGGCGAGCGCGCAGATTTCCATTGCCGCGGAACATGGAACCGTCGCCGCCGATGGACTGCTGGCGACGATCACGCTCGACACGACTGGGTTGTACGGCGGCCAATGGGACTTGTGGCTCAACAACGTCTTGGCCGGCTTCAGCGACGGTCCGTTCGCAACCGATTTCGCGGGAACGCCGGCGATTATCGCGAACGGGAAGCTGGTTATTGCAGAGGCCACGATTGTCGCACGCGATGTGTTCTACGCAGGCTCCGCGCACGGCGATCAACCAGCAAGCGACAAGCGGGCGCTATTGCCGGGACAAACGGCGTCGTTCCTCAATTACTCCAGTTACATCGGCGGCATCACCGGCGTGGCCGTCGATATCGCCGACGCGCTGGGCACGCCGGAATTGAGTGACTTCGCGTTCTACGTGGGCAACTCGAACGACACCTCGACCTGGCAGCCGGCGCCGACGCCTTCGTTCGAACTGCTGTCCGGCGCGGGAACCGATGGTGCCGACCGCGCCGTGCTGCGTTGGCCTGATGGCGCGATCACCGGCAAATGGCTGATGGTCCGTATCAAGAGCACCATCAACACGGGTCTGGCTGCGGACGATGTGTTTTACTTTGGCAACGCGATCGGCGAATCGGGCGATAGCCGCTCGAACGCCCTGGTCAACGCCACCGACGTCATTGGCACGCGCGATCATCCGCACGGGCCGCTCAACCCCGCGGGAATCGATGACCGGTTCGATTTCAATCGCGATCGCCTGGTCAACGCCACCGACCTGGTGATCGCCCGGGATCACTCCACGTCACCGCTTTCGGCGCTCCGTTTGATTACGCCTTCGGGAGCGCTCCCCGCAGGTCCGCCGCTGCACCGTGAGTTGACTCCGCGGCGGAAGTCAGCGTCCGGGGTGCTGAATGACGATTCCGCTCCGTCGCGGAAGCTCCACGCAGTTCGTCGCGACGTCGATTTGGCGGCGCTCGACGCGGTGTTCCGCACGCAGGACTTCACGGCGCCGATGGCGCTGAATCGCAAACTTCGCAACAAGCAACTTTGACATCTTGCGCTCCACTTCGATGATTCGCACTCTGACGATCACTGTTATTTTGTGCATTCTCGCCGGCCTGCCGGCTCACGCGTTGGCTGCGCTCGAGATTCACGTTGGGCACGTGTTGCTCGCGCCGAATCAAGCGGGGCAGACTCTGGAGGTCACCGTCACTGGCGGTGAGATGGTCGCAGGCGTGAACCTTTACGCGCAGATTGGCGACGGCGGCCCCGAGCTCGCGGACGTCGGATTGCCTCCCGGGCACGATGGCCCGTCGATCACCACCGTCGACCTGAAAACCGCGAGCGTGTTTTCCGGCGTGCCCGATCCCGCGATCAATCTGGTCGCTCGGCATCGCCGCGCCGGGCGGAACGGTCCCCGCACAAGGCAAGCTCGCGTCGCTCATGATCGACACCACCGGGTTCGCCACCGGCCGCTGGGATGTGAAGCTCTCGGATGTGCTGGCGGGCCTCGACGGCGGCCCATTCGCTACCGATTTCGCCGGACTGGAAGCCGCGATCACGAACGGCTCGATTCGCATCAACGCGGGGAGGGCGGGAGACACGGACGCCGATGGCGACGTCGACCTCGCCGATCTCAATAACGTGCGCAATCAATTCGGCGCCGAAGGCGGTAACCCGATCGGCGACACGTTCCCGTTCAACGGCGTCGTGAACCTCGAAGACCTCAACGCCGTGCGGAACAACTTCGGGGCGACCGGCGCGAGCGCCGTTCCAGAACCTGGCACGCTGCTTCTCGGCGTGGTCGGAGCGCTCGTACTCATCGCGCAACGACGCCGCACGTTGAGGACTTGAGGCATTCGGCGTATTATTCCGCCGCAACGGAGTTCGGCGCCGGCTCTGACTCCGGTGGCTCGGTGGCGTACTTTTCCAGCAGCCGGTACAAGCTGCGGCGACTCACGCCCAGCACGCGAGCGGCATGCGATTTGTTGCCACGTTCACGTTCCAGCACCGCCATGACGTGCGCCCGCTGACGGTCGGAGAGGGCGTCGCTATCGACGGAGTGCTTCACCGGAGTTGGAACACGGCCGGCGATCGCCGTGACCTCGGGCGGCAGATCGTGCAAGCGAATGCAACCGCCGTCGGCCATAATCTGCGCGCGTTCGATGGCATTGATCAATTGCCGCACGTTGCCGGGCCAGTGATAGTCTTCCAGCGCCTTCATCGCCTCCGGTTCAATCGTCCAGGCGTCGCCGAGGAACTTCTTCACCAGCAAGGGCACGTCGCCGTGACGTTCGCGCAGCGGCGGTAATGTCAATGACATCACGTTGATGCGATAGTACAAGTCTTCGCGAAAGCGCTTGTTGGCTACTTCCTGGGCCATGTCGCGATTGGTCGCCGCCAGGAGCCGGACGTCGACGCGGCGTTCCTTGAGCGAACCGACGCGGCGCATCGAGCCGTCTTCCAGCACGCGCAGCAACTTGGCCTGGAGCGGCGCGGCGAGCTCGCCGATTTCATCAATCAGCAACGTCCCGCCGTCGGCCACCTCGAACAGGCCCTGTTTCGTGGCGATCGCGCCGGTGAACGAGCCTTTCTCGTGCCCGAACAACTCGCTTTCCAGGAGATTCTCCGGCAGCGCCGCGCAATTGATCACGACCAGCGGCTTACTGGCGCGATGGCTGGCGCGATGGAGCGCCATGGCGACGAGCTCCTTGCCCGAGCCGCTTTCGCCTTGGATGAGGATCGATTTGTCCGTCGGACCGGCGCGCTCGATGAGCCGGAACAGCTCCTGCATCGCCGGGGACTTGCCGATCATTTCCGGCGCGGGCTGCGCGCGATGCAGCGCCGCCTTGAGCTGCGTGTTCTCTTTGCGGAGCAGCCGGCGATCATACGCCTTTTCGATCAGCAACTCCAACTCCGCGAGTGGAAACGGCTTCTGCAGGAAATCGAAGGCGCCGAGCTTCATCGCTTGAACCGCGGTCTCGACCGATCCTTGCCCCGTGAGCAGGATCACCTCGCAGTCCGGGTTCGAGGCTTTCATCCGCTCCAGCACCTGGATGCCGTTGAGTCCCGGCATCACCATGTCGAGCAGGACGACGTCGAACTGGCGCCGTTCCGCAAGCTGCAAGGCTTGCTCGCCATGCACCGCTTCTTGAACTTGATACCCGCGGCGCAGAAACCGCCGCACCACGGTTTCCCGAAATTCGGCGTCATCGTCGACGACTAGGAGATCCATCTTAGGCGCGCCCATCGAATGGTATTGTTACCCCATCGGTCACGTAGGTGATGATTAGTTAGCAACGAGCGTGCCAAGGCCGAATAGCGGCTTGGACATCAAGGAATCCCCGCGAATGGGGCCAAAATACTGCTATCCGGTAATGATCGCAACGCACGCCGTCGCTGCGGATGTGCGGAAGGGCGCACTCGATGGGCCGGATTCGCACGGCGCGTGCGGCGTCGCAGCCCTGTTCCGCAATGCCAAGCAAGTGGCTTCCGGTCAGCGCCGCCATCCGCCGGCGCTGTGTTGTTCGTCCGTGGGCTGCGCGCCTGCAGCAGGGCGCGATCCCCCGTAGGCCCAGACCATGCTCCAGAGCCAAGAGAGTCGGTCGCCGATCTGACCCAGCCAGGTCGTCGGATGGCCCGCCGCGGCGTAGTCCCCCGCCGAGTCCGCGTCATCATCCCCGAGCGGATGAGGAACGTGCGTCTCGAGCGGCTGGTCGCTGGCAGCGCCGATCGGCGACGTCGTATGCGCTTCGTGGGACACTCCATGCGGTTTCGGGCTGATCGGGTTCCAACCGAAATCGCCCCCTGCTTCGCCGTTTTGCAGCGAGTTGAACACCAGTTCGGCGGCCGCGGGATTGACGGAATTTAACGCGGGGAGCATCGGCCAGGTCGGCCGCTCGCCGCCGTCCAGCGCGGAGAGCCGTACTTCGCTCGGTTGCGCGAGGGCCGCTGCGGCGTTTTCCTGCACCTGAAGGTCCTGCGCCAGATCATCTTCCACTTGGAATCCCGAAACGTGTAGCGTCAGAACGCTAGCGACTTCGATCTGATCGCCGTCGGCCTCGGTGGAGACGACCGTCACCTGGAGCGACACCTCGCTGTCGACCTCCGTGGGCAGCGAGATTTGCAGCCCGGAGAGTTGGTCCGCCGTGAGCGTCCAGACGCCGTTCCCCTGATAGGCGCCTGCGGAGAGCGTAGCCCCTTCCGGCACATTGGCGATGCGGATCAGTAGCGACTCGCTGCCGTCCAAGTCGCTCAAGGCGGCGGCAATGTCGAGCGGAACGCTATTGCCGGCATAGACCGTGGCGTCTGCGACAGCGAGCGACGCCGCGTCAGCCACGCCGCGGACTTGCACGTGAATCACGGCCTCGGACGTCAGGCCATGACCATCCGTCACGGTGTACTTGAACGAATCCGCGCCGCTGAAATCCTTATCGGGCGTGTAGGTAAACGTCCCGTCGCCGTTGTACGTCACCGTACCATGCGCGGGCTTGTCGAAACCCACGATCGAGACCTGGTCCCCGTCCAGATCGATGTCGTTTGTCAGCACATTATCGGTCACAATGGAGCGGTCCTCGCGCGCCACGACGTGATCGTCGTGCGCAGTGACCGCCTCATTGACGTTCTTCACGTTGATGGCAAACGTCTCCGAATAAGAAGCGCCCGCCGCGTCCTTGACTTGGACGACGACGTCGTATCGCGCGTCACGTTCAAAGTCGAGCCCGGCGCCGTCCGCCACCAGGATTTTTCCGGTCTGGGCGTCAATCGTGAATCGCCCGCCCGCGTCGTCGGTGAGCGAATAGGTGAACGTGTCTCCTTTATCGGGATCTTTCGCCGCGACCTGGCCCACAACCGTGCCGCCGGCCGAGTTCTCATGGACCGTGTTGCCCTTGAGCGTCAGGTCAGTCGGCGCTTCGTTGACATTGTTCACTTGCAGCTTGAACGCCTCGTCGTACGTCAGCCCGCCGGCGTCTTTGACGCGCACCGTGACGCTGTGATTCGTCGCGGACTCGAAGTTCAGCTTGCTGCCGTCAGCGACGCGAATCTCGCCGGTCTGAGCGTCGATGGTAAACCGCCCATCGGCGTCGTTCACCAGCGAATAACTGTGTGAATCCCCGCTATCGGGATCCTTGACAGCCAACTGGCCAACGACCGTGCCGGTGGACGCATTCTCATTGACCGCGCCGCCGGTCAGCGTAAGATCCTGCGGCTTTTCATTGACGTTTCCGACGTCAATCGTGAACGATTCGTCGTAGTACTTGCCGCCGGCGTCCTTGACGCGCACCGTGACGTCTTGCGTCGCGGCGGTCTCGAAGTCGAGTTTCGCGCCGCTGGCTACCTTGAGCTCCCCGGTCTTCGCATCGATCGTGAACTTGCCACCGGCGTTGTTCGTGAGCGAATAGCTGAGCTTATCGCCGGCATCGGGGTCGGCGCCGGCCACTTTGCCGACGACCGTGCCCGCGGCCGCGTTTTCCAGTGCCTGGCCGCCGCTCATCGAGAGATCGGTCGGGCCTTCGTTGACGTTCTTGAGGTTAATCGTGAACGATTCCGCGTACGGATTTCCGGCCGAGTCCTTCACCTTCACCATGACGTCGTGCGCTGGATTCACTTCATAGTCGAGCGAGGCCCCTTGCGCCACTTTGATTTGCCCGCTCTTGGCATCGATGGTGAACCTTCCGCCGGCGTCGTCGGCCAGCGAGTATTTCAGCGTATCGCCTTTGTCCAGATCCTTGCCGGTCACCTGTCCGACCGCCGTGCCCGCCGCGGCGTTTTCGTTGACCGTGTTGCCTTTGATCGTCAAGTCGGTCGGCGCTTCGTTGACGTTCTTGACTTGAACGCTGAACGCCTCGTCGTAGGTCAATCCGCCCGAGTCCTTAACGCGCACGGTGACGCTGTGGCTGGTCGCGGTCTCGAAATCGAGTTTGCCGCCGTCCGCTACGCGGATTTGGCCGGTCTGGGCGTCGACGGTGAACCTGCCGCCGGCATCGTTGACGAGCGAAAAGGTGTGCGTATCCCCCTTGTCCGGATCTTTCACCGCAAGTTGGCCGACGACGGTTCCGGTGGCGGCGTTCTCCTTGACCGTGCCGCCGGTGAACGTGAGATCTTGCGGCTTCTCGTTAACGTTGCTGACTTGAATCTTGAACGATTCATCGTAGGTCTTGCCCGCGGCGTCTTTCACGCGCACGGTGACGCTCTGCGTCGCCGCCGATTCGAAATCGAGCGATCCGCTCTTGGCGACTTTGATCTCGCCGGTCTTGGCGTCAATCGCGAACTTACCGCCAGCGTTGTTCGTCAGCGAGTACGTCAGCTTATCGCCGGCGTCCGGGTCGACGCCCGTCACCTTGCCGACGACCGTGCCGACGGCCGCGTTCTCCGCCACCTTGCCGCCGGACATTGTCAGATCGGTCGGCGTTTCGTTGACGTTCTTCACTCCGAGCGTGAACTTCTCGGCGTAGGTATGCCCGGCCGAGTCTTTGACCTGCACGGTCACGTCGTGGTCAGCGTCTTTCTCAAAATCAAGATCGGCGCCTTGCGCCACCTTAATCCGACCGCTCTTGGCGTCGATGGTGAAACGCCCACCGGCGTTGTCCGCCAGTGAATAGGTGAGCTTTTCACTCTTGTCCGGATCATTCGACGACACGGTCCCCACGACCGTGCCCGCCTTTGCGTTTTCAACGACCGCGCCCCCCTTCAAGTTCAAATCAGAAGGCGCCTCATTGACGTCGGTCACATTGATCTTGAGCTTCTCGTGGTACGTCAACCCGCCCGAGTCAGCGACTTGCACGTCGATGGTGTGGCTCTTAGCTGCTTCGTAATTCAGCGCGGCGCCGTCGGCCACGTGGATCTCGCCCGTCGCCTCGTCAATCGTGAAGCGCCCACCGGCGTCGTTAAGCAGTGAAAAGACGTGCGAGTCGACCGCGTCGGCGTCCTTTACCGCAACCGTTCCCACCAGCGTCCCTGGTGCGGCGTTTTCGCCGATTTTCGTGCCGATTAGACTCAGATCGGTTGGCGCATGGTTGACGTACTGGTCAGCCGCGACGTTACCGTCGGCGAAGCGGAACGTTTCCACCGTGTCGACGGTGTCGGTGCCATCGATTCCGCGTAAGTCCTTGACGACGAACGATCCATCTTTGAGATGCGTGACTTCGTAGTCCGCAGCCTTGCCGGAAAAGCTTGCCGTGTCTTTTCCATCGCCGCCGGAGAGGTGATCATCCCCGCCCCCGCCGGTCAGCGCATCATTCCCCGCGCCGCCGACGAGCACATTCGCCTCGCCATCGCCGATCAAGGTGTCGGCATGTTTCGAGCCATGCACTTCCTCGATGCCACTCAGCTTGTCTCCGGCCGCGTGACCGCCGCTGCCGACGCCGGTCGCGAGATTCACATTCACGCCCGGCGAGGAATCGTGATAAGTCGCCACGTCGTGTCCCGCACCGCCGACAAGCGTATCGGCGCCCGAGCCGCCATGCAGCACGTCGTCACCGTCACCGCCGTGCAACGTGTCGTTGCCGTCGAGCCCCGTCAGTTGATTGTCCCCGGCGTCGCCGGACAGCACGTCGTTGTGTTTCGAGCCGATTACGTGCTCAATGTCTTGCAGCGTGTCGCCTTCCGCGTCGCCCCCCGCGGCGGCGCCCTTCTCCAGGTAAACGTTCACCCCGTCCTTGGATGATTCGTAGGACGCGGTGTCATCTCCCTTGCCGCCAAAGAGCTGATCCGCTCCCGCGCCGCCATCCAGCGTGTCGTCGCCGTTGCCGCCGTGCAGCACGTCGTCGCCTTGAGCACCGAACAGCAGATCGTCGCCGTCGAGTCCCTCCAGCCAGGCGTCGTCTTTGCCGTGCTGGCTCAACTTGTCGCTGCCGTCAGTCCCAACGAGCGACTCGTAGCCGGGATGCGCGTCTTTGGCTTCTGCGCCGTGCGCATTCACGACCAGTCCGCCTTCGATCGGCTGCTCTTCGGCCGTGGCCTCAACCGCCGTGGCGGAGCGCAAGATGCGCGGTTCGAGCGTGGTGATCGCAAAAGCTGGCGCCCGCTTGGCGGCGGGAGTTTCACCGGCGTCGTGCCGCGGATCGTCGAGAAGTTGATTCGCCACTGGATGCCCCTTTACTGCACGATTGCCTTACCAGATCCCCGCCCTAAGCCCAGCTATCAAGATCACTCGCTACTTTGCGAACCGCCGCTGACCAGTTCCGCGCTCCGCGGATCGACCAGCCGCGCGGTGAACCCGCTTGGCAATTCACCGTCCGCGTTATCGATTTCAAAGACGCAACGAAACGTCTGCGTGCCGGTGTCGATGTCGCGATCCTTATGCACCAGCCGCGCGTCGAGCGTCTTGTTCACAGGGGAACTGGCCAGCAAGCGGTAATCGCTTTCCTCCTCTAAACCGGCGTAGCAGTCCATCGGCAGATAGAGCTCCACGCGAAGTTGCGACGTGTCGACCAGCTCCAACACCGGTTTGACGAGCGTCAACGTCTCGCCGACTTCACTGCGGATTCGCGTCACGCGACCGGCGAACGGCGCCCGAATGTTGTACGCTTCCAGTCGCGCCTCTTCGAGCGCCAGCGCCGCGGCGGCTGCTTCGACTTGTTCATTCGCCTGCTGCAGCGCCGCCTCGGCCTGCTCGACGGCGCTCGTGGCTCGATCAATTTCCAGCTCTGAAGCGGCGCGACGTTCCCCTGCCCGCGTCATCCGCTCCACGAGCTTGCGCGCTGCACGCAGATCGCTATCCGCACGGGCGATGCCGGCCACCTGCTTCGCTTCGGCCGCGGCCAGCTTGGTCGCCGCGGCCGCCACGCGATTATCGATCACCGCCAGGATCGCACCGCGATCGACCAGTTGGCCTTCCTCGCAACAGATGTCCAGCAGCGCACCTTCCAGCGGCGCGGTGAGCGTCACACGGCGCCGGGCATTGGCAATGCCCGGGAGCGACGGGACCACGGCGGTCGATTCAACGCGCGTTGGTTCTTCACTCCCTGGCGGCGTCAAGGTCACCGGCGTGGCCGACGTCAGGCAGAGAGCGAGCAGGAAGCTAGAGGTCATGGTCGATCTCGCGATGGTCGCGGCCAGCGCCGCTTTCGTACTTGAGGAAATTTCAGGCCGATTAACGTAAACCTAGCTCACTCGGGGTGGCTGCGCCGGTGTTACCGGATGGGGATAAAATGAGTCGGCGCGCCGGACCTATCACCTGTGAGGATTCGAGCGCTGGCGGCTGCCCGTGTGCATTCCTCCGTCCAGGCACGACGAACCAGAAAGGACGGGCAGGAGGCGTGCAGGGGCCAGGATGGCACGAATGGACCAGGGAACGAGCAAGCGTGTGAGCGGATTGCGGGGGGGCTGGATGGCCGCCCTGGGGGCCCTCGTTTGCCTGCTGGGCTGCAAAGTCGGGCCCGACTTCGTACGCCCCGCCGCCCCGTGGCTGGAAAGCGTCTACCACGACGCCGCGCCCGCGCCGCCGCCGGTCGAGCCCGATCTCACCTACTGGTGGACCGAATTCCACGACCCCGTACTGAATGGGCTTGTCGAACAAGCGGCCTGCCAAAACCTCACGCTGCGCGAGGCCTACTTTCGCGTCGTTGAGGCCCGCGCCCTCGTGACCGTGGCGCGCGGCGACTTGTTTCCCGAGTTCTTCGGCACCGCCGGTTACAGCCGCCGGCAGACCAGTCTCAACGCGAATCAGTACATCATCCCGCCATCGCTACGGAACAGTTACGACTTGTTCTCCACCGGCTTTGACACCGGCTGGGAAATCGACCTGTGGGGAAAGCTGCGGCGAACGGTCGAAGCGGCGGAAGATGACTTGCTGGCCAGCAGCGCGGCGCGGCGCGACGTCCTGGTTACGTTGCTGGGCGATGTCGGTACGACGTACATCGAGCTGCGCGTCGCGCAACAACGGATGAATATCGCCCGCGCGAATCTCGCCCGGCAGCAATCCACGGCGGACTTTGTCCGCGAGCGCTTCCGCGCTGGGCTGGTCAGTGAACTCGATGTCGCGCAGGCCGAAGAAAACGTCCACTCGACGGCCGCCGCGATTCCCCCCTTGGAGCAGCAAATCCACCTGGCGGCGCATCGCCTCAGCGTGCTGCTAGGTGAAAGTCCATCGCAGCAGTTCCTGACGCGCGTCGGCGTCGGCCCCATACCTACGCCCCCCGCGGCAATCGTGGTCGGAGTGCCCGCGGACCTGTTGCGCCGCCGGCCCGATGTGCGTGAAGCGGAATTCCGTGTCGCGGCGCAGAACGCGCGGATCGGCGTGGCGATCGCCGATCTCTATCCGCAACTCGCGCTGCGCGGAACGATCACGGCCGACTCGCGCGACATCACCACCTGGTTCGCGTCGCAAAGCCTGGCGTACAACCTGGGACCGCAATTCCGCTGGGACATCCTGAACTTCGGCCGCGTGCGCGGCAACATTCGCGTGCAGCAAGCGCGGTATCAGCAGACTGTGTTGCGTTATCGCCAGACGGTGTTGCTCGCGGTCGAAGAGGTGGAAAACTCGCTCATCTCGCACCGTACGGCCGGACAGCGCCGTCAGGAACTGATTCTGGCAGCCAATGCCTCGAACGCGGCGATTGAACTGAGCGAGGCACAGTACGAGCAAGGCCTGGTGATCTTCCAGGTGGTGCTCGACTCGCAACGCAGATTACTGGAATTACAGGAACAGATCGCCATCAGCCAGGGAGAGATCTCCATCAGCGCGGTACGTGCCTACAAAGCGGCCGGCGGCGGCTGGGACGCGCGCTTCGTCTGCAATGCACCGCAGAATGCCCGACTGCCGCAGGCCGTCCCGGTGGAAGTCATCCCCGCGTCGCCGCCGCAACAATCCTTGCCGCCCGTCGCGCGACGCCTACCGTCGCCTGATTCCATCGCACCGACTCAGTGGCGCTGACTACACCGAGGCACGAAGTCGATTGAGGAACCGCAACGCACCGTGATAGATCCGCACGCCCAAGGCCTCGGTGCGCGGCGGGAATTTCACCTGCGCCGTCATGCCGTGTCGCAGCGTCGACGCCGGCGCGTCCAGGACGATCGTGACCTCGTAGAGCGACTCGCCGGCTTCCATCGTATCGGCATGGACCGCGATTTCGCCGCCCCCGAGGTGTGTGAGCGCCGCATCGTCGACCCGCCGGTCGCCAGCGACTGCGACATGCAACACGCTGCCTTGCAGCAATTCCGACGACGCGCCCGACAGTCGCGCTTCGACCGGCTGGCCCAACTTCGGCTGTGCGGAGGCGTAACCGTCGGCGTTCAACAACGTCCGCACGACCCAGCGGCCGCTCCCGATTTCCGCAAGGGGCTCTCCGGCGCGGACGTAGCGTCCCACGTCATCCAGCGGTGCGAGATGCATGACTTCTCCCGCCTCCGGCGCGCGGAGTACGAGCCCATCTTTGCGGCGAGCGATGTCGGTGCATTCGCGTTCCGCTTGCGCGAGTCGCTCCGCGATCGCTTCCGCGTCGGCATGACTCTTTTGCAACCCTCCCTGAAGTTCGCACTTCAAACGCTCGCACTCTGCGCGTTGCGTTTGCCAGGCGGCGAGAAGTTCGGCGTTTTCCAGCGTGGCGATCATTGCGCCCTGGGCGACCTTTTCGCCTTCGGCCACGTTCAGCCTTTGTACAAAGCCATTCGACTCTGCCCGCAACACGCGATCATCTTCCTGCGCCACGACGCCCAAGGCGTGACGCGACCACGGAATGGGAACGAGCAGCACGAGCGTTGGTGCGAACAGGCCGGCGCCGAAGACCATCGCCAACGCACGGCCGCGCCGCGGTTGCGTTTCGGCGAAGCGAAGGGCGAACTCACGGAAATGTTTCACCGCATCCCGAATCGCCGTGAAGGCGTAAAACAAGGCCAGCCCGACGCCTAACACTGGGACGGTCAGCGCGAACATCGTGCAGATGCCGAGCGTGACGAGCACACGATATGCGCTGGACGCGAGGTGATAGGCGATTAGGCCTAGTCGCGTCGAACGACGGTACGGCGATTGATACGGCACGCCCATGGCGATGCGCCCGAGCCATCCGCTGGTCTCGGCCTTGGCCTGCTGCGCGAGATTGGGGATTTCCAGTAGATCGGTGAGAACGAAGTAGCCGTCGTACTTCATGAGCGGATTGATGTTAAAGCCGACGGTAACCACGGTGCTGAGCACGATCGCGTACTGTGCCGCGGAATTGAGCAGCGACGGCTCGGTCACGCACCAGATCACCAGCGCGATCATCGCCAGGATCGACTCCACGTACATGCCGGCGAGCGAGACGATGATCCGCTCCGAACGCTTGGGGAATCCCCACGCGGCCGACGCGTCGACGTACGCGCAGGGTGTCAGCAGGACGAAATACGCCCCCATTTCCGGGACGCGGCCGCCGAAGTGCTTGCAGGCATACGCATGGCCGAACTCGTGCGCCACCTTGAGCCCGACGAGCAACACCCACAAGAGCGGCAAGCTCTGCAGGGCCAGCATCGAACCGAGCGGGTCGCAGAAGGCGCGCCATCGAATCGATAGCACGACTAACGAAGCAATCGCGGCCACCACCCACACGACAAGCGCGGTGCGAGTGAAAAGCGGCTGAAACCACTTCATGGTCCGGTTGAGAAAATCATCGGGTCGCAGCAGCGGTACGCGATGGAACAAATATCGCAACGGCCCGCCATGCCGCTCGAGCGCCTTGCGGCGTTCGTAGCGGGCGTAAAGCTGCTGGCCATCCGAGACCGGCAGGCTAAGCAGCCCTCGTTGATTCAAACCCACGATGAAACGATAGAACCCTTCTTGATCGTCGGCGTCGAGCACGTGGCCTTCGACGAGCTGCTCGAACACCTTCTTCAGACTGCGCTCCGGCGTGAGCGCGGCGACGATCCGGTAGTCGGTCTCGTTCAGGTGATGCGTTTGAAACGTGATCGGATCGCGGAGCAGGTAGGCGGGCGAGCGGCGAAACACGTGCCGGCTGACTTCCAGCTCCGGGCGCAGGCCAACGCAGACCTTCGCGAGGCGTTCGGCGAGGTTCGGAGTCGCGGCCGTCGCGGTGCTCATAGCTTCCACCACTGCATGCGAACGGCGTCGATCGCGCGGTGCAACATCGTCCACCACACCGGGCGACGCTCCGTCTCCACGCGCGCCACGCCGCTCATGCCGACGCGCATCCACTCCGGCGGATTCGCGACCTCGGCTTCGGCGAGAAACACGTTGCCCCCGGCCGTGACCTGCGCGAGCGGTTCGACGTTACGCACGCGGAGTTCGCCTCCCTCGTCTGGTTGCGCAAGCGTCGTGAATTTGCCCACTTGTCCAGTCTTAAGGAACGCCGCGGCGTGTTCCGGCGCCTGCAGTTCCACGGCGCAGCGGTCGCCGGCCGCCAGCGTGAAGAGCGGCTCGCCGAGCGGCACCACTTCGCCGATGCGGCGGCGTAAGTCGCCGTCCAGGATCGTGCCGTCACACGGCGCCGTGATCGTCGCGCGCTCCAACCGGTAGGCGATCAACCCCAGCTCCGCCCGCAGCATCTCGGCTTGCGCGCCGAGCATTCCAGCGGCGACCGTATCTTGTCTTTGCAGGGCCGAAGTCAGTTCGAGCTCGCAATTGCGTAGCTCGGCGGCGAGCTTATCGCGCTTCAATGCGAGCTCGCGCGTATCGAACCGCGCGAGCACCTGTCCGGCCTTGACGCGTTCGCCCGGCAGCACGTTGCTGCTCGCGAGCGATCCCTCGAACGGCGCGGCGATGCGTCGCTCTTCGGCCGGCACGATCTGGCACGGCACCGTAACGACATAGGTCGTCCGCCCCAGCAACAGCCAGCCGATCGCCGGCACGAGGGCCGCGTAGAGGCACTTCTTGAACACGGGGGCTCGCCGCAGCTTCCGCCACGACTCCCGCGCGCGATCCACTGTGTGCCGCAGCAACCCGCGCTCGGCCCGTTGCAGTAACACCAGCGGCGCCGCGAGCGGCGCTAAGAGCCCGTTCCATTCGGCGATGGTCTCTGGGCTGATGCGTTCCTTGGCGTCCGCGCGGAAGCTCGCCACGGCGACCACCTGGCCGTCGTACACCAGGGGCAGCGATGCAACCGATGCGCCGCCGATGTGTTGGGACCATTGCTTGTGCAGCAGTTGTCCCGCGGGAGTGGTTGTCTCCAGCGGCTGCCCGGCGCGCTGCCAGCCGAGCGGTTGACGTGCGTCGAGGCATTCCTCCATCGCTTGCTGAATCTCTCGCACTCCAGGGGAGCGCGCCGCCACGTCGTCGAGTCCGGAGATGCACTCCACGCTCACGCTGGTCCCGCGCACGAAACCGAGGGCCACCTGTTCACAGCCGGTCCGCGTCTTCAGGCTGTTGACCACGCCAAAGGCAAAGTGGCGAAGACTGTCGTATCCAGCTGCCTTGGTCAGCGTCTGCGCGGCGCGCGACTCTGCATTGACAGGCGCAGCAGGTCGCACAGCGGCTGGTCGATAGAGCGAGCTCGCAAGGCTGACGAGCGCTTTGAACTCCCCAAGCTTGGCCTGCGTGACGCCTTTCCCCTGGTCCGCAATGACCAATGCCACCGCGCCGTTGGGTTCTTGGTCTCCGAGCGATAAGGGGACGCTCAAAACCGCATGACCGTCGGTCGCGCCGCCGCTGCCGAGGCGCGCCTTGCCGATATTGTGATACCGCGCTTCGAGCAGCAACACGCTCGCCAACTTGTTCCACTCCGGCGCAGGCGTTTTCGTCAACGCATATTCATACTCGCGCGCCCCGGTGGCGCTTTCCATCTGCGCGAGGCCATAGACGGCGTCGAAGCGCTGCGCCAGCAACGGCAGAATCGCCGTCACATACGCGTTCGCATCGTTGGCCGAAGCGGCCGCGTCGCGCAGCGATTGGCACACGTCTCCGCCGGTTCGCGCGGCGCCGTCGGGAGTATTCGTAGTTTTAGGGGAGGTCGCGGTCATGGGGAGTCGATCGTCGGAGTCGTTGGCTTACCCTTCCAGGTCATCGCAGTTCTTCACGGCGTCCACGATCTTCGCCGCGGCAAAGAAGCGGAAGCCGACTTCAAAGGCGTCTTCGCTGATCAGCCGGCAACGCATGCAACGGGCGAACAGCGAGCCGATCGCCAACCGGGCCGGGTCGAACGTCAGCCAATAGACATCGCCTGGAATCAGCGGCCGCGGCGACAGTGCCATGCAACCGCCATCCGAGATATCCGCCGTCACACATTCCAGGCCGGAGCGCGAGCGTTCGCTGGAATTGCCCGGCTGCACGGTGACGCCGATGCGGATCTGCAACCGCTCGTGCGCCCGCAACCGCGCGACGTTGTCCTGCGAGCTCTGCTCCAACTCCGCGAGCGCCCCGATCAGATCGCTCGCCCCAAAAAAATCGAGGTCATCGGCCAT
>CAZUBB010000039.1:17765-24557 GCA_964618485.1 uncultured Pirellulales bacterium
GGCGCCGTCGGGACAAACGGAAGAATCGGAATCGAGCCGCCAGCCGACGGCCGCGACCCGAGATTTCAAGCCGGTAAAGTGTAGGGCGCGGTACGGAGCCAGGCGGCCGCCGGGAGACATTCGCAGCACGCCGGGCGGCTGGGCGAAGAGATCAAGTTCGGCTATTTTGATCCCGCGGTCCCGCGTTGGATCGACTCGGAATTGATTAGGCCCAGGCAAACCCTCGACTGCTGACAACGATCGCAAGGAAATTTCCATGCCCAAACCACTCAACATTGGAATGATCGGATACGGCTTCATGGGCCGGGCGCATTCCAATGCTTATCGGAAGGTGAACAACTTCTTCAACCTGGAATACCGGCCCGTCCTGAAGGCGGTCTGCGCCCGGGATGCCGAGAAGGCCAAGGCGTTTGCCGAGACCTGGGGCTACGAGTCGGTCGAGACCGACTGGAAGAAACTCCTCGCGCGGAAGGACATCGACGCGGTCGATATCTGCACGCCGAACAACCTCCACAAGGAAATCGCCCTGGCCGCCGCGGCCGCCGGGAAGATCATCCTCTGCGAGAAGCCGCTGGCGATGAACTCTGAGGAAGGGGCCGAGATGGTGGCCGCCGTCGAGAAGGCCGGCGTGCCGAACATCGTCTGGTACAACTACCGCCGCGTCCCGGCCGTGACGATGGCCAAGAAGCTCATCGAGGAAGGCCGCCTGGGGCGCATCTTCCACTACCGCGCGGTCTTCCTGCAGGACTGGACGATCTCCACCGACCTGCCGCAGGGCGGACAGGCCCTTTGGCGGCTCGACGTCAACGCCGCCGGCTCGGGCGTCACCGGCGACCTGCTGGCGCACTGCATCGATACGGCCCTCTGGTTGAACGGCTCGATTGACACCGTCTCCGCCATGACGGAGACGTTCGTCAAGGAGCGAAAGCACAACCTGACCGGCAAGGTGGAAAAGGTCGGCATCGACGACGCCTGCGCCTTCCTGGCACGGTTCAAGAACGGTTCGCTTGCCACGTTCGAGTCGACCCGGTACGCCCGCGGTCACAAGGCGCTCTACACGTTCGAGATCAACGGCGAGAAGGCCTCGATCGCCTGGGACCTGCACGACCTGCACCGATTGAGCTACTTCGACCACAACGACGAAAGCAAGCTTCGCGCCTGGCGCTCCATCCACGTCACCGACCACGGCGGCGAACACCCCTACATGGACCACTGGTGGGTGCCCGGCCTGCAAATCGGCTACGAGCACAGCTTCGTCCACCAGGTGGCCGACTTCCTCGAAGGCCTGGCGACTGGCAAACCGGCCGGACCGAGCTTCCGCGACGCCCTGGAAACGCAGCAGGTATGCGACGCAGTGCTGAAGAGCGCTCGCGAAGGGACTTGGGAAAAGGTGGGGTAGTACGTGATGCAGCGTGAAGTTGTGAGGCGTAAGTCGAACCGGTGGATCAAGGGCAATCTGTGTGAGCTTGCTTCCAATCGTCCGTCACATGATCTTGTGCTCCGATTGGAATGCAAGCGATACACAGTCGCTACATTTACGGGTCGATATTCGCGACGTGCTGACGAGCGTACAGTCGATGGAAACGCCGGCGTATCCCGTCGTTCACTCTGAGATTTGCATCCTCGCGTTTCTAACGGAATGCCGGGGTGTCGCCGATTTAGTTCTTTCGTGTGTCGACGAGGAACGCGGAAGGTTGATCTATGAGTCTCGAAAATGGCGTGTAACATTTGAGCCAGATCCGCTCATAGTGCGAGTTGTTCCCTTTCGTATTCGTTCCCTCCGGTTTCCACGTCAGGGCGTCTATCGCTTCGATTTGGCGTATAATGGCAAGGTCATCGCAGAGCAATCCTTACGTATGAGGTAAGCCATGTCGGACGCCCGTTTCCAACACGGTCCAGTTCAGATCATGGACGAGATCGTCTGTGAGTCAATGCCCGATCTCCAAGTCTGGAGATCGGCCGAAACTCCTCAAACGTCCAAGGAAACGCACGAGGTCGTATTTGACGGCCTGACGGCTTTGAAGTTTTCCCGAAGTGTCGGCGACGCGTCGGGAAAACCGCCTCTGCGCATTGAAGTGGCTGAGGGAGTCGAGTTGATCCCATACTATCAGGCGATCTCGCCAAGCGACTCCTTAGGTGACGCAGCAATGTTCGCTTGCTCGTTGTCGATGTCACCGAGCTTTTCGCTCGATGTGGTTGCAGCAGAACTTGCGCAGTGGGCGCAGCGGAATTCCATCGGCGAAATGATTGTGGATGGAGTTTTATGGTCCGCCGAAGGCGATCTGGACCAGTTCGTGTCAAAATGGCGGCGCATTCTGGGACAATAGACTTGCGCCATACCTCGACTCTATTCAGGCCCAAGTAATTGCGCGACAGTTGGCATGTACCCCACCCTCGGCAAACGACTCTTCGACCTCACCCTCGGCCTCACCGCCGCCGTGCTCCTTGCGCCAGTGATGCTCGGCGTTGCCATTGCCAGCCTGATCGCGCTCGGCCGCCCCGTGTTGTTTTTTCAGTTGCGTTCCGGCCAGCACGGGAAGCCGTTTCACTGCTGGAAATTCCGCTCCATGTCGAACGCCACCGATGCCTCGGGGGCGCTGTTGCCCGATAGTGAGCGGCTCGGGCGTTATGGAAAATTCCTGCGCTCGTCCAGTCTCGACGAGTTGCCGAGCCTGGTGAACGTGTTGCGGGGCGAGATGAGCCTGATTGGGCCGCGGCCGCTCGTGGTGCGTTACCTGGAGCGTTATTCGCCCCATCAGCGGCGGCGGCTGGAGGTGAAGCCAGGCGTCACCGGATGGAGCCAGGTCAACGGCCGCAACGAGCTCTCCTGGGCCGACCGCTTCGACGCGGACGTCTGGTACGTCGACCACATGAGCCTCTGGCTCGACGTGAAGATCCTGTTCCTCACGGTGTCCAGCGTGCTGCTCCGCCGCGGCATCAGCGCGGAAGGCGAAGCAACGATGACCGAATTCATGGGCAACGGCGGCTCTACTTAGTCGCCACGCACTCGCGTTCAAAGCGAGCCAAGAGCATCAGCGCCTGGGGTCACGGACCCATCCGAGTTGCTGCCGCTAATTCCAAGTGAAGCTCTTGCACTCTTACGGCTGCGCCGGCGCTTCTTCCGTTTCTTCCGCCGCCTTCGGCTTGGGCTGGCGCTCGCGGAACAGGGCCGACGTACGTCCGTTGGAGACCGGCTTGCCTTCCTCCTTGCCCTTAAGGAATTCTTGAGCCGTTCCCGGGCGCGTGTAGTTCAACACCTGGCGGATGTCTTTCCAGCCGGAACGCTTGAGGAACTGCTCCAACGAGATCGTCTTCAAACCGTACTGAATCGCCTCGCGGCGCAGCTTGGTATATGGCTCCAGGGCGGCCTCGTTTCCTTCGCGCTGCGGAGGTTCGTTGCCGATAATGAGATAGCCAGTCTGTGGCGTAATCGCGCCTTGCACGTTTCCACGGCCGTCGACCTCGGCGTCGATCACCGCGCCGCCGGCCGTGATCAGGTTGCGCAGCAGTTCGATGTCGCTGGAGTCGTCGCCGTCGATATCCATCACGCCGGCCAGCGCCACGTGAATCTTCTCGCCCGGCGCCCAGAGGGCCGTGTGGACCTTGTCGCCCGGGATGATCGGATTGGTGAAATCGTCATCGCGAATGCGCGCCTCGGCCAGATGCGGTCCAAGGATCTGCGTGACTTCAATCGTCGCCTTGCGAGCTAAGTCGTTGCCGACCGCGTTCTCGTCCGTGGGATAAACGGCGAATACCACTTGCCGCCGCAGCTTGTCATCCTCGCCGAGATTGATCCACACGGTCTTGTTCCGCTGATTGACCAGCGTGATTTCACCAAACGGCAACTCGAAGCTCTCGTTCTTCATGTCCTCAATGCGTCGAGTGCGATCTGCGACAATGGCCTGCAGATTCTTGAGCTGCTCCTCCAGGGTCGCGACCCGGGCATCAGCGTCCGCTTTGGTCTTCACCAGGTCTTTTTGCAGCGTATCGACCTGCGTCTTCAGTTCGCTCTCCGTCTTGGCCGAGGCCGCTTGTGTGACGTTGAATTTTTCGGTGGCCGCTTTGGCTTCCGCGATCGCGTCGTCGCGGGCCTTGGTGATCTCGTCGATCTGCGCCTGCTTGGCCGCTTCGCGCTGCTCGTTGGTGGTCTTGAGGTTGTTATTTTCGGTCTGCAGTTCGTTGTAGCGTTGCACTTGCTCCAGGTTGGTCGTCTGCAGCTCCGTAACTAGTGTCGCGAGATTGACCGCGTCCGGTTGACGGCCGGCCAGCAGCGGCTCCACGGTCTTGGCGAAGTCCAGCTTGATCTTGTCGATGCCGTCGGTATCCTGGAAGCCAGCAATCTTCTTCAGGTCGTTGAGCTCCGTTTGCTGCGTCGTCATCTTCGTGTTGAGCTCCGACACCTCTTTCGTACGCGCGTCGAGCGCGGTCTGCGCGCCGTCCGCCTGCGAATAAAACAGGTAGGTCGTGACGCCCAGGGCGATCACCAGAATGACGGAGATGATCAAGCCCGCCTGCAATCCCTGATTTTCCGAGCTAGCCATGCTTCTGTTCCTTGCGCGTGAGCCGCGACCAAGCCCCTGTTCCAACGTGCCGAATGATGCCCGCCTCCCTCGGCGCGCAATGCGCTAAGGCTAAACGTCTTAAGCCTTTAGTCTATTCGGGCCGAATTGCACGGTCAAACAAATTTCGCTGCCTGCGAAGCCCTGGCCTTAGGCACAGGCGGCCGCCAGAATCGCATTCGCACGCCCGGCCATAGAGGGCAGCGTGACCCAGCGGTGCGGCACCTCCCGCATCAGGAACGCGCTGTCGAACTCCGCCGCGCCGGCCGGAAACTGCCCCCGATCATCGAACAGCGATGACGAGACCTGCCGAACTTCGAGCGGTTCGAGCGACCAACGATCGGCCTGCAATTCCAGTCCGTCATAGCAGCCAGGGCGGGCCGCAGGCGAAAAGCCGGCGGCCCCGGCCCGGAAGAACTCCGTCGCCCCGGCCAGGTCGCCAAACACCGATCCGGCGGGAACTCGGTCCGCCAGTTCGGCATCAACGTAGACGGCCGCCGTACCGTCCACGCTGGCAAATTGCACGCTCCAGCGAGATTCCGACTCCTGGACGGCGAATCGCGCCCGATGGTGCAGGCCTGGAAACAGCCGTCCACCGACCAGCGTGTTGAACCAGGACGAGGAATCGCGGCGTGGAATGTAGACGCCGCGACGCAACCGATTACTCTCGGTCCATTCCACGGCGAACCGATGGGCCGCGTTTTCGGACGTGAAACCGCAGGACGCCGGCAAGAACGATGGTCGCAGCCGCGTCAGCCGGATCAGGCAAATGCCGGCAATCGCGTGCCCACCGACGATTTGCGGGCGAAAGGGGTCTGGAATCATCTTTGCAGCGACATCGGGATCGATTCGATAGTTGACCAGAATCCGGCGTTCCATCACCCCGGCGACGGTCGGTAATCGCAGCATCACTGCCTCCTGGAATAAACCCGTTGTTGTTAACCGCAAGCGCCGTGGCCGATTCACCGCTTCTGAACGCCGCAGGGTAC
This sequence comes from uncultured Pirellulales bacterium, assembly GCA_964618485.1. GTDB lineage: Bacteria > Planctomycetota > Planctomycetia > Pirellulales > JALHLM01 > JALHLM01. The sequence continues at coordinate 23,314 of CAZUBB010000039.1, forward strand.
TTGCAAAGCTCTCGCGGCGAAGAAATAATGAACTCTTGTTCACTAATGCCCGCCAGGATGGCGATACTGTCTGGGGAGGGCGATTCCAATGAATGAGAATCCCGCAGCGCTTGCCAGGCGGACGCTGGACGATGTTTACCGCACCGAATCCCGGCGCGTGTTTGCCACCTTGATCCGCCTCCTCGGCGACTTCGATCTTGCCGAAGAAGCGATGCACGAGGCGTTCGCCGCCGCCGCCGAGCAATGGGCTCGCGAAGGCGTTCCCGCAAATCCCCGGGCGTGGCTCGTTTCCGCCGGGCGTTTCAAGGCGATCGACTCGATGCGCCGCCGCGCACGGTTCGACGCCTCGCTCGAAGACCTGAGCCGCCGGCTCGACACCGCCGTTTCTCCGTCCGACGACGACGGCCAGGAAGTGGAGGACGATCGTCTGCGGCTGATTTTTACCTGCTGCCACCCAGCCCTCGCGGCCTCGGCCCAGGTCGCGCTGACGCTTCGCGAAGTCTGCGGACTAACTACGGAGGAAATCGCTACGGCATTCCTCACCGCGCCGGCCACGATCGCGCAGCGGATCGTCCGCGGCAAGGCCAAGATCCGCGACGCCAAAATCCCCTACCAGATCCCTTCGCTGGCCGAATTGCCGGAGCGGCTCGATTCGGTACTGGCAGTCATCTATCTCGTCTTCAACGAAGGCTATTCCGCCTCCTCCGGCGAAGCGGTCACCCGGGCCGACCTTTCGCAGGAGGCGATTCGCCTCGCGCGGCTGTTGATCGAAATGCTGCCGGACACCGAAGTGCTGGGGTTACTCGCGCTGATGCTGCTCCACGAGTCCCGCCGCCACGCCCGCGCCTCGGACGACGGCGACTTGATCTTGCTCGACGACCAGGATCGCGGGTTGTGGAATCGGGAACTCATCGCCGAGGGGCAATCGCTCGTGGCGCGGGCGTTCGGCGACCAACCGGTCGGCGTTTACACGATTCAGGCCGCGATCGCCGCCGTGCATGCCGGCGCCGCCACGCCGTCTGCGACCGATTGGGGGCAGATCGTCGCCCTGTACGACCTGCTGATGCAAGCGGAACCTTCGCCGATCGTGGAACTCAATCGGGCGGTCGCCCTGGCGATGCGCGACGGGCCGGAGGCGGCACTCGGTATTGTGGACGCCATCCTCGCTCGTGGCGAACTGATCGATTACCGCCTCGCGCACGCAGCGCGGGCAGACCTTTGTCGGCGGTTGGGCCGCGCGGACG
>CAZUBB010000039.1:24567-27045 GCA_964618485.1 uncultured Pirellulales bacterium
CCCGGGAGTCGTACGATCGAGCGCTCGCGCTCACACGGCAGGCGCCGGAGCGGCGGTTTCTGGAAAAACGCCTGGCCGAACTCGGCTAAAAAAATCGAACTCCGGATGTCGATTCGCCGGCGCCATGCTCGACTACATGGTGAAGGCCGATCGCCCCACACCCCTGCATCCGGAGTTTTTCATGAAGTTCATCTGCCTTGGTTACTACGACGAATCGAAGTGGGCTGAGATGACTCCCGACGAACAAACCAAGCTGATGGACTCTTGCTTCGCCTACGACGCGGAACTGAAACGGGGCGGGCATTTCGCCGGGGGCGAGGCCTTGCAACCGGCCCCAAGCGCCGTCACGCTGCGTTTTCGCGATGGGAAAGTCGCTGTAACCGACGGCCCGTTTACGGAGACGAAAGAACAACTCGGCGGCATCCTGATTCTCGAGGCCCGGGATTTGAATCACGCCATCCAGTTGATGGAAAAACACCCCGGGGTGAAAGTCGGCCCGTTCGAGATTCGCGCCTCGGACGAGACGATCCACCAACTCGCCGCCGAACGCATGAAGTAAGCGTCCCCTGTATTCCTCCCTCTCCCTTCCCGGGAGAGGGCCGGGGTAAGGGTAGAACGCCCGCTACTGATGTCAACCATTAATCACTTCAGTCACAGGAGCCCTAACCATGTCGATGCCTATGCCCGAACCACTTCCGGAACACCAGTGGCTGAGTCGGCTGGTCGGCGAATGGGTTGGCGACCTGGAATGCAGCATGGGCCCCGATCAACCGCCGATGAAAAACCAGGTCGTCGAAACAGTCAGCTCGGTCGGCGGGCTCTGGACGCTCGGCGTCGGCGAAGGGGACGGCCCCGATGGCAGTAAAATGACCTCTTACATGACGCTCGGCTATGATCCCCAGAAGCAGCGCTTCGTCGGGACCTTCATCGCCTCATGCATGACGAATCTCTGGATCTACAATGGCACGCTCGACGCGGAAAAGAAACTCCTTACGCTCGACACCGAAGGCCCAAACTTCTCCGGCGAGCCGGGGTTGGTTGCTTACCAGGATTTGATCGAGTTCATCGACGACGATCACCGCACGCTCTCCTCGCAGACCAAGGGCCCCGACGGCACGTGGGTCAAGTTCATGACCGGTCACTACTATCGCAAGAAGTAGTTCGAGGCGCGCGCATCGCCGTCGAAACGGAACAGGAGACGATTCCCATGAAATACATGCTGCTCATTTACAGCGAAGAAAACTGCTGGGCCGAGGGCGAACGCGAGGCCTGTTTCCAGGAGTCGACCGCGCTGACGCATCAGTTGCACAAAAGCGGCCAGTTCCTCGCCGCGTCGCCGTTGCAGCCCGTGGCGCTGGCCACTAGCGTGCGCGTCCGCGACGGCAAACGCCTGGTCACGGACGGCCCCTTTGCGGAAACGCGCGAACAACTCGGCGGCTACTTCCTGGTCGAGGCCGAAAACCTCGACCAGGCCATCGACATCGCCGGCCGCATCCCCGGTGCTCGCAAGGGAACCGTCGAAGTCCGCCCCGTCCATGAACTCTCCGGCCTGCCTCCGGGCAAGTAGATTCCAACACGCCCCTTCAAGACAGCAACCACGTTCAGAAAGGTTCCGCACCGTGAAAGTCATCGTGATGGTCAAAGCGACCAAAAGCTCGGAAGCTGGCGAGATGCCCAGCGAGCAACTCTTGACCGAAATGGGCAACTTCAACGAAGAGTTGGTCAAGGCCGGCATCATGCTTTCAGGCGATGGTTTGCAGCCTAGTTCCAAAGGGGCGCGTGTGCGTTTCTCCGGCAAGAATCGAACCGTCATCGACGGTCCGTTCGCGGAGACCAAGGAATTGGTCGCCGGCTTTTGGATCTGGCAAGTCAAGTCGATGCAGGAAGCGATCGACTGGGTCAAGCGCTGCCCGAACCCGATGATCGAAGATTCCGAGATCGAAATCCGCCCGATGTTTACCGCCGAAGACTTTGGCGAAGCCTACACGCCGGAAGTCCGCGCCCAGGAAGACCGGATTCGCGCGGAACTAGAACGCAAACAGTCCTAACCGCTCATGCGTCGGAGGCGTGAGCGCCCGGAGTATCGCGGCGCTCACGCGACGGAATTATCGACGGCCCAGAAGCCGCTTCACGACGCGGCGAAAGTGGTGACCGCTCAATGCACGGTGCGGCGGCTCGACGGCCATCGCCGGCGCCGGCGCCGCATCCACCACGGGCGGCCACGGGGGAACGTACAACAACTCCGTGATGCGCCGCTCAACCGCCGCCCGCTGCGATTCGGTCCAGCCGAAGCGCGTATCCTCAAGCGCCAATTGCAGCGCGGCCGCGGCGCCGTCGACATCACCGCGGGCATCCAACAGCGCCGCCAGCAGCAACAACCGCCGCGCACCGCCGGCAATGACCCAGGGATCACGGAAGTCGCGCAGGTAGATTGCGTTCCCCCACCACAGGCGGCCGTTGCCGGCATCACTCCGCACG
>CAZUBB010000040.1:0-1929 GCA_964618485.1 uncultured Pirellulales bacterium
CCATCGGCCGCGGCAAGCGAGTCATCGAGGCCATCGTCTACGACGGCACTAAGTCCGGACTCGCGTCCCCAACGTCCCTATTGTTCACGGCTGAAGGCAAACTCCTCGCGGCGCATGGCGATGCCGACCTCGGCGCCGAGCCGCCCTCCTTCATCGTCGACCGCATTCGGCAATTGGGGCCACGACCTCGCCCCACGAATGCGGACGGTGTCGCGTATCTCCCGAAGCTACCGCGCACCCGGCTCCTGATCGTCGGTGGCGGGCACGTTGGCCAGGCGGTCGGCAACCTCGCGGCCGAGCTCGACTTCGATGTCTGGGTGCTCGACGATCGCGAAGAGTTCGTCACACGCGAACGCTTCCCCCGAGCGCAGCGACTCATTGCCGGCCCGATCGGAGCGACGCTCAAGAAAATCGAGATCGCGCCGACGACGTTCTGCCTGATCGTCACGCGCGGCCATAATCACGACGAAGAGGCGCTCAGCCAGCTTGTCGATCGCGATGCGGCCTACGTGGGAATGATCGGCAGCAAGCGCAAGATTCGCCTGATCTTCGATGACCTGCTCGCGGAAGGCGTCAGCCAGGAGTCGCTCGACGACGTCCACGCCCCCGTCGGCCTGGAAATCGGTTCGCAGACGGTGATGGAAATCGCCATCAGCATCCTCGCGGAACTGATCGCCGTGCGAAACCTCGCGCCCGCGCAAGCCGTGTCGCAGTAAGGATCGGTCGCGACGCAGCCTTATCCCCACATCTGCCAAACAATCACCGCCACGCCGATCGGCACGCACCACAGCGCAAAGTACTGCAACTTCCCACGCTGCAGCCAAGTAATCAGCCACCGCAGGGCAAAGATTCCCACCACACACGACACCACGGCCCCCATCGTAAGGATCGGCCACGGTAATCCCGCGTTCCCCGTCCGGGCCATTTCTACGAGCTCGAGGAACACCGCCCCGCCGACCGCCGGCAGCGAAAGCAAGAACGAAAACGTCGCCGCGTCCTCGCGCCGCAGCCCGAGCCACAGCCCCGCGGCGATCGTCGACCCGCTCCGCGAGATTCCCGGCAACGGCGCCGCGGCCTGAAACAAGCCGATCACGAGCGCCTGCTTCCAGGTGAGTTCCTGATAAACGAGCGTCCCCAGCGGCCGATGGCTCGCCCAAATGAGCAACGCGCCATTCACCAGCAGCAGCCAACCGGTCAGCAGCGGATCTTCGAGCCAACCCGTAGCGAACTTCTTCAACAGCAGTCCGCTCACGGCGGCCGGGATCGTCGCGAGAATCAACAGCCCCAGCACCCGCACATCGGCGCCCAGCAGCCGCCAGACGCGGTTCCAATAAAAGGCCAGCACCGCCAGAAACGTCCCGGCATGCAGGACGATCGTCAGCCCGAGTTTGTTGGTAAACGTCACGCCGAGCAGATGCTCGCACAGCTCCTCGCCGATCGCCAGGTGCCCGTCCGAGCTGATCGGCAGGAACTCGGTAATCCCCTGAATAACCGCCAAAATCAATACGCTCAGCCACTCCATCGCAGACGCCGCCTCATCACGATTCCGGGAAAAGATTGAGACCATAAATGTACGTCGCCAGTCGCATTCCGGGACAAAGCGAATCCCCGGAATGTAGGAGGCGACTCCATCGGGCCAATGGGTCACTCACACTAGCCCGACGCGCCAGCGAGGGAGAGTTGGAATTTTTCGCTCGAATCGCATCGAACATGCGCCGAAATCGTCTCCCCCTCGCTGGCGCGTCGGGCTGGTGTCAATTGCTGATCCAGCCTCCTACACCTCGGTGGCCGTTGTCAGTCACTGCCCTGCCGACCTAAAATCCTCCGGCAGGCGCCGAACGCGTGCCGTGCGGAGTGGACGTCGCCGTCAAACTGATGTCCGAGCGCCCCCGGACCCGATGTCCATGCCTGCCAACACGACGGAACGAC
>CAZUBB010000040.1:1939-3665 GCA_964618485.1 uncultured Pirellulales bacterium
TGCGCCGCCGCGGCGACGACGGGGCCGCCGGGCTGACGAGCCACGCGCGGCAGTTGATCGACGAGGCAGAACTCCTGCTCGGCGCCGAATACACCCTCGCACTCATTCCCCCATCCAAGGCGGAACGCTTCCCGCTCGGTTCGAACCTCGACCAGGCCGTGGCGCGTCTCAACGCCGCCGCGAAGCAGAAAGCGATCGTCCTCGCCTCGGGCGATCCCCTCTTCTACGGCACCGCGCGATACCTGTGCGAACGGATCGGCAAAGAGCATTTCGAAGTCGTCCCGCATGTCAGCAGCATGCAGTTGGCCTTCGCCCGCGTCAAAGAAAGCTGGGAAGAAGCCTACCTGACGAACCTCGCGAACCACGCCCTCGACGCGGTGATCGAAAAAATCCGCGTCGCGGAAAAGGCGGGATTGTTCACCTCGGAAGTACACACGCCGGCCAAGGTCGCCCAAGCGCTCCTCGATCGAAAAATCGATTACTTCTCCTGCTATGTCTGCGAGAATCTCGGCTCCCCCGACGAGCGCGTTACGCAAGGCGAGTTGGCGGAAATCGCCGCGCATGAGTTCGCGCCGCTGAACGTGATGATCCTCGTCCGCAAGCCGCACGTCCCGGACCGCCCGGCGGAGGCCCTCGGCAAACGGCTCTTCGGCAACCCCGATCAATTGTTTTTGCAGTCAAAACCCAAGAGCGGACTGCTTACGCCCGCGGAGGTTCGCTCGATCGCCCTGGCGGAAATGGACCTTGGCGAGCGCAGCGTCGTCTGGGACATCGGCGCCGGCAGCGGTTCGGTCGCCATTGAAGCCGCCCAGCTCGCCCCTGGCGGAACCACGTATGCCATCGAAATGGATCAGGAGGATCACGCCCTCATCCTGGCCAACGCGCAGCGCTTCGCCGTGAAGAACCTGGTCCCCGTGCTGGGCCGCGCCCCGGAAGCTTGGCGCGACCTGCCGCAGCCCGACGCGATTTTCCTCGGCGGCACTGGCCGCGAACTCGGTTCGCTCGTGGAAGCGGCCTACAAAAGCCTCCGCAACGGCGGGCGGCTCGTCGCCAACGTCGGCAGCATCGAAAACCTCGCCGACGTGCACGGCACGCTGCAACGCGTCGAGTCCGACGTCAAAGTCTGGATGATCAACGTCGCCCGCGGCACCTACCAACTCGAACGCGTCCGCTTCGACGCGCTGAACCCGAGTTTCCTGCTCGCGGTGGTGAAGTCAGGTGGGGTGGTATAATGAAATCGGTAGCCGAACGACGATTCCGGAGAATTAACGATGTCGAACGTGTATCAGATCGAACTGAACGACCATTTCCACGAATTCATCACATCGCTGGTCGCGAGCGGGCAATACCAGGATGCCAGCGACGTTTTCCGTGACGGCCTTCGGCTCCTTGAGCGGCAAGACCAGAAAAGGAGGGAAAAGCTGGCGTTGTTGAAATCGTTGGCGGATGAGGGAATTCGCCAACTCGATCAAGGCCAAGGAATTGAGTTTCGTAGTCGCGAGGAACTACGAGCCATCCTGCAGCGCCCGAGTGTTGACGCGTCGCAAGTGACTGGAGCTCCTTAGGCAATGTACCAATACTTCGTCGCGCCTCTTGCGAAGGTCGACATTCATGAAATCCATGATTGGACCATTGCCCATTTCGGTTACGTTGCCGCCGAGCGCTATCACGAATTAATCCAGCAGGCGATTTGGGACGTCGTCGATGATCCGGAGCGTCCCGGCAG
>CAZUBB010000040.1:3675-5827 GCA_964618485.1 uncultured Pirellulales bacterium
CGAAGTTGCTGAATTGAGTGAGCCAATGAGAAGCTATCACATCAAACTCAGCCGCGGACGCGCACCCGCACGCGTGAAACGCCCTCGCCATTTCTTGCTTTACAGAGTTCACAATGGTGAACGATTGGAAATAGTCCGCGTCCTACACGACCGTATGGAACCTTCACGACACACCGAACCACGTCACGATGACCGAACCTGAACTCCCCTCCCTCGACGTTATCGCCGTCGGCGCGCATCCGGACGACGTCGAAATCGCCTGCGGCGGCACCCTCGCCAAACTCGTCAAGCAAGGGTATCGCGTCGGTATCATCGATCTGACCGACGGCGAGCCCACGCCTAAGTCTCCCGGCCCGCATGTGCGCCTCGCGGAAGCCGATGCCGCGGCCAAGGCGCTCGGCGTCGACACGCGTATCCAACTCAACCTCACCAACCGCCGGCTGTTCGACAACTTCGAAAACCGCGTCGCGCTCGCCAAGGAATTCCGCAAGTACCGCCCGAAGCTCGTCATCGGCTTCGGCGAAAAAACGCCGCTCGCCTCCCCCGATCACTGGCAGGCGATGCAAATCACCGACGCCGCGGTCTTCTATTCCCGGCTCACGAAGTGGGACAGCCACTTCGATCACCTGCCGGTCCACACCATCGCCGCGCAGCTCTATTTTTCGCTCTCGTTTATCTCGCTCGAACTCCCCACCGGCCTGGGGCACTTCGTCGCGGATATCTCCGACACGATCGAAATGAAGCTCGCCGCGATCCGCTGCTATGAAACGCAGTTCCCGCCGGAGAAAGCGCACCTCTTCGAGCGCGCCACGGCGATCGCCCACCACTACGGCACCGCCGCCGGCTTCCGCGCCGGAGAACTCTTCGCCTCCCCGCGCACTCTCGGCACGAACGACGTCATGAAGATGGTGTTTCGGTAGAGGGACGAATAACGGAGTTCGGAGCACGAATCAAGAATCGAGCAGGCGAAGCGCAGCCGCTGAAACTCCGTGCTCCGTGCTACGTGCTTCCTCCCTCCCCCTCACCCTGCCTCGCGCCGCTCGAACGTTACCGTCCGCGACGTCGGCTTCAGATGCCAATGCGGACCCGGCAACACCGCTGGCGCTGGCTTCGCTTGCGGACCAATGAGCCCCGCCGGATGACCGTCCCAGGCATGTTGGGCGATGGAAGTCAGAATCCGCTCCGCGACATCGACCGCGGCCAGGCCTTGTTCCCCCGTCACGCGCGGCGCCACGCCCGTCTGAATCGACGCGATGAATTCCGTCAGCTCTTCCTGCAACGGATTCCCCGCCTCGGCGGTGAACGTCGTCCGCGGCAAATGTTCTTGCAGCAGCCGCTCTTTCATTTCCGTGAACTGACTCGGCTGGATCGCGTCCAGATGCAACTCGCGCCGCAGCAATCCTTCGCTGGGGCGAATCACTTCCGCGGTCCGCTGGCCGAGATCAATGCTCGCAAAAGCGCGCCGCGACCAGGTCTGAATCGTCCGCTGCATCGCGTAACTCGCCCGGCACGCGCTCAGCACCGCCACGCAGCCATCGTCGAACACCAGCCGCGCATGGGCGATGTCTTCCTCTTGTCCGAACAGCGCGATCCCCAGCGCCTCGACGCTCACCACGCGCGACCGCGTCAGCCACAGCGCCAGGTCGATATCGTGAATCATCAGATCCAGCACGGCGCCGATATCGGTCGAGCGAAACGAATACCCGCTCGTCCGGCACGCGGAAATAAACTTTGGCTCGCCGAGATACGGCAGCGCCTCGTTCCACGCAGGGTTGAATCGCTCGACATGCCCCACCTGCAAGAGTGCACCATGCCGGTCGGCCAGATCGACCATTTCCGACGCCTGTTCCACGCTCGGGGCCAGGGGCTTTTCGACAAACACATGCACGCCCGCGCGCAGCAGATCGCAAGCGACCGCGTGATGATAGCGTGTCGGCGTCGCCACAATCGCCGCGTCGATGCGGCCAACCAGTCCGCGATAATCCGCGCACGCCTCGGCGCCAGTCTCGGCGGCCGCTTGCGTGCGATTGCTTTCCGAGGGATCGACCACCGCAACCAACTTCGCCCCGGCAACGCCCTTCATCAGCCGCGCGTGAATGCGCCCCAAGTGCCCGACGCCGATCACCGCCACGCGTAGTTCGCTCACGCCGCC
>CAZUBB010000040.1:5842-7886 GCA_964618485.1 uncultured Pirellulales bacterium
TCGAGAAAATTCATGAGCTGCGCCACCGACGGATGCAACAAGTGCCCCCCGGAAAGCAGTTCCCGCACGTGATGCAGGCCCACTTTGGCGCGATACATCAATCGGTGCGCCTCGGAAATCGCCTGAATCGCCTCGTCCGAAAACTCGGCGCGTTTGAGCGCCACAATGTTCACGCAGCGCGGCCGCGCCGGCTGGCCGTCGACGAGCATGAAGGGAGGCACGTCGTGAATGACGCGGCTCATCCCGCCCACAAAGCTATAGCTGCCGATCGTCGCGAAGTGATGCACCGCCACCGCGCCGGAGAGCGTGGCGAAATCGTGCACGTGAACGTGGCCCCCCAGCATCGTGCCGTTGGCCATCTTGATGTGACTTCCCACCTGACAATCGTGCGCGATGTGCGAGCCCGCCATCAAATAATTGTGGCTGCCGACCCGCGTCACGCCGTCTTCTTTTTCCGTGGCGCGATTGATCGTCACTCCTTCACGGATCATGTTCCCGTCGCCGATCACCACCTGTGTGTCGGTGTTGCGATAGGAAACGTCCTGCGGATGGGCGCCGATCACCGCGTACGGGAAGAGATGATTCTCCTCCCCGAGCGTCACGTGCCCCATCAGCGTGACGCTGTTTTCCAGGCGCGTGCCGCGGCCGATCTTGGCGTGCGGCCCCACGACGCAGAAGGGACCAATCTGTACGTCGTCCCCCAGTTGCGCCGCCGGGTCGACGACCGCCTGCGGCGAAATCCATGTGGCCATGCCCGCGACCTCCGCATCCTTGCGAGGGTTTTTGTTGCCCCGATCCATCCTGGGTCGGAGTGTGTCTCGTTATGCCGAATGCCGCCGCCGGCCGATCACTTCGCCTTCGCGCAACAGGGCTCGCAGCAGCTCGCGTTCAAGCGATGCCCCGTCTTGTACGCCACAAAATGTCCGACCAGGTCATACCCGCCCAGCGCCAGATCGCCGATGAGATCGAGCGCCTTGTGGCGCACGCACTCATCCGGAAACCGCAATTCGTTGTCGATCGGTCCTTCCGCGTCAAAGATCAACAGGTCTTTCGCCGTGGCCTTGCCGGCCAATCCCTGCGCACGAAGCCAATCGGCCTCCGACTTGAGCAGAAACGTGCGGCTCGAAGCCAGCTCCTCGCGAAACGTCTTCGGCGTCACGTCCAACGTGAGCGTCTGCCGGCCGATCGCGTTGTCCGATCCGTAGTCCAAGTGGTACTTGAACGAGAAACCGCCGCGCTGCGCCGGAGCGGCCTCGATCCAAGCGTTGTCATCTCCGACGCGCACCACTTCCCGCACCGTCAACTGCTGGCGATGAACCGTTTGTTTGGCAATCCCGGCTGCGTCGATCGCTTCCACGTACGCCAGACTCGAGCCGTCGCAACCCGGCAGTTCCGGCTGATCAATGTGAATTTCGCAATTGTCGATCTGCAACCCCGACAGCGCCGCCATCACATGCTCGACCATTTCGACCGAAACGCCGCCGCGCGTCAGAATCGTCCGCCGCGGCGCTTCGATGCGATGTTGAACGTGCGCCGGAATTGGCGTCGGCCGCGGCAAATCGCACCGCACAAACACAATTCCCGTATCGGCCGCCGCGGGACGTAGTTCGACCCGCACGTTGCGCCCCGACCAGTAGCCGATCCCCTCCACGATCGCCGGCCGCGCCAGCGTTTGCTGCCAGCGCGCCGGAGCAATCGCTGGGGAACTCTTCGCCGTGGAAGTTTTGCCTGGGCCTTTGTAGCCGTGACGACCGGGTGCGCGCGACTGATCCTCAAACCGCATGGATGTATGTTTCAGCGAGGGGGGAAGACGTCGAGGAAGAGAGTAGAATCCTGGTCGCGCCCAGGCCGCCGAGACGATCGAGTCGCCGCGACGGCGCCTGGGGCGCGATCTGATGAACCGAACGACTTACTTCGGACGCACGCCGGTCGGGCGCTGCGTCGCGCGGGGCGGAACGCCGGTTCCCGGATTGCCCGCGGGGCGCTGCTGGCCGGCCGTGGGGCGCGTCGCTTCGAGCGCTTCCTTGATCGGGAACGTGATGTC
>CAZUBB010000040.1:7896-18792 GCA_964618485.1 uncultured Pirellulales bacterium
ACCACGGCCTTGTTCAGGTCCTGCATCACTTCCTGCGGATTGTTCGGATCGGGCGGCTCGCCGTTAAAGCGCATCACCAGCAGAATGCCGTTGCGCTCGCAGTACGTTTTGATCGTTTCTTGCACTTCCTGGTACACGTTGTAGTAGATCTGCGCCTCTTGGCGGAGGAAGTCCTTCCGCTGCGTGGCGATCTCCACCTTGATGTCGGCGTCCATCTGCGTCGCCTGCTCTTCGAGCTTGTTCCGCTCCGGGGAGCCCAGCGGCAAACTCGAAAACTGCTCCGCGATCTTCTTCAGCTCTTCCTGCCGCCCCTTCAACTGGGCGTCCGCGGCCTCGACCTGCCGCTTCATGCTGGCGGTCATCTCATTGAACTTCGTGTAGTTCTTAAACACGTAGCTGAGGTCAATGATCGCCACGGTCGGGCGCGGCGGCGCTGTCCCCTGCGCCTGCGCCGTCAGGGCGGAACAAGCCGCCACGAGGGCCGCCATCAAAGCGGCTGAAACGAGTCTTTTCACGTTCGCACTCCTTGCTGGTTCGGCTGGGTCGTATCGGACCCTGACGACGTCCCGTCCAATGGGACATTTCGGGGCGACATTCTGCCGGGAATCCCCTCCCAGGTAAAGGTCAGTCCCCAAAATGAACAAAACCAACTCGCCCCACCCGCGACCAGGAAGCGCCAGCACCCAAAGCCAAGTACGTTTCGCTCAAAAAGCCCGCACTCTCACTCCTTCGCAACCCGACCTGCCCCTCGAATACCAGGCCACCGAAAACTCGTTCACCCGTCTTTTTCCTTTTCGCGACTATTTCGCGTTTTTCGCGGTGATTCCTCCCGCCGGTTCCGTATTCGCCGAAACTCCTCTAGAATCCCGGGTTTCCCTGCATCTCGAACCTGCCGCCTCCGTCGCCTGTCCCCGCTTGCATGCTCAAGAATCTCCCCGTCAAGACGTTCGTTCATAAAGATCTCACGATCGAGGGCTATTCGCGCGCGGCCGTGCAGACCTACTGGCGGGTCCCCGAGCTCAAAGTTGGCTTCGATTTCGGCGCGCAGCCCTGGTCGTTCATGGCCACCGAAACCTGGTTCGTCTCCCACGGCCATCTCGATCACGTCGCTGCCCTGCCGGTCTACGTCGCCCGGCGGCGGATGATGAAAATGAGCCCGCCGACGATCTACATGCCGGAGCACATGGTCGAAACGGTCGATAAGCTGCTCAAACTCGTACAGCGGCTCGATCGCGGCCGCCTCCCGTGCAATCTCGTGCCCGCGAAGCCGGGCGACGAGTTCGAGCTCTCGCGCGAGCATGTCGTCACCGCGCACGCCACGACGCACACGGTCCCCTCGCTGGGCTACATCGTCTGGGAGCGCCGCCGCAAGCTCCGCGCCGAGTTTCAACACCTCGCCGGCCACGAAATCCGCGACCTCCGCCTCGCCGGCACGGACGTCACCGAAGAACGCCGCCTGCCGCGCGTCGCCTACCTGGGAGACAGCTCGCCGCCAGGACTGGACCAGAACCCGGACATGTATCAGGCGCAGGTGCTGATCATGGAGATGACGTTCGTCGCGCCGACGCACCGCAAAGAAAAGATCCACAAGTTCGGCCACATCCATTTGGACGACGTCGTCGCCCGCCGCGACAAATTCCAGAACGAAAAAATCATCGCCGCCCACCTCAGCACGCGCTACCACGCCAGCCACGCCAAAGCCATCATCGAACGCGCCATCCCCGACTTATTCGACGGCCGGCTGGAACTTTGGCTGTAAACACCGCACAGCCAACAGCGAGCCGGAAGCGTCAGCGCCCGGAGTTTCGCGTGTTTCGCTCCAATACGACCTGCCGTAGCTCGAGTCCGCAAGCGAGTCTTCTCGCCAAGTCGACACACGTTGCTGTTCGGATATATAATTCCTCTATGAATCAACCCTTCCAAGCAAAGTTTGAGCACGGCCAATTTCGGCCCTTGGAGCCCATCGACTTGGCGGACGAGTCGATCGTCTCGTTAGTCGTCGTCGCCGCAGAGACTGCGCCGGCCGCGGAAGATCCCGTCGTTCGACAGCAGAGAGCGCTCACGGCGTTCTTGGAAAAATCCAAGCAGTACCAAGGCCCAACGGCCGACGATCAACTGACGAATCGCGACCACGACCGGATCATTTATGGCCCGTGAACTCGTTTTTGTCGATACCGGCGCTTGGTTCGCCCTGGGCGTTTCCTCTGATCCCGATCATAAACGCGCCGCCGAATTCGTGTCGGATTGCAGACGGCCTTTCGTAACAACCGATTACATCGTCGATGAATTGCTCACGCTTTTCACGCGTCGCAAGTACAAGTCCCTTGGTTTGCTATGGCTAAACGACGTGCTTCATGCGGGAGCGTGCGAGCTCATAAGCATCGACCAATCCTCATTTCGTGAAGCGTGCGATGTTTACTCGCAATTCGTCGACAAAGACTGGAGCTTTACTGACTGCACCAGCTACGTTGTAATGCGTCGCTACAGCATTCAACACGCCTTCTCGTTCGACGAACACTTTCGCCAATTCGCCACCGTCCAGGTCTTTCCATAGCGGCGTCTCACTTCGCTCGCCATGCCCCCCATCTACCTCGACCACAACGCCACCACGCCCCTCGCTCCCGCCGTGGCCGAGGCGATGCGGCGCTGTGATGCCGAGGCCTACCTCAATCCCGAGAGCCAGCATCAGTTCGGCCAGCGCGCGCGGCGGCGGCTCGACGACGCCCGCGAAGCGATCGCGCACCTGCTCGGCGCACGCTGCGGTTCCCATCACGCCGATCGCGTGATCTTCACCAGCGGCGGCACCGAAGCGAATAACCTCGCCCTTCGCGGACTCGTCGGCGATCCCCCGGGCCACGTGCTCGTCTCCGCCATCGAACACCCCAGCGTCCTCGGCGCCGCCGAACACCTCGAGCAACGCGGCTTCACCGTCGAGCGTCTCCCGGTCACCCGCGAAGGCCTCGTCAAGGTAGATGCCCTCCGCGCCGCGCTCCGCCCGGATACGCGGCTCTTGAGCGTGATGCTCGTCAACAACGAAACCGGGGCCATCCAGCCCCTCGCCGAGATCGCCGCCATCTGCGCCGCGGCCAGCGTCCCGCTCCACACCGACGCCGTCCAGGCCGTCGGCAAGCTCCCCGTCGATTTCCGCGCCCTCGGCGTCACCGCCCTCACCTTTACCGCCCACAAGCTGCAGGGCCCTCGCGGCATCGGCGCCCTCGTCGTTCGCCCAGACGCCCCCCTCCGCCCCATACTCTTCGGTGGCTTCCAGCAAGCCGGCCTCCGCCCCGGGACCGAATCCGTCACACTCGCCGTCGGCCTCGAAACGGCCCTCCGCGAAGCGACGCCCGTGCCGAAACGCGCCGCCGCCCTGCGCGAGCTCCGCGACCGCTTCGAGCGACAGCTCGCCGAGCGCGTCCCCATGATCCTGGTTCACGCCGCCCAGGCGCTCCGCGCGCCGCATACCTCGAACGTGGCATTCCTCGGCGTCGACCGCCAGGTCTTGGCGGTCACTCTCGACCTCGCCGGTGTCGCTTGCTCGACCGGCTCCGCCTGCGCGAGCGGATCGAGCGACCCCTCCCACGTGCTCGTCGCCATGGGCCTCCCGGAGGAGCAATTTCGCAGCAGTCTGCGATTCAGTTTCGGCCCCCCGCTCTCGATCGCCGACGTCGACGAATCGGTTGAGCGCATCGCTAAGACTGTCAACGACTTGCGCACACGAAATTCTGGCTGAAAAGATTCCCTTTACGGCTGTTGGCCGGCCCCCAAATTCGCTACAATTTCGGCTTGCTGCCGAGCCCGCGGATCATACTCCGCGGACGCGTTGGGGAGGACTCGTGCGGCGCGCGAATTTCAAGGTTCATTCCAGCCGTGCTGAGTGACGTGCGACAGACGCCTTGCGACGGGGACGCGACCGGGGACATCCTCCCCGACGCCCACCTGGCCCCCTCGTTGTTGCCGGGCGACCTGATTTTCGGCCCCGAACACCGCCTCGTCACGAGCGTCCTCGAGGAAGCCTTCTCTGCACTCCTCGCCGGCATGGTCCCGTCGTACAACCCAATTCTGCTCTACGGCGGCAACGGACTCGGCAAGACGCATCTGGTCCGCGCCGTGGCCGACGCGCTCCGCCCCGTGCTCGGCAAGAACGGCGTTCAATACGTCCGCGCGGCCGAGTTCGCGCAGGAAATGCTCGAAGCGATCGACGCCGACGATATCTCGGCCTGGCGCAATCGCTACCGCGACGCGCAACTCTTCATCCTCGACGACCTGGAACACCTTGCCGGCAAGAACCTTGCACAGGACGAACTCTCACGCACGATCGACCTGCTCTTCGTCGAAGGTCGCCAGGTGATCGTCATCGCCCACACGCCCATTTCCGGGACCGCCGGGTTCATCCCGTCACTCGTGGCCCGCCTGTTAGGCGGCCTCAGCGTACGGATGCCGAGCCCTGAACGCGCAACGCGTTCGCGCATCCTGGCCCGGCTCGCGGAAACCCGGCTGGCGCGCATCACCCCCGCGGCGCTCGACCGTCTCGCGGCCAGCGTCTCGCAATCGCCCTTGGCGCTGGCCGGAGCGCTGACGCACCTGCAAGCCATCGGCGGCAACGCGGAAATCGACCTGGCCGCGGTCGAAAACTACCTGCAGGAACGGGGCGGCGATCGAGCGATCACGCTCCGCGATATCGCCTTAGCGACCGCGCGGCACTATTCGCTCACGCTGCCCACGCTTCGCGGAGATTCACGCCGCAAAAGCGTCGCAGCCGCCCGCGGCGCCGCGATGTGGCTCGCACGCCGCTTGACCGACGCCAGTCTCGAACGGATCGGGGCCTACTTCGGCGGCCGCGATCACACCACCGTGCTGCACGCTTGTCGTCGCATCGAAGAGTTAACCACGAGCGATCGAGAAACCCGCCGCGCCGTCGAGGAGATTCAGTCCGCCCTCGGTCACATCTCCTGATAACCACAGCGCCTGACCATCGTGGAAAACTTGTCTTGGAAACGTTCAGGAAAGAAGCGTTATTCAACGTCACACACAGGGATGGCCGCGTGACTCGTAAACAAGCGTCAAACACGCACAGGGGAATAACATCGTATCGACGTCTTGCCAACGCGTTTTGCACCATGATTCTTCCCTTCGCGATCGCCGCTAGTTCCGTTCGGTACGATGGTTAGCGCGCAACCGGCGAAGTTATCGACGTCCTCACGACCGGTTCTTCCTATTACTGCTGTAAGAAAAACTAAATCCCAGAGAAGAGCGACGCCCCGGCTGTCGATTCTCGCCACACTCCGAGACGGATCTGGAATCCATGAAGATCACCTGCGATCGCGAGAAGTTACTCTCCGCCTGGCAGACCGCCCGTAACGTCGCTCCCACGCGCAGCCCTAAGCCGATCCTGCAATACATCAAGCTCGAAGTCCACGGCGAGCGCGCCACGCTGCTCGCCACCGATCTGGAAATCGGCGTCCGCATCGAAGTCCCCGGCGTCGAGGCCGAACAGCCCGGTAGCATCCTGTTGCCCGTGGCGCGCTTCGGTTCGATCCTCAGCGAAAGCGGCGACGCCAATCTGCGCATCGAGTCGGACGGTCAGAACATCCTGGTCCGCGGCGACCGCAGTGAATTCAAACTCCCGGCCGCCGATCCCCAGGAATTCCCCGCGGTCGTGGAGTTCAACGAGTCGAAGTATCAGATCGCCGCCGCGCGGCTGGTTCGCGAGTTGATTCGCCGCACGGTCTTCGCGACCGACAACGAAAGCAGTCGCTACGCCTTGGGCGGCGTGTTGCTGGAGTTCGGCCCCGACAAGATCACTGCCGTCGGCACCGATGGCCGCCGTCTGGCGAAGATGGAAGGCCCCGCCACGAGCGTCGGCGATCACCACACGCTCGAAGGCACGACGATCGTCCCGAGCAAGGCGATGACGCTCATCGAGCGCACCTTGACCGACCCCGACGCCGAGGTTCACATCGCGGCCCGCGGCAACGATATCGTCGTCCGCTCCGGTCGCATCACGATTTACTCCCGCCTGGTCGAAGGCCGCTTCCCCCGCTGGCGCGACGTCGTGCCGCAGCGCAACGCCCACAAGATCGAATTAGTCGTTGCGCCGTTCCATTCAGCGGTGCGTCAGGCCGCCATTGTCACCAGCGAAGAAAGCCGTGGCATCGACTTCACCTTCGTCGATGGCCGCCTGGTCCTCTCCGCCCGGGCAGCCGACGCCGGTCAGGCCCGCGTGGAACTGCCGATCGACTACGCCGGCGGCGAGATCGGCATCACGCTCGACCCGCGTTTCGTGAGCGATTTCCTTCGCTCGCTCGATCCGGACAAGACGATCACGTTCGACATGAAAGACAGCGAATCCGCAGCGCTCCTGCTCACCGACGACGGCTACAACTACGTCATCATGCCCTTGGCCCGCGATAAGTAGCGACAGAGAGAAGAATCGCGAATTACGAAGCACGAATTGCGAATCGTTGCAGTATTCTTCCGACGTCCCTCCTTGCTCCGAACTCCGAACTCCCCCTTTCTCCTCATGCCCCGACCGCAACCCATCGGCGATGTCCTCGGCGAGCTCATCTCGCGCCGCGGCTACGCGCGCGTCGAAGCCGGCGAAGCCTATTTCGCCGCCTGGAACACGGCCGCTGGGGAGACCATGGCGCGCTTCACCCGCGCGGGCGCCGTTAAACGCGGCGTCTTTGAAGTCCTCGTGGCCAACTCCACGCTGTTGCAGGAACTCACGTTTCAAAAAGCGAACCTATTGACGAAGCTGCGGCAGGAGCTGCCGCAAGAAAAGATCAAAGACTTACGTTTCAAGGTCGGCAAGATCGATGCCAACGCATCGCGCGACAGACGGTAGCCAAAGAACGCATGCCGGGAGCCGGAAGCGTCAGCGCCCGGAGTAACGCACGTTCTTTCCGCGACGCCGCTTCAGTCCAATCACCAACGCAAGCACTTGCCGACCGAACCTTCTGGGAAACACCTACGCATGTCTGATTCTGAAGAGTCGAAATCGCCGAACTCGCCCCAAGACGGACCCGCGCCCGAGCCCCCGAAAATGCTCGAAGGACGCAAGGGCTCCGAGGAATACACAGGCAAAGACCTCGAACACCTCAGCGACCTCGAGCACGTGCGCGAGCGGCCGAGCATGTACATCGGCGATACCTACGCGCGCGGTTTGCATCATCTGGTCTACGAAGTCGTCGATAACTCGGTCGACGAGGCGATGGCCGGCTACGCCACGGCGATCAAAGTGACGATCAACCCGGATGGTTCCGTCACGGTCGAGGACGACGGCCGCGGCATCCCGATCGACGTCCATCCCGACCTCGGCTTCTCCACGCTGCAAGGCGTGATGACGGTCCTCAAGTTCGGCGGCAAATTCAGCAAGGGGGCCTACCAAACCTCCGGTGGTCTGCACGGCGTCGGCGTCACCGTCGTCAATTTTCTCTCCGAATGGTGTGAAGTCGAAGTCTGCCGCGACGGTTCGGCCTACTACCAGGAATACGAGCGCGGCGAACCCAAAGGCGAGGTCCGCCGTACCGGCGCCTCCACAGCCCGCGGCACCAAAACGACCTTTAAGCCCGACAGCGAGATCTTTGCCAGCACCAAGTTCAATTACAGCACGCTCCATCGTCGCTTGCAGGAACTGGCGTTCTTGAATCGCGGCCTGCGCATTCACTTCAAGGACGAGCGCACCGGCGAAGGCGAATCCTTCTACTATGAGCGCGGCATCATCGAATTCGTCGCGCACCTGAATCGCTCGACCGAACCGGCCCACGCCGACGTCGTCTACATCGCCGGCGAGTACGAAGGAATTGGCGTCGAAGTGGCGCTCCAGTACAGCACCGAATTCACTGAAAACGTTCACACCTATGTGAACAATATCAGCACCACCGAAGGCGGCACGCACTTGAGCGGCTTCCGCGCGGCGCTCACCCGCACGTTGAACGCCTACGGCAAGAAAGAAGGCTACTTCAAAGACCTCGTGCCGACCGGCGACGACTTCCGCGAAGGGCTCACCGCCGTCATCTCCTGCCGCGTGCCGGAGCCGCAATTCGAGGGACAAACCAAGACCAAGCTCGGCAACAGCGAAGTTGAAGGCATCGTGAACTCCGCCGTCGGCGACTTCCTTGCCAGGTACTTGGAAGAAAATCCAAAAACGGCGAAAGTCATCGCGCAGAAAGGTCTCCTCGCCGCCGAAGCCCGTGAGGCGGCCCGCAAAGCGAAGCAGCTGATGCGCGATCGCAAAGGCGCCCTCGCCGGCGGCGGCCTCCCTGGCAAGCTCCGCGACTGCACCAGCAAGGAAGTCGCCAAGTGCGAACTGTATCTCGTCGAAGGTGACTCCGCCGGCGGCAGCGCCGAAGGCGGCCGGCTGCGCGAATACCAGGCGATCCTGCCCTTGCGCGGCAAAATCATCAACGCCTTCAAGTCGCGCGAAGACAAAGTCCTCGCCAACGAAGAAGTCCGCAGCATCATCGCCGCCATCGGCACCGGCATCGGCGAAGACGCCGACCTGAATAAGCGCCGCTACAACAAAATCGTCATCATGACCGACGCCGACGTCGACGGCTCGCACATCCGCACGCTGCTCTTAACGTTCTTCTACCGCCAGATGTTCGGCCTCGTCAGCGCCGGCCTGGTCTACGTCGCGCAGCCGCCGCTTTTCCGCGTGAAGTCGAAAAAGCACACGCATTACGTCCAAACTGAAGAGGAGATGAAAGATCAACTCCTCTCCCTCGGTCTCGGCGACGCCGTCTTTGAACCGGGCGGCGAACGCCGCATCGAAGGGGAAGAAATGGCCCGCCTGGCGCGCATCCTCGCTCCTCTGGAGGAATCGCTCATCGCGCTCGAACGCCGCGGCATCAGCCTCCGCTCGCACGCCGCCCGCCGCGATCCCGAAAGCGGACTGCTTCCCATCTATCACGTCTTCCAAGGCGCGCACGAACACTGGTTCACCACGCGCGAGCAACTCGACGCGTTCCTCGCCCAGCACGAAGCCGAAACCGCTCAGCCCGAAGCGAACGGCCACGCGGAAGGCAACGGTAAATCCACCGACGACCTGCACCCGGCCAAGCGCGTCCACACCATCGAGCTCCACGAAGTCCGTTCGCTCAACAAGCTGTTGGCCGATCTCGCCGCCATGGGCTTTGAAATCCAATCCCTCATCCCGCAACAGCGCACCGGCCTCCAGGAGCCGCGCTACAAACTCCGCCGCGGCGAAGTCGTCACCGGCCTGGAAGATCTCCGCGGACTCCTCGCGGCGATCCGCAGCGCCGGCGAACGCGGCCTCTCGATTACCCGCTTCAAAGGTCTCGGCGAAATGAACGCCGAAGAGCTCCGCGACACCACGCTCGACCCCAACAACCGCACGCTCTGCCAGGTCCGCATGGAAGACGCCGGCGCCGCCGACGAACTCTTCCGCATCCTCATGGGCGACAAAGTCGAACCCCGCCGCGAATTCATCGAAAAGCACGCCCTCGAAGTCCGCAACTTGGATGTGTGACCAGGAGCGAAACCCAGGGCCACTGTATCGGCCGAGCGCCTCACTCGAGGCGCTTGCCCTGCGCGCCAACCTCCTCGCCCGCATCCGCAACTTCTTTGCCCGCCGCGGCCTTCTCGAAGTCGAGACCCCCCTCCTCTCGGCCGACATTGTCGTTGATCGTCACCTCGATCCCCTCACCGCGACCCTCTACGACGACCCCCGCGCCCCCGAGCGCGGCCGCACGCTGTTCCTGCAAACCTCCCCCGAGTTCGGGATGAAGCGACTCCTCGTCGCAGGCATGACCGCGATCTACCAAATCACCCGAGCCTTCCGCGCCGGCGACGACTACGCCGCCGGCCGCCAACTGCTCGCCGATCTGTTTGAAACCATCTTCCAATGCGGCGTCGCGGTCGAAACGACTTACGACGAAGCCTTTCTCCGCCACGTCGGCGCCGACCCGCATCGTGCGACCGTGGGCGAACTTCGAGCCGCGACCCTGGCCCACAACGTCTCCGCACCAGAGTCGCTCGGCGAAGATCGCGACGCCTGGCTCGATCTCCTTTTCACGGAATTGGTGCAACCCCGCTTGGGTCGCCCGCAAGGCACGATCCTCTTTGACTTCCCCGCCAGCCAGGCGGCCCTCGCCAAAGTCCGCCCCGGCTCGCCGCCGGTCGCCGAACGCTTCGAACTCTTCTTCAACGGCATCGAGCTCGCCAACGGCTATCACGAACTGACCGATCCCGCCGTGCTCCGGGAACGCAACCGCCGGCAAAACGCCGCCCGCCAGCGCGACGGCAAGCGAGCCTTGCCGGAAGAGAGCCAACTCCTCGCCGCGATGGAAGTCGGACTCCCCCCCGGCTGCGGGGTCGCCCTCGGCTTCGACCGAGCCGTCATGCTCGCCGCCGGCGCGAAGTCCATCCAAGAAGTCCTGGCGTTTCCCATCGATCGAGCCTAACGCGGCGGCATGCCGTCCGTTTGTAGCCGAGGTCTGCGACCTCGGTTCGCCGGAGTCCGCGATCTCGTCCAACGCGGCGAGGTCAGAGACCTTGGCTACAGACGGACCCACCGAATCCCGCGGATCGTGTTTTGACCACGTCCAACGAAACAACAAGTTGACACCAGGCTGGCGACACTCTATTATTTTTGAGCAATCAAAACCATCTTTCGTGCCGACCAAAATGCTAGCCGGTTCGTATTTCGTCGGCCCGTCCGGAGCCCATGTCGATGTCACGCCTCGCCGCGATACTCTGCCTCAGTCTGCTCGCCGCGCCCGTCACTGTCTCGGCCGGCGAGCACTCGCAGAAGCCTCGCCTCGTCTGCTCGACCACGCAAGTCGCGGACTTCGTCCGCCAGGTCGTCGGAGATCGCTGCCAGGTCGACGGCATCCTCGCCCCCGGCGCGGACCCGCACCTCTACGAGACCAAACC
>CAZUBB010000040.1:18802-20100 GCA_964618485.1 uncultured Pirellulales bacterium
ACGCCCAGCTCGTCGGCAAGGCCGACCTCTGCTTCGATAACGGCCTCCACCTCGAAGGCAAAGACTGGATGCGCACGCTGGCCGAAACCGCCGGCAAGGACATCGTCACTTGTACGGAGGGGATCGAACCGCTCAAACTCGGAGAGGGCGGCGAACAGTACAACGACCCGCACGCCTGGTTCTCCATCACCAACGCCGCGGTCTACGTGAACAACATTCTTCGTGCGATGATCGAGCTCGATCCCGCCGGCGAAGAACAGTACACGGCCCGCGCCCGGCTGTACCTCGATGAACTCCGCGCCCTGCACCTCTGGACGCAGCGCGAAGTCGCCAAGGTCCCCCCCGCGAAGCGCATCCTCGTCACCAGCCACGACGCCTTTCAATACTTCTGCGCGGAACACGGCTTCAAATCCGCCGCGCCGGTCGGTTGGTCCACGGGCGAAGAAATCGGCGCCGGCCTCACCCCCGCCAAGCGCAAGGCCACGGTTGATTCCATCCGCGGCTTCGGCGTCAAATCGATCTTCGTCGAAACCAGCGTGAACCCCAAACTCATTCGCGAAATCGCCAGCGAGGCCGGCGTCAACGTCGGCGGCGAACTCTACTCCGACTCCATGGGCCCCCCCGGCTCTGCGGGCGAAACGTACCTCGGCATGATGCGCGAAAACGTCATCACCATCGTCCACGCCCTCAAAGAATAATCGACTTCGTGCGGCCTTCCGTGGGATTCGGATCGCCGCGGACAACAGTCTGCCCGTTCCATGTTCCGCCTCCTCGCCGCCGCGCTCGTCTCCACCCTGATCTTGGGCGGGCTGAGTCTCTTCATTGACCGCCGCGATCCCCGCGCCGATATCGACGTCACGCCACGGGCCGCTCGTGTCGCCGAGGGAAAATTCTCTCTCGATGTCACGCTCAGCTTCTCTCCCGCGAGTGACGACCCCTTCGCGCTCTTCACGAAGAACGCTGAGAAAAAACCAACGCTCGTCGTCCAACTCAACGGCCATCAAGTTCTTGCCACGCGCGATGCCGTCCCCGCCGGCGAACTCATCACCGTTCCCGATGTTTCCGGCGTCGGCGTCGGCGATAATGAAATCCTTGTCGAAGCCGACCCGCCGCTGGAAGACGCAAACCGGTCCCACGCGGTCCGCGTCCGCGTCCTTCGCGACGGCCAGCCGATCGCCGAACAGACCTCTTGGTCCGAACCCGGCACACGCCTCGTCGCCCGCATGCGCCTCAATGTCCCCGAGGTGAAACAAGCTCGCGAGGCCGCGCATGAGTAAACCGCGCAACGGCTTCGTCGG
>CAZUBB010000040.1:20110-26702 GCA_964618485.1 uncultured Pirellulales bacterium
ATTGAGGTCAGTCACCTCACCGTCAGCTACGGCCCCACGCCGGCGCTCTTGGACGTCAGCGTCGCCATCCCCCCCGGCACGCTCGTCGGCGTCATCGGCCCCAATGGTTCCGGCAAGTCGACGCTCATCAAAGCGATTCTCGGCTTTCTCAAACCCGACTTCGGCCAGGTTCGCATCTTCGGTCAGCCCGCCGACGAAGCCAAAGGCCGTGTCGCCTACGTCCCGCAGCGCGGTTCCGTCGACTGGGATTTCCCCATCACCGTCCGCGAAGTCGCCATGATGGGCCGCTACGGCCACATCCCGTGGTGGCGCGATCCCTCGGCGGAAGATCGCCGCATCGCCGATGAAGCCCTCGCCATGGTTCGCATGAGCGACTTCCGCGAGCGCCAGATCGGGCAACTCTCCGGCGGCCAGCAGCAACGCGTCTTCATGGCCCGCGCCATGGCGCAAGGCGCGGAAATCCTCCTGCTCGACGAACCGTTCGCCGGCGTCGACGCCGCCACGGAACGCGCCATCCTCGACGTCCTCGAACGCACCAAGGCCGCCGGGCGCACGCTCGTCGTCGTCCATCACGACCTCGCCACGGCGACCGAATACTTCGACGCGCTGATTCTGCTCAAGCAACGCCTCTACGCCTACGGCCCGCCGGAAGCAGTCCTCGAACCCGAACTCCTCAGCGAAGTCTACGAAGGCAAGCTGCGGAGCTTCACCGAGCTCGTGAAACCGAGGGAGCGCGCATGATCGACTCCCTCTACACGATCTTCATCGAGCCCCTCTCGCAACCCTTTTTTCAAAAGGCGCTGATCGGCGGCGTGCTCGTCTCCATTGTCTGCGGCGTCATCGGCTGCTTCGTCATCCTCCGCCGCATGGCCTTCCTCGGCGACGCCCTCTCGCACGCCATGCTCGCCGGCGTCACCGGCGGCTACCTGCTGATGCAGTTCTTCTACGGCGACGCCGCCAACGCCCCGGCGATGTTGATCGGCTCGCTGTTGGCAGCGCTGATCACCGTCGGCATGATCGGCTTCATCTCGCGCGTCTCGCGCATCAAAGAAGACACCGCCATCGGCATCATGTACACCGGCGTTTTCGCCGCCGGCGGCATCTTGGCCTCCGTCTTCGCCCACCGCATCCACGTCGACCTGCTCCACTTCGTGATGGGCCAGGTCCTCGCCGTCAACGATACTGACCTCTGGGTCGCCGGCATCGTCGCCGCGGTCGTCCTCTCCGCGGTGTTGATCTTCTACCGGCAATTGCAGCTCACCAGCTTCGATCCCGTCATGGCCGCCTCGATCGGCATCCCCGTGCTGGCGATCGATTATCTCCTCACCACGTGTACGTCTCTGGTCGTGGTCAGCGCCGTCACCATGGTCGGCGTCATTCTCGTCGTCGGCCTGCTCGTCACGCCCGCGGCCAGCGCCTACTTGCTCTGCGATCGCCTCAGCCGCATGCTCGTCGTCAGCGCCGCGCTCGGCGCCACGAGCGTCATCGGCGGGCTCTACACCTCGCTCTGGTGCA
Source organism: uncultured Pirellulales bacterium (assembly GCA_964618485.1). Lineage (GTDB taxonomy): Bacteria > Planctomycetota > Planctomycetia > Pirellulales > JALHLM01 > JALHLM01. Next base: position 21,626 of record CAZUBB010000040.1, read on the forward strand.
ACATCGCCGGCGGCGCCTCGATCGTTGCCTTCTGCACCGCGCAGTTCCTGATCGTTCTCGTCGTCGCGCCACGCTACGGACTCATCGCCAGTTGGCTCCGCCGCGCCAACATGGTCCCGCAGCCGCTCGTGGAAGACGTCCTCACCAGCATCCTCCGCGCCGGCGACGCACATCCGTCACTCGAACAAATCCTGTCTAAAGTCGAAGCCCCTCCCGAAGCCGCGTCCAAGGCGCTCCGCACGCTCGCCCGGCAGAACCTCGTCGAAGAGACCGACCGCCGCTATCGCCTCACCGACGCCGGTCATCGCGAAGCGCAACGGGTCCTTCGCGCGCACCGCCTCTGGGAAGCCTACCTGGAACACGTTGGCGCGCCGGAAACGGAAATCCACGCCCGCGCGCATCAACTGGAGCACGTCCACGATCCCGCGGCGGTCGACTACCTCGACGACAAACTCGGCCACCCGCTGCGCGATCCGCACGGCAAAGAAATCCCGGTCGACACCGAAACGGTCGCGCCGGGAAAAGTGGTGAAGCTCAGCCAACTCCGCGAAGGCCATCGCGCGCACGTCGTCGCCGTTGGCCCCGAAGCGGAAAACGCGCTCCTCCACGCCGGCGTCGCCATCCGCCTCGGCCCCCGCCAACAAAACGGCAACATGTGGACGGTCGAACTCATCGACGGCAGAAAAATCGCTCTCCCCCACGCCGCCGCCGACGCCGTCAGCGTCGAAGTCGCAGCCGCCCCCGAAGAACTCCCCGCGAATCACGCGAATTATGCGAAATGAAGAAGGAGAGAAGTCGTAGGGCGGGCCGCGCACCACCACCACCAACGCCCTACGCAAAGAACCGCCTTCCCCACCAACACGGGTTCAAGTTTTTTCCGTCAAGGCCCGCCGCGGCCTTCACTGAGCGCTCAATTGCCGATGAACGCCTCATGATCCGCCATCATCCTTTCTCGCGCCCACTGTTCTAACGAGCCAAATAGTTCGGTCTCGGGCCATCGCGGGTCCGGCTCCGGCCTACCACGCCATGTTAGGTGGACGACGGCAAATTGCGTGGGTTGCCCGTCACGTTCAACCGCAAACAAAACGTCGTCCGAATCAACACGCCGAGCCAAAGCACAAACCTTCAGATTCGACAGCGGATGACCCTCTGTGAACTCGCGCTGGAGCTCCTCAGTAACACTTAATGCGAACTCGCCGACCGCGATCCAGGGTTCTTTGAATTCAACATTCATATCTATCCATCCACCGAGCTACGATTCGAGTAATCGTACGCACCCGAGGAAATCTCTGCCCATCCCCTTTGGCGTGTTTCGCGGTTAAACCCGCCCTTCTCTCACCCCTCTTTTCTCCTTCTCCTCTTTCCGTGTCCTTCCGTGTTTTCCGTGGACACTTTCCCGACTCCCTTTCGCGCACTTTCGCGTGTTTCGCGGGCAACCCTCTTCTTCCCCCCATGCAGCGCCGCCACGCAGATTTCCTGCCGATTGAACTGCAACTGCCGCGACCGCACATCCCGATAGCCCCAACCGCGAATGCGCTCCAAGTAGTCCGGCACCATCGCCGCCAGGTCCCAGTCCAATAACTTGAGCGTCAGCAGCAGGCCTTGAATCTTCACTTCCGGATGCGTCACGATCGCCTCGACGGTGTCGAGCGTGTACTGCGGCGCGACGTTCATATCCGCCGTCAGCCACCGCGTCTTGCGAAACTCCCGCCGCTGCACGTCCGCCCCGCGCTTCTTCACGTGATGAAACCGCGGATCGTTCGCCACCACGGGGTCCACGTCCGCGGGATCGATCCCCGTCACCAGCAGTCCGCGCTCCAGGAGCGCCTGCGAAGCTCCCCCTGGCGCGCAACCAATCTCCACCGCCTGCTGATCTTTCTCCAGCGGAAACTGCGCCCAGTCGAGCGCCTCGCGCATCTTCAGATATGCCCGCGAGACGGCGTGCGGCGGCAACTCGATCGGCTGCAACCCGCCGGGAAACCGCGTCACGTACCCGGCCGTCGCATGCCAGCCGACCCACCACTCGTTCGGCCCGACGAGAATCACGTCCAGCACCAATTGCCCGGCCCGTTCCCCGAGCGGTTTGTCCAACCACCCGCGCCGCGGATCGCTGACGGGCCAGGCGGCCAGAATCGCCGCGCGCGCCGCCTGCGATTCCTCATTCAGCCCCGGCGCGAACCCGCGGTAGCCCGGCGTGTATTGATCGCGCGGCCAGACATGCAGCCCCACGAAGAGCCGCTCCCCCGCCAGTCGCAACACCTCGGCGACCCGTTCCTCCTGCGACTCGGCGACAATCTTCCCCAGCGAAAACCCCGCCGCCCGGGCAAACACCGACTCCAACCGAAAATCGGCCTTCACCATCCGCTCCGCCGGCAACTTAAACGTCAAAAACCCCGGCCGCGAGTATGCAAAGCGAAACTCCGGATACCGCGCAGCCACCTCCCGCTTGAGCGCCGCCTCGGCGCCATGCTGGCAGGTCGTGTAGAGAAATGTAGGTGTGGCCATGCTCCGTTATACCGCACGTCGCCGCTGACCGGGCACCCCTGTCAATAGTCCGTTATTCACTGCGAAACGCATGTCCAGCGCCTCCCGAAATCCGTTCCAGCATCGATTCAATGATGCATCAAGGCTATCGACACCACGTCCCTCTGCGTCGCCGCACCTCCACGGTTCCATTTCCTTCCCCCCGCCACCAACTCCCCCCAGTTTACCTTGCATCAACTCCCCGCCCGCGCCATAATCCGCCTCGTTTTTTCCAGCAAGCCACGTTCGCAGTTCGCAAGGAACCTCCCCATGTCGTCGCATCGCAACTCGAACGTTCTTCCGTTCTGCGCCGTCGCCGTGATCCTCGCCTCCCTCGCCGGCGCTGTCCGCGCGAACGGCGTCACCACGATCGACTTTGAAACCGTCCCCGGCGTCACGCCCACGCCGAGCTATTTCCAACTCTCGGAAGTCCCTCTCGAATCCTATCTCAGCGACCAGCTTCTCAATCAGTACGGCGTGTGGTTCTACTCCGAGACCCCCAACGCGGCCGCGGTCGCCTACGTCGATCTCGGCGAAGGCCACGCCACGAGCGGCAGCTACGGCATCGGCAGCATCGACACGCAATCGCGCATCGATTACTCGATTCCGCTCATGGCCTCGTTCTTTATCGCCGACAATCCCACGCAAGCGGCCGTCACCAACGTCGTCGGCATCATGGCCGACCAGGCCTCCTGCTGCGAAACGCTTACCCTCGAGGCGTACGATTACCAAGGCAACTTCCTCGCCGCGACGACCGCCACCGCCATCCCCGGCGGAACCTCCCTCGAACTCACCCACCCCGGTATTCACACGATCCGCGTGCTGCAAGAATCGGCCAGCGTCGCCTGGGACGACCTCTCCTTCGGCGAACTCCGGCCGGTTCCGGAACCGTCGTCCTGGGCGCTCGCCGTTGTCGCCACATTTGCTGGATGGTTCGTCTCGCGCCAAAGTCGACGCCGTTCCGAGCCAAACTAAGCAACCGCGCATTTCGTGGACGAGCATGGAGCCCCAAGTTAAGCTAAGTCTACGGGCGCACGCGCACCGCTATTTAACTTAACCCGGAACGGCCGCCATGTTCCCCCGACTACTTGCCCTCTGCCTCTGCCTCGCCTCCTCCTCCGCGTTCGCCACCGTCCTCGTCCAACATGGGGACTCCTACGACGTCCTCGAAGTTTTTGACGACGAGCTCCTCATGACCGGCGGCTCCGTCAACCAACTCGTCCTCGGAGGACTCACCGAAGGCGCGATCGAAGGCGGCGTCATCGGAGAAAACAACGAGTCTGAAGCCGCCATCGTAATGACCGCCGACGACCACCTCACCATTCGAGGCGGCACGATTCGTCGTGCAAGTACATTTCCTAACAGATCCGGCTTAATTCACAGCCAAGAAGGTGCGCCTGTCCTTACGTTAGAAGGAACGTATTTCCGAATGTACGATGTCGGATTTAACGAAGCGAATCATTGGCGAATCGAGGGATGGCTGGCCGACGGCAACTTTCTCAATGTCACTTTCATTCACGGACTCTTAGCGGCCAACGTCACGATTGAATTCAACTTTGTGCCGGGCGAAGTCCCGTTGAGCCCTGGCGACACGAATTACGATGACGTCGTCGACCTCGAAGACCTGAACAACGTTCGGAACAATTTCGATGGCTCCGCACTCGGTGACAGCAACGGCGATGGGTTCGTCGACCTCGAAGACCTGAATCTCGTGCGAAACAACTTTGGTTCGGTCGGCTACTTCCACCTCGGCCCAGAATACGAAGTACCACGGCCACAGTCAGTTCCTGAACCGGAGAGTTGCATCCTCATGGTCATTGCCACAGCGGCTGGACTTCGAATTGCTTGCAAAGGAAGATGTTCGTAGTCAGCTCCGTGATCGATTGCGATGAGACGTCGATTTCCGTTGGTGCGCCGTGTTCGTGGTGTACACTGTCGCGTAAGTAGGGCCACCCCGCCGACCGTAGGTCTCCTCCTCGTCGGCGTTCCCAGATCGCGGCAAGATTCGTAAGCCCCCGCGCGCTCCTTTCCCGCGCCCCGTCCGCTTAGAAAAGCAGACGCCCATCCCGCACGGAAATCCGCGCGCCGATCGCACCCATAGCAATTGAGGCCCAACATGACGAGACATCGGCGGCCAAAGCTTGAGCCCCTGGAGGTCCGCCGTCTTCTCGCGACCGGCATTTTCTGGAATCCCTCGGAACAGGCCGTCGTCATTCGCGGCACGCCCGGCGACGACGTCGCCAGCGTCCGCGTGGACGGCGTCGTCAGTACCATCACGCTGACCACGCCGGAGGGAAACTTCTTCAATCGTTTTCCCGGCGTCCAGCGCGTCGAGTTCCACGGCGAAGCGGGCGACGACGACTTCTCCAACAGCGGCGCGCTTCCCAGCCGCGCCTTTGGCGGGGAAGGAAACGACGTCCTCTCCGGCGGCGCCGCCGACGATTATTTGGAGGGCGGCCCCGGCGAAGACAACCTCGCCGGTTACGTCGGCAACGACTGGCTCGACGGCGGCGCCGACAACGATTCTCTCCGCGGCGGCCTCGGTGACGATGTG
>CAZUBB010000041.1:0-13553 GCA_964618485.1 uncultured Pirellulales bacterium
ATACCTCGACCTGGAACGGCGCGCTGCTGGCCGCCTTCTCCTACAAATACGCCGTCACGCGCGACCCCGTCACGCTGGCCGTGATCGCCGATCTCGTTCGCGGGCTGCATTTCTTTTTCGAAGTCACCGGGCAGCCCGGGTTGATGGCCCGTTCGATCAGCCCCGCCGACGGCCGGGTCCTCGATAACATGCGCGACCACGAGTACGTCGCGCCGGACGGCCGTGTGTACTACTACCGCAATGATCCTGCGAAGGGGACCTACAACCAGATCGCCGGCGGTTACGCGGCGCTCTGCATGTTCGCGCTCGACGACCTGCCCCCGGACGTCCGCGCGATGGCCCTTGCGGACATGCACGCCATGGTGCTGCACGTGATCGGCACCGATTACCACCCCACGGAGAAGGACGGCACGAAAACCCGGTACGGCAACATGATGCCGGTGGCCGGCCCGATCGGCGTGCCGTTCAACGCGCAGGTGGCGTACGAGATCGTCGCGCTCGGCTACAGCTTCCCGCCGGAAGACCCCGCGCAGCGCGAGATCATTCGCCGGGAGTTCGTGCGCCTTCGCGGCGAAAAGCACGTCTACTATGTCGAGCCCTGGCTCAGCCTCGTCCGCCCGCAGGAAGTCGCGGCCAGCCCGTTCCTCAAAGGCATGAACGATCGCAACCACGTCATCAACGCGGCCTTTGTCGGGCTGATGCTGGAGCGCAATCACGCGCACCGCAGCGGCGTCGCCTGGAACGGCAAGTTCATGTACGAGCTTGGCCAGACGATGTTCTGGGGGATGCACGCGCTCGACGGCCAGCGCCACAGCCTGGGCACCTTCATGTGGGCCGGCATGCTCAGTGACGAAGGGGTCTTTAACGCCATCATCAAGCGCCGCCCGAACACGGCCCGGGCGCAAATCGAGCGCAACCTCCCGGACGCCGTCGAGCAGCTGCGCCATTTTCGCCTGGACCGCTTCGTCTACCCCGGCACGGAAATCGAGCAGCCTAGCCCGGTGTGGAACGACTTCATGAAGCCCGACGACAGCTACTGGAAAGTGAATCCCAAACTCGTCTGGCAAGCCAACGGCCCCGCGACAAACACCTGCTACTGTGCCATGGACTATCTTTACGCCTACTGGCTGATGCGCTACTTCAAACTCGACGAAACGCCCGCCGCGCAAAAACACCACGCAGCAGTGTTGGGGAAGTAGCGGGGGACAGGCGACAGGCTTCAGGAGTCAGGAGTCAGGAGTTAGCGACGATCCGCACCAACTGAACACTGAAAACCGAAAACTCCCCGTTCTTTTCTTCTTTTCTCCTTTTCTCCTCTTCTTCTTTTCTCCTCCATCAAAACATCCTCGTCTGCCCATTCTCGTCCGGCGGCGTCATTCCTAAGTGGTTATAGGCGCCGACCGTGGCGCGCCGGCCGCGGGGCGTGCGGATCACGAGCTCCGAGCGCAGCAAGTACGGTTCGATCTCATCCACGAGGGTGTCGGGCGAGACGTTCATCGTGTGGGCGATCGCTTCCATCCCCACCGGGCCGCCGTGGAAGACGCGGATGATCGTTTCCAGGTAGCGGCGATCTTGCCGATCGAGGCCGCGCGGGTCGACTCCTTCCATGTCGAGCGCCGCCCGGGCCATCTCCAGGCTGACGCGGCCGTCTCCTTTGCTCGTGGCATAGTCGCGCACCCAGCGCAAACGGTTGTTGGCTACGCGCGGCGTCCCGCGGCTGCGCTCGGCGATTTCGCGCGTCGCTTCCGGCGTGATCTCCGACTTCAGCCGCGCGGCGCTGCGGCGAATAATCTCCGCCAGCTCGTCGACCGTGTAAAAGTCCAGGTGCTCGCGAATCACGAAGCGATCCCGCAGCGGCGCCGAAAGCATCCCGCTCCGCGTCGTCGCGCCGATCAGCGTGAAGCGCTTGAGCGGCATGTTGATCGTCCGCGCGTTGATCCCTTCGCCCAGCACGATGTCAATCCGGAAATCTTCCATCGCCGGATACATGAATTCCTCGACCGCCTTTGGAAGCCGATGAATCTCGTCGATGAACAGCACCGAACCTTCTTCCAGGTTCGTCAGATAGGGGAGCAGGTCCTTCGGCGCGGCCAGCGCCGCCCCGCTCGCCATCTGTAGCGGCACGCCCATTTCCACCGGCAGCACCGAGGCGAACGTCGTCTTCCCCAGGCCCGGCGGGCCGTCGAAGAGAATATGCCCCAGCGATTCCTGGCGCTTCTGCGCGGCGTCGAGGGCGATCTCCAACCGCGCGTAGACCTCGCGCTGGCCGACCATGTCGCGCATGCGTTGCGGCCGCAACGTGCGATCAAGATCCTCAGTCACGGCCGCCGCCGCGCCCCCCAGAATCGCTTCTCGAGCCATCCGAACATTCCATGTGAACAGGCGTCAACCGGCAGCCAATAGCGGTATCCTACACTAGCCCGACGCGCTAGCGAGGGGGAGTTGACGTAGATCCCAGCAAAACGTCACGCCAAAACCTTCGATGATGCCCCCTCGCTCGCGCGTCGGGCTAGTATCAGCGCGATTCGCGATCCCGTTGCGTTCGGGCCCTAAACCGCTATCCTGCTTATTCTTTACGCGGAAACCCAGGCATGAAATACGCGATTATTATCCCCGACGGATGCGCTGACGAGCCGCAAGAGGCGCTCGGCGGCAAGACGCCGCTCCAGGCCGCGCGTGTTCCAGAAATGGACGCCGTCGCCGCCGCCGGAGTGATCGGCCGGGCGAACAACGTCCCCGCCTCGCTCCCCGCCGGCTCCGATGTGGCGAACCTCAGCCTGCTGGGGTACGACCCGCTGCAAAACTTCACCGGCCGCGCCCCGCTCGAGGCCGCCGCGCAGGGGCTGGAGCTCGGCCCCAACGACTGGGCCATCCGCTGCAACCTGGTCACCGTCCAGGACCAGACGATGCGCGACTTCACCGCGGGGCATATCTCCACGGAAGAAGCCACGGCGCTCCTGGCCAGTTGCCAGCAAGCCTTGGGCGGCGAGCGACTGCAATTCGTCCCGGGCGTCAGTTACCGCAATCTGTTGCTTTATCGTCCCGGGTCGGGCGAGGCGCCGTTCTCGAACGACACCCGCGCGACGCCGCCGCACGAGCTCGCTGATAAATCCGTGCTGGACGAGTGCCCGCGCGGCCCCGGTAGCGACGTGCTCAGCCAACTCATGTGCGACAGCGAGCCGATCTTCGCCGATCACCCGGTGAATCGCGCCCGCATCGCCGCCGGAAAGCTGCCGGCCACGAATATCTGGCTCTGGGGTCAAGGCCGCCGCCCGGCGCTCAAGTCCTTCGCCGAAATGCACGGCATCGGCGGCGCGATGATCACCGCGGTCGACTTGCTGCGCGGTTTGGCTGCGCTCTTGGGCTGGAAGCGGATCGAAGTCCCCGGCGCGACCGGCTACCTCGACACCGACTACGCCGCCAAAGGCCGCTACGCGATCAACGCGCTCGCCGACACCGACCTGATCTGCGTCCACATCGAGGCGACCGACGAGGCGTCGCACGAAGGCCGGGCGGAAGCCAAGATCGAGGCGCTCGAACAAATCGACCGCCACATCGTCGGCCCGTTGCACGCGGCGCTCAAGCAGCAGGGCGACTACCGCATCCTCATCTCGCCCGACCACCCCACGCCGCTCCGCACCAAAACGCACAGCCACGGCTTCGTCCCGCTGGCCATCGCCGGCGCCGGCATTACGCCCGACGCCGCCAAGACCTATGATGAAATCATCGCCGGCAAGTCAGGATTGTCGTTCCCGGAAGGCTGGCGGTTGATGGATTACTTTTTGCATTTGAAACAGAATGGTTAGCGACGGCGCGTCGCCATGCTTGCGAATGCATTCGTATGACTATGCAAGCTCCAGCGCGGTGCCCCGAATGCGGCGGTATTCCTGCGTCGGGCGCGAAGTGCCAAGACGACTTTCATCAATTCATCTGCTGGGAATGGGAGGTTCCGGCCGCTCTCAGCGTCCACCATCTGATGGTGCTCAGTTATCACCTGCAACATCCGAGTTTGTATTCTTCGGAAGCGCTGCAAGGCGGCGTTTCGATGCTTCACGAATTCATCGCGAAGGGCGTGTCGCCGCCGCAGATGCGTCGCCAGATGCGCAAGCATGTAGACTCCGGCCGACGCACGACTCGCGTCGTCGGCACGCCGGAGTCTCGTGGAGCGTACGCGGCACCAGTTCCCTGGACGATGACCGCCGGCGACGTCATTCGGGGCGGCCCTGCCAACTACGTTGCGAACATCCTGGAGTGGGCGGCCAGCATCGACAAGAATTTGCTAGAAGCCGGACTGCTGCACTCGACGAAGAAGGCGTAGCGACTCAACGAATCAAACCAGCGAATCCGATTTCGCGCTCATACGATGCCACTCATTGTTCAAAAGTTCGGCGGCACTAGTGTTGCCGATGATCAGAAGATTCTTGCCGCGGCTCGGCGCGCCATTCGCGCGCAGCAGGAAGGCAACCAGGTCGTCATGGTCGTGAGCGCCATGGGCCACAACACCGATATGCTCATCGACCTCGCCCAGAAGATCAACGACGATCCCCCGGCGCGCGAGATGGACATGCTCCTCTCCACGGGCGAGCAGGTCAGCGTCGCGCTCATGGCCATGGCCGTCGAAGCCTTAGGCTCGAAGGCCATCAGCTTCACCGGCGCGCAGATCGGCATCAAGACCGACAGCACCCATACGAAAGCCCGCATTCGTTCGATCAGCACCGAGCGGATGCGCCGCGCGCTCGACGAAGGGCGGATCGTCATCGCCGCCGGCTTCCAGGGCATCGACGAAGACTACAACATCACCACGCTCGGCCGTGGCGGCAGCGACACCACGGCCGTGGCGCTAGCGGCGGTGCTCAACGCCGACGCCTGCGAGATCTACACCGACGTCGACGGCGTCTACACCACCGACCCGCGGCTGCTGCCGGCCGCGCGGCGCATGGCCCGCGTCAGCTACGACGAAATGCTGGAGCTCGCCAGCCTCGGCGCGGGCGTGATGCACAGCCGGTCGATCGAGTTCGGCAAGAAGTTCTCCGTGCCGATTCACGTCCGTAGCAGCTTCACCGATATCCCCGGCACGATGATCGTCGAGGAAAGCGAAGTCCCCGGCCAGGCGGTCAGCGGCGCGGCGCTTACCAAAGATGAAGCCCGAGTGACGATCGCCGGCGTGCCCGATCGTCCCGCGACCAGCCTGCGCGTCTTCTCGAAGATCGCCGCGAAAAATATCGCGGTCGACATGATCGTGCAGAACGTCGGCGCGGACGGCAAAGCGGATATTTCCTTCACGGTCGTCCGCGGCGAGCTGCAAAACACGCTCCGCGCCGTCGAAGAGGCCGCGCAAGAGCTGGGCGGCGCGCAGGTCTCCCACGACGACAACGTCGCCAAGGTCTCCGTCGTCGGCCTCGGCATGGCGTCGCAGACCGGCGTCGCCGAACGGATGTTCCGCGCTTTGGCCGAGGCCGGCGTGAACATCATCATGATCACCACAAGCGAGATCAAAATCTCCGTCCTTGTCGCCCGCGAACAATCGCAGGCCGCTCTGCGTGCCGTGCATCAAGCGTTCGAACTGGAAAAACCGCCGGTGCAGCCGGTCGTCGCCACGACGTCGCACACGCCGCAGGGACAGTCCGACGCGATGGCCGTCGTCCGCCGCCTGCAAGGCATGGAAGACCTGACGATCGACGACGTCACGCTCGACGATCGCCAGGCCCGCGTCACGATCGTCGGCGTGCCCGACACGCCCGGCGTGGCCGCGCAGGTCTTCGAAGAAGTCGCCGCGGCGAAGATCTTCGTCGACATGATCGTGCAAAGCTACCACGGCGGCGGCCGCGCCGATCTCAGCCTCACCGTCCCGCAGACATCGCTCGATCAATCCCGCGAAGTCGCCGCGCGTCTGGCCAAGAAATTCAACTGCACCGGGGTCACCAGCGCCCCGCGCGTGGCCAAACTCTCCGTCTCCGGCATCGGCATGCGCAGCCACACGGAAGTCGCCATCCGCATGTTCCGCTGCCTCGCCGACGCCGGCATCAACGTGGAGATGATCAACACCAGCGAAGTGAGAGTCAACGTCGTCGTCGACGGCGCTGCCGGGCAAGAAGCCCTCGCCTGCCTGCAACAGGCCTTCCACGACGTCCGCGGTTAGCGGCCGCAATAATTGGAACGTCTGCATGTCGATTGAAAACCCATATCAATCGCCGCAGTCGGATAACCCGCGCCCCCGAACCTCGGGCGCACCCTCGATCGGTTTTCGCTGCCTGCGAGCCTTCGGCCTTGGGTTGGCCGGCTTCGTCGCATATGCCGCCGTGCAAACGATCGAGATCGGCACGGCTCGATACATCCTATCCGACTCTCGATATTGGATTGGTCTCCTCGTCGCGTCGGCGTTGAGCGGGTCCGAATTGCTGCTGATTCCCAATTGGCCATGGGGCAAATCGACTCTGCGCCGAATCACTCTTTCCGCATTGTTGATGTTTCCCGCGTGCTTCTTCGCCGCGTACCTTGCCGACGCCATCGATCCGCCAATGCGGTCATTTCCCGGCGGCCCTAGCTTTGGGCTCTTCGCTGCGCTAGGCGTCGCCTCGCATGTCATCGTGCTTCTTCTTGCGCGTACGATCACATCACGATTCGCCGGCGGTCGAGAGCATTACAGCTCTGACCCAAGCTGAAAACTGAACACTGAAAACCGAACACTGGTTTAGTACATCGCCGTCTTCGCCTTCGCCGGCTTCGCATTCGGCGGCGGGAGTTCTTTGATCGCCGCGTCGTAATCGACGACGTATCGCCACCAGCTATTGTAGAAACCGTCGGTCTCGCCCTGGTTGTTTGGAAGGTGCGCGAGCCACCATTTCTGGAAATTCAAATGATGCGGCTCGCCCCACGTGGCGCTGCTGACGAGCTCTTTCGTCCCTGCCAGCTTGGGGTAATTCAACCAGTCATCGGCGCCGGACAGCACTTCTTTGGTCTGCGAATAGTCGTACCCGTCCTCCGCGTTCGGCCCGCCGTGCACGTTGCCGACCTGGGCGTCTTCCGGGAAATCCTTCGCCTGCCGCGTAAATCGCGCCCAGGGATTGCTCGTATCCTTCGCGTCCCACTGGCCGCGGCCGACGGTCAGCGACAACATCCCCTCGCAGCGATGCCCGAAGCTGTGCAAGGCGTTGTCCTCGCCCACTTCGTAGTTAAAGCCCATCACGCTCACGGTCTTGCCGCACTCGGGAATGTCGTAAGGGCGATAGAACCAAGGGTTATCCGGCTGATACGGCACCACGTCGCCGGGAATCTTCATCGCGTACTCATCGAAACCAAAGTACGGCGCGCCCCACACCCAGATTTCGTCGATGTTGTCTTTCGTGATGCGTTCGTCGAGCTGGGCGTCGGCGAACATTGCGGCATAGCTGGCCGAGTCCGGCTGGTGGGCCAGGTCGCGATTCTTCCACATCGCCAGGAACGACTTGTCGTCGTAGCGGAACCCGTCGCGCTTCTGCGGAAACTTATTGACGTCGATCCAATCGACCAAATGATAGTTCGCGTACCCGCCGCTCGACTCGCGGATGTACTGCATTAAGTGCTCGGTCATCGAGCGCGGATCGTTCCACTGCATATGCTCGGTGAGCCGCTTCCCGCCCTGTGAGGCCAGCGTGGGATCGTAACAAACAACGATCACATTGACGGTCCGCTTGTCGGTAACCCGCTGTACTTCCTCGCCGCGCGCCAAGACCGCGATGAACGACCACGCCACAGCGCAACAAGCCACCAACCGCGCCATGCGAGTTCTCCGCCAGAGTTCGAAAACCGGTCCACGGAACGCGGTCCAGCCTAACCCGCGGCGGCGACGGCGGCAACTACGGCAGAGATTTGCCCGCGAAACACGCGAAAGGGAGGAGGCAGAGCGTTATTTTCCACGGAAAACACGGAATCACACGGAAACGAAAACGGGGAGATCGAAGCGGCCCACAAACCAATTACCACGATCCTATTTCCGTGTCTTTCTGTGTGTTCCGTGGACAACCCTCCTTGCATTTCTTTCGCGTGCTTCGCGTGTTTCGCGGGCAACTTCTCCTAGAGCCCTTCGTTGAGGCCCTGCAGATCCGCCGGCAGGAACTTGCCGTCTTTGCGGACCAGTTCCCCGTCGAAGTAAATCTCGCCGCCGCCGTACGCCGGCGTTTGGATCAGCACCAGGTCCCAATGCACGCGGCTCTTGTTGCCGTTGTCGCAGTCGTCGTACGCGTTGCCCGGCGTGAGGTGGATCGAGCCGCCGATTTTTTCGTCGAACAGCGTATCGAGCATTGGCGCGCGAACGAAGTTGTTGCAGCCGATCGACCATTCTCCGATGTACCGGGCCCCGTCGTCCGAATCGAGGATCTTGTTGATCTTTTCGGTCTCGTTCGCTTTCGCGCGGACGATCTTTCCGGCCTTGAATTCGAACTCGATCTGATCGAACACCGTCCCCTGGTAGCGCGACGGCGTGTTGTAATGGATTACCCCGTTGACGCTATCGCGCACTGGTGCGGTGAAGCATTCGCCGTCGGGAATGTTGCGCTGCCCGGAGCAGGGGCGGACCGGAATGTCCTTGATCGAGAACGAAAGATCGGTCCCGGGTCCGACGATGCGCACCTTGTCCGTCGCTTCCATTCGCTTCACGAGCGGTTTTAAGTCCTCGGCCATCTTGGGGTAATCGGCCGTGCAGACGTTGAAGTAAAACTCCTCGAACGCCCACGTGCTCATGTTGGCCGATTGCGCCATCGAATCGGTTGGGTAGCGCAGCACGACCCATTTCGTCTTCGGCACGCGGACTTCGCTGTGGACCGGATGCCACCAATGCTTCTGGTAGAGATCCATCTGCTCGATCGGCACATCGGCGAACTGGCTGCTGTTGGCCGCGCCGCGGATGCCGATATAGGCGTCCATCTTCTCCATCCGCGACCGTTCCAATTCCCCCGCCAGGCCGATATTCGCGGCCGTCCCGGTCTTGTAGAGCGACCGCAGCACAGCGTTGTTCTTCACCGACACCAGCGGCAGCGCCCCCAACTTCGCCGCCTTCTCCACGAGCCGGCAAACCAACGTCGGCTCCGGCAAATCAAAAGCCTCGATGAGAACCTTCTCCCCCTTCTTCAACTCGCAACTGTGATTGAGAAGGATGTCCGCCAGACGGTCGATGCGTGGATCAAGCATGGTGGTGGGAGGAGAAAAGGAGAATAGAAGAAAAGGAGAAAAGAAGGGGGAAGAGAGGAGCCAGAAGCCAAACTTCTTTTCTCCTTTTCTCCTCTTCTTCTTTTCTCCTCCAAAAAAACTCAACCCGCCTTCGGCATCTTCAGCACCACCTTAATCGCCTCCCCGCTCTGCATCATTTTGAAGGCGCGGTCGAAGTCGGCGAAGTCGATTTGGTGTGTGATGATCGGTTCCAACTGCAGGCGGCCGGAGAGTACGAAGCTCTCCACCTGGTACCAGGTTTCGTACATCAGCCGCCCGTTGATGCCGAGCACCTTGGCGCCTTTGAAGATGATATCGTTCGGCAGGTCAAGTTCCACGGGCTTCGACGGCAAACCCAACAGCGCGGCCGTCCCGCCGTTGCGGAGCGACGCGAAGCCCTGCCGGATCGCCTTCGGATGCCCCGACATCTCCAGGAGCACCTGCGGACCTTGATCGTGCGTCACGCGCCGCGCTTCGTCCGGCCAGCGCTCGTCACTTGCGCTCCAGGCGAAGTCGGCCCCGAGCTTCTTCGCCAGTTCCAACCGCGCCGGGTTGGCGTCCGTCACCAGAATCTTCCCCGCCCCCGCGGCCCGCGCGATCGTCACCGCCATCAGGCCGATGATCCCCACGCCGGTAATCAGCACGCTCCGCCCGCTCACGCCGGCCGCCATCACCGTGTGCATCGCGTTGCCGAGCGGATCGAACACCGCCGCCACGTGGTCGGGAATATCCGGATGCACCGGCCAGACGTTCTCCTCAGGAATCGCCACGTACTGCGCGAAGCAGCCATCGCGATCGATGCCGAGGATGTCGACCCGTTCGCAGATATGGCCGTTGCCGGTCCGGCAGGGCTCGCACACGCCGCAGCCGATGTGCCCCTCGCCGCTGATCCGGGCGCCGACCTTGGTCCGCTCCACGGCGTCGCCGATCGCCACGACGCGACCGACGAATTCATGCCCCACCGTGGTTCCCAGCGGCACGCGGGATGCGCTCCAGGCGTCCCATTCGTAAATGTGTCGATCGGTCCCGCACACCCCCGCATGGGTGACCGCGACCAGTACGTCGCGCGGCCCGATGGTCGGCGTGGGGGTTTCGGCAGCCCAGGTAAGCCCCGCCTCCGCCGAAGTTTTCTTGACGGCCAACATCTTCCCAGCGATCATTCCCGTTCCTTCTGACGTAGTATTGGCAATTCCGAAATGTCGGTTCGATGACGCCGCGCGCGATCCCAGGGAAGGCCGGCGCGAGTCGACTGATGAAGGGGAGTTAGGGGACGGCCATCCCTGGGCTTGGGCGTTCGATGACTGTTTCTTGATGGAGACTGACTTGTCCCAAGCGAGCATCGAAGTCCGCCGCAGCCGGGCCCGGTTGGCGTTCTGCCTGTTGGCGTTGTTCCTGCCGGTGCAAGTGCTCGCCATGCACTGGCCGCTGCCCAAGTTGCCGCCGGGCGTCGCTCACATCTGGGATAAAGCCCCGCACTTCCTCTTCTACGCGACGCTGACCAGTCTACTGGTCTGGTATATCGTTGCCCAGCGGAGGGCCAAGGGACAGAACAATGCCGACGGCCTCGCGCGCCGCCTGCTGATGGCGTTCGTATGCGTGGCCGCCTATGCGTGGATCGACGAGCTCACGCAACCCTGGACCGGCCGCCAGTGCGACGTGCAGGACTGGTTCGCCGATATCCTCGGCGCCGGCCTCGTCGTCATCAGCGCCTACGTCTGGCGCCGCTACCGCTACGCAAACGCGCTGCCGGCGAGCACAGCGGAATGGTCCTCTACGTCGCTCCCGCTCGACGCCGCCGATTAGGCGAGATCGATCACTGGAGCCGGAAGCGTAGGCGCCCGGAGTAAGGCGCGATCCCATTACCGACTACGAACTGCGCGAAACTCAAAGCGCAGTTGTGGGCCGGTCTCACGACCGGCCCACCACGCCGACCGAAGGTCTCTCGCACTGCGCACAACGATTCAACCGTTGCTTGCGATTCTTGCGCAACTGCAGTTCCACGCCTCCCAGACTTCTCGTCGCAACCTGTAACACTCTCAGGCTTTTCTCGCTTGGCAACTCAGACGCGACAGGGCCATGAAAGCCCGGCGAAGAGTCAGAAAAACACCTCGCGAAAGCGAACAGTCTGAAAGGAACCGAATCATGACGCACTTCAAGAAGATCCTCGTGGCGAACTTGCTCCTGGGAACAGTAACGGTACTCGGAGCGGCCAGCCCGGCCCTCGCCGGAGGCCACAAAGGCGGTCATAACGGCGGCCACCACGGTGGCGGCCATAATGGCGGCCACCATGGAGGCGGTTACGGTGGCGGCTACGGCAAGGGAGGATATGGCGGCGGTTACGGAAAGGGTGGTTATGGCGGAGGCTACGGTGGCGGTTACGGCGGTTACTGCCCGCCGAAGTACAACTACTGCAAGCCGAGCTACAAGTACTGCCCCCCGACCTACAACTATTGCCCTCCGACGTACTACTGCCCGCCGGCCCCGTGCTACACGCCCCCGGCGCCCTGCTACACGGCCCCGTGCTACCCGACGTACCCGACCTGCCCGCCGAACTTCTGCTGGTAGTCGGCCTGCAGAGTAACAACTTGAATTGACGAACGCCCGGCGAGCCATCGCCGGGCGTTCTTATTGATAGGTGCTCAAAAACCGCAACGTTATTTGTCGTTCGTCGCATTCAGCGCTGCACCCTTCGGCTTGACCTTTCGCGCATAGACCTTATCGCTGCACGTGACATACAGCGTGTCCCAGTCCGGACCGCCGAAATCGACGTTCGACAAGAATGCGTTTTGCGGCTTGGCGATTACCTCCCACAACCGCCCCTGGTCGTCGAACACCTGCAACCCGGCGTGCGTGGCGACGTAAACACGGTTCGCCCTATCGGCGGCCATGCCATCCGCGCCGCTCTCGGTACGGCCAGGCGTCATTTGCATCGTGTAAAAAGGCTGCTTCGCCGTAAGGCTGCCATCCGGTTCCACGTGGAAGCTCCACAGATGTTCGCCGCCGAACTCGGCCACGACGAGCGTCTCGCCGTCCGGCCAGAGAATCAATCCGTTCGGTCGCTTGATCCCCTCGTCGACGACTTTGAGTTCTCCTTGCGGCGACGTGTACCACACCTTGCCATTATCGAAGTCGGTCACGTAGACGCCGCCGGCGCGGGTGACGGCGATGTCATTCCCCGCCACGCCCTCGGCAACGGTCGTCGCCTTCCCCGCTTCGTCGTAAGTAACGATCCGCTTCGTATTGCCCTGGCAGGCGTACAGTTTGCCGTCGGCCCCGAACATCAGGCCATTCGCGCCGTCGCTATTCTCCACGAACACGCTCACTTTGCCGTCGGCGTCGACCTTGTGAATCCGATTCGCGCCGACGTCCGTGAAATAGAGATTCCCCTTCCCGTCCCACGTCGGGCCCTCGGTGAACTTAAACCCCTCGCCGACGAGCTTCCAATCCTCGCCGTCCATGAGAATGTCCGAGTGCTTCGCGACCGGCAGCGCCTCGTCGCGCCACAGCCACTTGAGCGCCTCGGGCATGGCCGCCCCGCCATGCTTGCCATTGTGACCGCCGTCGCCATAGACGAACTGGTAGTCGTACCCTTTGAACTTGAGGGCCGCCGCCAACGTCTGATTCGCGAGCGGCCAACTGCCGTGGTTGTTGTCCAGGTCGCCGCTGCCGTCCTGCAAGTAAATCCGCAATGGCTTGGTCTCGCTCTTGCGCACTTGCGCCGCGTAGTCATGTCCGCCGCGAATGTTCGAAAAACTCCCCACGTGGCTCAGCACCTTGCCGAACGCCTCGGGGCGCTCCCACGCCGCGGTGAATGCGCAAATGCCGCCGGAGCTGATCCCGCCGATCGCCCGCCCCGCGGCGTCCTGCCGCAATGAGTACTGCTTGCCCACCTCAGGGAGAATCTCCTCCAGCAAGAACCTCGCATACAGATCCGAAAGCGAGTCGTACTCAAAACTTCGGTTGCTCCGCGGCTTGCCGCCGGACTTCGCCGGATACTCGCCGGGATTGATAAAGACGCCGATCGTCACCGGCATCGCCCCCTGGTGGATCAGGTTGTCGAACACGATCGGCGTGCGGAAATCGCCTTTCTCATTGACGTACGACCCCCCGTCCTGAAACACCATCACCGCGGCCGGTTTGTCCGGCGTGTACTGCGCCGGTACGTAAACCCAGTAATCCCGCACCGTCCCGGGAAACACCTGGCTCGACTCCCACCGATGCTGCGTCACGGTCCCCCGCGGCACGCCTTCCTGCCGTTGCGAATCGGGCCCCGGTGGATAATCATCTGCAGCCTGGGTGGAAATTTGTAGCGCCGCCACGAGCGCCACGCAAAGCGAAATAAGACGAACCATCGGTGAGAATCCTCAGAA
>CAZUBB010000041.1:13563-15923 GCA_964618485.1 uncultured Pirellulales bacterium
GCCAGGGGGGAACGCGACGAGATCAGGCTAACCCCCGCCAAAGCAACATGCAACGCACGCCCAAGCCGCCGCGCTCACTGCTCTTCTGTAGCCGAGGTCTGTGACCTCGGGGAGTTGGCGAGATCACGTCCAACCCGCCGGCCTCACAGAGGCCAGCTGCAGCCGGACATCCAGGTGCGCCGGTCCATAATTTGATAGTACAAGAAGCCACAAACCCAGAGCGTTGACGCCCTCGAACCGGACAACTAGGCTGAACAGCGTCGCGACAATTCCGGGGGAGAAGGGAGAAGCACCATGCGCACGGGCGGAACGAACAGGGCTCAAATCGTGGTACGCCACCCCCTTTCACGGGCATGCCTCTTCAGCCTCCTGGCTTGGTTCACGGGTCAGGCCGTGGGCATGGCGCAAGACGGCAAACAGGCCGCGCCGGAAACAGTCACGCTGCAAACCAAGGACGGCATCCCGCTCAAAGCAACCTACTACCCCGGCAGCAACGGCAAGGAGACGATCCCCATCGTCATGCTCCATTCCCACAAAGGGAATCGCCGCGATTTCGACGACCTGGCCACGTTCTTCCAAGGCGATTACTTCGGTGCCGCGGTCCTCGTCCCCGACCTCCGCGGTCACGGCGAGAGCACGTCCATCCCCGGCCAAACCCGCCCGCTCTCGGCCGATAAGCTAAACGCCGGCCATTTCCGCGCGATGGTCGACTTCGACATGGAGGCCTGTAAGAAATTCCTGATGGATCGCCACAACCGCGGCGAGCTGAACATCGAACAACTCACGCTGATCGGCACGGAGATGGGCGCGTCGGTTGCGTTCCTCTACGCCAAGAACGACTGGATGTGGCCGCCCCTCGCGACCGGCAAGCAAGGGCAGGACGTCCGCGCCGTTGCGATGATCTCCCCGCAAACGGTCTTTAAGGGATTGAAGCTCGCCGACGGCATGACCGACCAGGCCTACGGCTTCCGCGAAAACGTCCAGATCTTCATGGGCGTCGGCGATCAGGACGCCAAGGCGCTGAAAGACGTCGAACGGCTCGAAAAACAAATCCGCCGCTTCCGCCCCGCCGAACCGGCCGACAAACCAGAAGAGTCGTCAATCGTCGTCGCCCGATTCAACACAAACCTGCAAGGCAAAGAACTCGTCGCCGAGCCGTCGTTTAACCTGCACACCGAACTGGCGAGATTCGTCGACTTCCGCGTCAAACAAAAAGGCTCCGAGTTCCCCTGGAAAGACCGCAAGAGTCCCATCGGGAACTAAGAAGTCGTCATTGCGTCAATCCTGTTGTGACGCGGTCCCAGTTGTGACGCGGTCTCCCGACCACGCCACCGCACCGACCGCAGGTCTCCCGACAAAGCAATATGCACGGCGCAACTCCACCTACCTGCTGAGTTGCTCACGCCATCGCGTCAATCTGCAACTTGTGCCCGGAGAGCAACTCAAACCCCGTCTCCGTGACGAGGTAGTTGCGCTCATAGCGCATCCCGGCCAGCCCCTTGTGGTACTGCCCAGGCTCGACGGCGATCACGTCCCCGGCCTTCAGCGTGTCGCTCGAACCTGGCGTCAGATACGGCGCATCGGGATGTCCTAACCCAACGCCATGCCCGGTGTGCGTGGTGAACGTCTCCGCCAGGTGCTTTGCGGCGAAGCTATCCCGTACGGTGCGATCGATCTCCCGGCCCGGCACGCCGGCGCGAATCTTCCCCTCCGCCGCGGCGATCGCATCGAGACAGCTCTGATACAGCCGGAATTGCTCATCGGTCGGCGTCTCGCCAACGCGGAACGTGTTGCACGTGTCGCCGCGATAGCCGCGTACCAGCAGCGAAAAATCGAGCAGGAACAAATCCCCTTTCTTGATCACGCGATCACTCGGTGGCCCGCCGCCCCCTTCGCAGCGCGGGCCGGAAACGAAGTCGCCGTAGATCGGGCATTGCTCCTGCAGAGCCGCCTGCGCCGCCCGCTGCACGAGGAAGAACGCGTCCATCTCGGTCATGCCCGGACGAATTTCCGCCATACCCGCCGCCTGCCCCGCGTCGATTCCCCGCAGCGAACGGCGGATGATCTCCACCTCGTCGGCGTCCTTCACCCGTTTCAAGTCGTGGAGGATGGGATCAACATTCGTCAGCTTCAGATCGCCGCGCTCTGCCCGCAGGCCTTCCACCACGCCGGCCGGCAACCGCGATAGCTCCAAGCCAAAATGCTTTCCGCCGGAGCGCTTCAGCCGATCGAGAATCGTCGCCACGAGCAACGCCTCGCGATGCGGCGCCGATTCCTGCCCGCGGTACCACACCGGCGCCACGACCTCGTCCACGAACGCGTCGGCGGCGAACCCGGTTAGGAAATTATCCGCCACGAGC
>CAZUBB010000041.1:15933-18556 GCA_964618485.1 uncultured Pirellulales bacterium
TCGCCAGGTACGTCTGAAACTCCGGGTCAGCGATCACAATCCAATCCGGTCGTTCCGGCAAGCGATCCCAAAGTCGCTTGCGACGCGCCTGACATCCCGCGGCAGTAAGCATGATCCAAATCCCCCCAGAAAGCATGGGCAACGCGAAGCCGCATGATAAAGACGCCAACCCCAACCAGCAACCAACCGCCAAGCAAAGCGAGCCGGAAGCGTGAGCGCCTGGAGTAACGCGCAGCCTCTCAAAAAACGCCGTAAACTCGTACACCCCGACGCGCGGCGCGTTACAACCCGCTCGCCCTCCCGCCTCGGCCATTGACGCACAAAACACCACCGCCAAGGAGGGCGAACCCATGTCACGGCTACTCCCAGTCCTTCTCTGCGCCACGCTCCTTACCCATCTCAACGGCTGTGTCTGGCTCACCAATTGCGCCGATTTCGAGCGCCCGCAGCCCCTCGGCATCAGTGGTCCCTCGCTGCAAGGCTACGTAGACGAGAATTACGAATCGCTGGGTTCCGGTTTCCTCTGGTACAGCACCTGGACCGAGCCGCCCCACACGCTCTGTTTCTATTCCGAAGAACAGACCGGCGACGTGGCCGAATGCGTGATCACCGATTTATCGATTCGTTACGCCGACGAAGAAACAATTCATCGGCCCGCCGAACTCCCCGCTGTCGCCGCCTACGAACGCCAAGGCCAGTACGCCGACGGGCGCGAAGTCGGCTATCGTGCGGAGTTCAAATTTCCCGACCTCATCGAACGCGAGGAATCCTTTACGCTCGAAATCGAAGGCTACTACCAAATGCGCGACGGCACGCGGCGGCCGTTCAAGTCGGAGGAGCACATCGACTTCGAACGCGATCGCATGGTGCGCCCTACCTACTTCATGTGGTGCGAAGTCTGACACGTCATTCCGTCAACGGTGCAGCCGGCGCCACATGCAGTACCATCAACTCCGGCCGGCACAGAAACCTCAGTCGCGGGGCGTTGGAGCGTTCCATCCCGACGCCTCGCGACACCACCAGATTCCGGCCCTCCCCAAGCGGCGTCAATCCGCTCGACCAACTCCGCGGAACCTGCGCTAACGTCATCAATGGGCCGATCCCCGGCAGGCGCACTTGCCCGCCATGAATATGCCCCGCCACGAGCAAATCGGCTTCGATCTCCCCGAGCGCGAAATTCGGACAGTGCCCGAGCGCGATGTGAAACCGATCCCGCGGGGCCACGACCACGTCCGTGGCGAACGACTCCCGCATCGCCAACCCCGTGACGGCAATCTCGCCGCGCTCGACGCACCTCGTTTCCGGAAACACCTCGACCTGGCTGCTCGCAAAGATTTCCGGCCACAGCCCGTTATCGACATTTCCCCCGACGGCATACGAACCCAGCCGCGGCTGCAAGTCCGCTTCGGCCAGCGCCGCCGGCAATTCGTCGCGCAACAGCTCCCAGCGTTCCGCGCGGTGCTCCTGCAAATAATCGCCGGCCCACAGAATCACATCTGGCTGCTGCTTCTTCACCTCGGCCAGCACCCGCCGCTCATAGTCGCCGATCTGATCGGTCTGAAAATCGGCGATTACCACGATCGTGAGTGGCTCCGTCAGCTTGTCGCTCGTGAGCCGATAGTGCGTCACCTCGAGCCAGGTCGGCTCCACAAGAAACGCGTCGACGCCGATCGCCACCAACGCGACGGCAACGGCAATCCCGGCGAATGACCACCGCCGCGCCTCTCGCCACAAAACGCTCGCAGCGACCACCGCAAAAAACGGCGTCTGCACGAATAGCCCCCAGCACCACAGCCGCAGGATGCCGAAGCCGTTTCCCTCCAGCGCGCGCGCCAGGCCGACCCCCAGCACCGCCATCAACCCGCCGAACAGCGCCACGACCATCACGACCCGCGGCCAAAGCGTCGGCCGGGCCGGATCCCGGACCGACTGCATCAGCACCGACACCCCCACCGCGCCGACCACCGCCATCGCCGCGTTGAACACCCAACTTGCAATCATGTCCTGGCCCGAGAGGCGGTAGTTCGTTCATTCCAACCAAAGCGCGCAATCCAACAGCCTCATGCATACGCTGCCGACGCCCCGGTTGTTCCCAGTGTACGTCCTCCAATTCGGCAAACAGGCCGCAACCAATCCAATTTCGCGCCACCTTTCCGCCGCCCCAGGCACGCCCTATATTCGCTCCACGCCCCGAGTTTCGTTCTCGCTGGAGTTCCCCGTGGATGTCGATTGCCTGAGCGTTGGAATCCTGGTCGCCGATCATCTCTGCGCGCCGATTCCCCGCGTCCCCCGCGCCGGCGAGCTCATTCTGGCCGAGAGCCTACCGCTCCGCGCCGGCGGTTGCGCGGTGAACGCCGCGATCGACCTGGCCAAAGTCGGCGTCCGCGTCGGCGTGATCGGCTGCGTCGGGGAAGACGCCTTCGGCCAGTTCTTGATCGACGAGCTCAGCTCGCACGGCGTCGAGACCTCGGCGATTCGCCGCCAGCGCGAATTTGAAACCTCCGGCTCGCTCATCATCAACGTCGACGGCGAAGACCGCCGCTACATTCACACGCCCGGCGCGAGCAAGTGTTTTCACCCCGAGGATATTTCGCTCGAACGTGTCCGCCGCGCCAAGGTTCTC
>CAZUBB010000041.1:18591-25421 GCA_964618485.1 uncultured Pirellulales bacterium
ACGTCGGCGGCTACCTGCTGATGCCGGGCCTCTTGAACGGCGCACTCACGCCAATCTTTCGCGCGGCCCGCGCGGCCGGCGTCGTGACCGCGCTCGATGTCGTCGTCCCCGGCCCCGGCGATCACTGGCCGCACTTCGAAGGCCTGCTCGCCGAGACCGATCTTTTCCTCCCCAATAGCGATGAAGCCGCGCTGATCACGGGCCTCAGCGATCCCATGGCGCAGGCGGAACGCTTCCACGCGGCCGGCGCCAAGACCGTCGTCATCACCTGCGGTGAGCAAGGCGCAGTCCTCATCAACGACCGCCTGAAGCTCCGCGCCGGCATTTTCCGCATGCCGTACATCGGCGGCACCGGCAGCGGCGACGCCTTCGACGCCGGCTACATCGCGGGCCTCTTAGCCGGCGGCGACGAACGCACCTGCCTCGCCTGGGGCGCCGCCCTCGGCGCAAGCTGCGTAAGAGCCGTCGGCGCAACTGAAGCCGTGTTTACGAAAGAGGAAGCGGAACGCTTCTTGAGCGAGAATCGATTGGTCGTGGAAGAGGTGTGAGGAAGGCGTCAGGAGCCAGGAGAACGAGGCACGGAGTACGGAGTTTGAATCAACCGTCGATCAACAAGCTTCTTTGCTCCTTTTCTCCTTTTCTTCTTTTCTCCTCCACTCCCCACCATCCGTCCCGAAACACCAACTCGCTTCCTTCCGCCGGCCTGAACCAGCTCGCGAATTCCGTCTCCGCCGCGTCATTGCTCATCGAACGAATGAGCCTTCCCGCCAGTGTGAGGCTGTTTCCAACCGCCAGCGCCATGACGAGCGCTGCGCCGAGATTCAGACGCGTATCTCCCGCGAGCCAGATGACGCAGGCAGCGACGCTGACGAGATTCATCACCACGTGCGGTTCGCTCAGTTTCTGCAGCGTCCACCGCGCGAGCGCTAACGGCCTCCGCGGCACGGCCGGTTGCGGCGTTGGCTGCGCACCTCCGCCGCCGATTACGATCAGCTCCCCGCGCACGCGTTTCAACCGCTGCATAAACGCCTTGTAGCGTACGTCGGACGTGAGCCCGATCAGCAGCGCCGCGAATGCGGCCACCAGCCCGGCGCCGAGCCAGAGATCATTGCCCTGTGCCTGCGCCGCGCCGTATCCCAGTCCGAGCGGCACAAGCAGGTTCAGCGAGTGATGCATCAGGTAATCGAGCTGTACGCCATCCAAAGAAGCAGTTCCGCGCAATCGCGCTAATTGCCCATCAACGTGATCGAGCAGATACCAAACGTGCAGCGAGATCGCCCCGCACAGCCATGCGGTCGGCGTACCGAGCGCCAATTGCGCCGCGGCCGCGATTCCTACTGCCCAGGCCAGCAGCGTCGTCGCGTGCGCGGATACGCCGTAGGGCGCGATCAACCACGTGATCCGCAGCGCCGCCGGCCGCGCCACGCGCCGCGCCATCCAGTTGCCGATCCGCCGGTGCTCCGGCTTCTGGCACCTGCGCTCCAACTCGGCGAGCGTATGGCGCTTCACGCGGCCGCCTCCGCTTCGCGCTCGGCTCGCCGTCGGCTACGGCGGCGTCCGCGCGCGGCCCACGTCCAACCGCAAATCGCCGCGAAGCTCCAGCCGCCAAAAATCCCCAGCAACGTCAGGAAGCGCTCGCCCGCCTCGGCGCCCCACAAGCTCCCCATCGCCCAGCGCACGCCGGCAGGGATGCACAACACACCGAGCGCTCCCGCCAGGTGCGCCGCATAGCGCCACCGCGTCGATTCGCTCAACTCCGGCCAAATCGAAGCCCAGGCCAGCGCCGCGAGATAACCCATCGAAGCCAGCGAGCTCATCGCCGCGACGCCGATCAATCCGCCGTCCTTACTGATCACAATCCGCGTCGCCACGGCCGCAAACAGCGTCGCGCCGGCCAGAATGGTTAGCGAGCGTCCCTGGCGATCGACTGTGGCCAGGTAATTCGTCAAAGGAATCGCCAAGCCGGCCGCCGCCACTCCGGGCCCCAGCCACACCAGCGACGGCAGCCCCGCGGCGTACTTCGGCAACAGCCACGCCAGGAGCGGCGTCGCCAGGCTGATGGCCAACAATCCTGCGCCGGCCAGAGCCCAGGCAACGAACAAACTGTTCTTCGCCGTAAACTCCGCCACCGCGCGTCGATCGCCGGTGCTTCCCCACAACTCCGCATAGCGCGGCGCGCCGACCATCGCCAGTTGCGTGGCGATGCCGTACAGCTGCGTCCCGACGAGGACCGCCGCCGAATAAACGCCCAACTGATACGTGCCGTCGTTCATGAACCACAAGATCATCAACTTGTCGAGCGACCGGAACAGCGAGCTCAGTACCCCCGTCGCCAGCATCGGAAACCCGATCACCGTCAAACGCTTGATCTCGTCCTTGTCCCAATTCCAACCGAGCGTCGTCGGCGCATTCATCTGCAGGTAAGCGATCGCCGCCACGAGCACCACGCCCGCGCTGATGTACAACCCGGGCACGCCCCAGCGCCACGTGGCCAGCCCGCCGATCGTGAGCGTCAGCAGGGCCTCGATCACGGACAACCTGGAAGTCAGCGCGAATTGCCCCCGCGCGCGTTGAATCGTCACCAGGAACGTTTCATAACGCTGCACAAGCACCAGGCCCGCCATCACCAGTAGCCCCAGCGACCAGGGATTCGACCAGCCGCCGTGAAACGATAGCGTCCAAACCGCGCCGATGACGAGCGCCACGGAGAGCAACCCGCTGGCCAGCGTATTCGCCGTGAACGCCGCGTGCAGGCCGGCCTCCGCCTGCGATTCATCCCCGCGCCCCCGGGCGATCGCCAACTCGCGCGCGGCGCCTTTGCTGACGCCGAGGTTGAGATAGTTTCCGTACGAAAGAAACAGCTTCAAGCCTTGCCAGATGCCCATCTCCGCCGGCGGTAAGAGCACGCGGAAGAGCAAACTCGTCACCACGCCGACCGCCTGGCAGACGAGCGTCGCGCCGCTGACCACGAACGAATCGGCCAAGAGCGAGTTCCATCCCGCCAGCGGCGTGATCTCCTTGCTGGCGACCGCCTCCTTGCGCGCCAAGCGATGTTCGCGATCGATGCGCACGAACCGCGCCGCTCCAAGGCGGCGCGGCGCACCCCGATCCGATTCATCGTCATCGCGGCGTCGCGCCGTGGTCGTCTTCGGCCTCAAATGTGGAGGCATAACGCTTCCTCGCGTTCCCTGGGCGTTGAGTTCCTCGAATGCCCCCCATCGCGCTGTTCAATCCAATCGCACGTTCGTCTCACCGCCGAATCAGCCGCTGCAGCTTCCATCGGCCGCCGCCCGCGTCGCAGCGCCCGCTGCAGCATGGCCCTCAACTCCACGGCATTGCGAGCGGAGCCAATGAGCCCCCAATCCGGCGAAGCAAGCACTTCCCCCGAACCCGCCGGCAACAATTGCACCACCGGCCAGCCCACCTGCGCGGCCTCGATTCCAGCGCTCGAACCGCAACTGATCACGGCGTCCGCCTGTGTCAGCCAATCGGTCCAATGCCCTTTCTGCACTACTTGCACCTTTAGGGCCGGATACTTGTTCAACGCGGCCCGCCACTCCGTCGCGTCGGAGCAGCGCGGATGCAATTTCACAATCACCCGCGCATTGTCGAGCGAACCCACGACCGCCGCCGCATCCCGTAACATGCCGTCATGGGTTTCACGCGTGAGGTGATACTCCACGGCATCGGGCCGTTCATCGCGCGCCGGCACACTTGCCAGCAGCAACACGGTGATCCGTTTGCCCGGCGTGCGCAATGTTCTGCGCGAGCTCAATCGCGCGCGCGACCGCTGTAGCGGCAGCGAGCCGCTCACCTCGATCCGCTCCGACTCCATGCCCCACGCGATCAACTGTTCGCGCGAGGCCTCGTCCCAGGCGGCGAACGCGTCGGCCAAGAGCGGTGCGAAGCCAAACCTCACGCCCGGCGCTCCATGCTGCACCACGACGCTACGCACGCCATAGCGCCGCGCCGTTAGGACCGCCGCGCGCGAAAATGGCGTAGCGTCCTCGCCCAGAATCAGCCGATCGGGCCGGAATCGCGCAAAATGCCGCTCCATGGCTTCCAGCCAACGCGCCCAAAGCGCGCCCTGTTCAACGCGCGTGCGCTCGAGCCAACATTGCACCGGCCCTGACAGTTCCACTCCGTCATCCGTGCGCAGCGATGGAACCTCGACCTTTGCAAAGTGATTCCGCGCACCACGGCGGCCTTCGCAAACCATTTGCGCCACCCGCGGCATTCGCAAGCGTGCCTTCAGCACCGGCTCGTCACAAAGCCAGGCGGTTTCCTGTCCGCGCCGCGCGAGTTCCGCGCATAACGGCCCCAGCACGTTGCTGTCGCCGGCGAACAGCGTGCGTTTCCCCATCGCGTCGCCCATGCTTTCAATCGCCTTCCCATCTGCTTTCGTCGCCAACAGCGGCGTCAACCACCGCCGCCACAGCGGAACCGAGGTCCCGCCGCTCGAACGCGCAAAAGCTTCCGCGGCGTTGGTCACTGTTCCTTCAGTGCCGTGAGCGTCACACAACGCGCGAAACAGTGCGACGTACGCCTCGTCGCCGGGTCCGGCGTGCAGTCGCCACTGCTCGCCGCTCCGCGAAGGCCGAACGTCCCGGCAATACGCGGTCCAGCGCAGCAGCTTGACGAGAAAGTACCGCAGCCGCAGCGCCGACAGATTCGCCAGCAGTGCGTTCGAGTAGGGAGCCGTTTCTTCGACGGCATCGCTCGCCAATCGCTCCGCGAGGTCGCTCGCCTGCTGATCAATCCACGCATGCCGCGAGTCAATCGCCCGATCCAGCGAATCCCGCCCTGGCGCGCGCAGTTCGAGCGGCCAGTTTCCTTCCAGCAGCAGCGCCGAGGCCCCCGCGCGCAGTTGCGCTTGCGACGCTTCGCAGCGGACAAAGTACTCCATCGTCGGTTCCTCGGGAGTTCGCATCGATGATCTTCCGGTTGATTCGATAGTCCAAAGCAGCGCCGACGTCTCCTCACTTTGCGAGCCGGAAGCGTCAGCGCCCGGAGTGTTGCACGATCCGCAACTCAGCTCGCCTTCGCCAACGTCCCGCGCGGCTGCACGTACGACAGCAACTCGCGAAAATGCCGCAGGCGAATCTCCGCCTCGCAGCCGGGGCATTCATTGAAAGCGATCGACGCCATTCCCACGTTCCGCGCGCCGGCCAGTTCCACCGCATCGTGCCCCACGAACCCGACTCGCTCCGCCGGCAAGCCCAGTTCTCCGAGCGCCGTGAGATAGCACCGCGGATCCGGTTTCGTGCATCCTAAGTCGCGCGAGGAAACCACCACGGCGAACGCTCTGCCAAAGCCCAGCCGGGCCAGGTGTTCGCGCAGTTGGTCCGCGCGATTCTCCGAGTCGCTCACCACGCCGAGCGGCACGTTCAGCGACGCCAGGCGATCGATCGTCGCCTTCACCCCCGCCAGCGGCCGCGACTCATGCTCCAACTCGCGCTTCCGAATCCGGCTCGCGGCCACGACCTCGTCGATCTGCGCGCTGCTCAGCGCCAGGCTGGCCAGAAACTCGAGAAACGCCGCGGCGTAATCCCCTTCGCCGCGGTGCACTTTGTCGAGAAAGTCGTCGTCCCATCGGGCAAACAACTCCGCGTACCCCTGCGAGACGCCCAGGCCTCGCAGCAGCCGCCACAGCCAGCGCCGCCAGAGCGTGGCGTCGTACAGCACGTCCCCCATGTCGAAGAGCAGCCCGTCGAACGGCCCCAGCGCCGCGGACGGCGCAGGCGGGGCAATTGGCGCAAGAGGCAATTCCGGCATATCGTCCTGCCCTCCCTGGCAAACCTGGTCGCAACGGCTCTCCCCCCAACAGCGCCGCCCACTGTAGCCATTCACCCCAGACCGCGGAACGCCAGATTCGATCCAACGAATCGCTGGAGTCAGGAGAACGGAGTCAGTAGTCGGGAGAAATTGTTGTGGCCCGGTCTCCCGACCGGGCCACCCCGCGCGGTAGCCCCCAATCGCGCAATCCGCTCTTGACGCCCGATCCCCGCTCCCGCTACATCGCCCGCTTTCGCAGCTCAATTACCTGGAGTTTCCCATGCGACCCCTGATCCTGTTCGCCCTAACCTTCGCCACTTGCAACATCAGCCGGGCCGAAGAGGACTTCGTCCTGGGGGACGCCTACTCGCTGGAAGTCACCACCAACGACGCAAAGATCGAATACTCCGGCCCTATCGTCGGACTTCAAGACGACTGGATCGCCATCGAGTTCACCGGAACCGACGTCGAAACGCGCTACTTCCGCGCCGAGCCGATCAAGAGAGAGGTCAAACACACGTTCTGGATCCCCCGCGAAGCCATCTCTGCGGTGCAAGAGCACACGCCTCACGAAGGCGAGTGGACGAAGGAACCGGTCGCCTTTCCCGCCGTGGATGATGACGTCGTGCTCAACGTCATCGCTGCAGATCAGCAGCAGGATCAGGTCGTCGGCAAACTCAAGAGCATCGACGGCGAAACGATTACCGTACTTCGCCAACAAACCAGCATCGAAGTCCGCGGCGTACCGCTCCTCAGCGACCTCCCGTTCGCCGGCGCCTTCTTCCGCAGCGCCGAGGTCACCGTCCACGAAGCCGAGCACACGGTCGATCGCTCGGACGTCCGGTTCATGTCCATCGGTAAGCCGCGCGTCGTAATGCTGACAACCGCTGCCGACGGGGAGAAGAAGAAGTAGGCGATTCCGTCACTTTTCTAGCCAGGTCGTCCGAACCAATTTGCCGTGGCGAGGGTCTCTGAATCGTGCAATGGCTGCGACATTAAGTCGTAAGCGGGTCGCGAGTGAAACGCCGTGCTTCAATCGGCTCAGAGGACCAGCG
>CAZUBB010000041.1:25431-26118 GCA_964618485.1 uncultured Pirellulales bacterium
GGACGTCGAGCATGCCGGCGCGCTCGCGCTCCTCGATCGCATCAAGCACATCGAAAATGCGATCACCAAGGGACGTGAATACATCGCAACAGGTGCGCATGCCGAATGGGCGGGATTCCGGCCAATGTTTGCGGCCAAATTCAAAGACGGCAACCCCGCGCCGCCTCACCCCGATTGGGTCAAGAACGTATTCCTTCCGCGCCTAGAACGCGCACTCCGTCGGACCGAAAGGGCTCTTGAGAAACTAGGCAGTCGATCGAAGTGAGGATCTCGCAGATCGATTTAGCGGTTACCTAGTTGTGGCCCGGTCTCCTGACCGGACCACTGCAGAGAAGGGGAGACCTTCGGTCGCCATGGTGGCACGGTCGGGAGACCGTGCCACAACAGAGTCAAA
Organism: uncultured Pirellulales bacterium; assembly: GCA_964618485.1. Lineage (GTDB taxonomy): Bacteria > Planctomycetota > Planctomycetia > Pirellulales > JALHLM01 > JALHLM01. Next base: position 25,826 of record CAZUBB010000041.1, read on the forward strand.
CGACCGGACCACCGCTGTCCGATAACCCCGCCAGGCGCCTACCGGTAATAAGCCACCATCTCCTGGCAGCTTTTCGACTTGATCTTCGACGCGTTCCCCGCCTGGCCGAACGCCACCATGCGGTCGATGCACACCTGCTTCATCGCGTCCCGCGCCGGCTTGAGGTAATCGCGCGGGTCAAACTTTTCCGGCGTTTCGGCGAACACCTTGCGGATCGCTCCGGTGATCGCCAGGCGGTTGTCAGTGTCGACGTTGATCTTCCGCACGCCCGACTTGATGCCCCGCTGAATCTC
>CAZUBB010000042.1:0-12147 GCA_964618485.1 uncultured Pirellulales bacterium
CCATCTGGAAACAAGAACTCTGGGCCGACGGAACCAGCGAATGGGTCCATCCCGGCGCAAGTTGAACACGATCAGAAAGTTCACCACGGAGGCACAGAGGACACAGAGAAATGAAACGAGGGAGACAGACGTCGGAATTCGGAGGCGAACCAAGCCACGCAAGTCACCTCCGAGTTCCGATTTCCTCTTTTTTTTCTGTGTTCTCTGTGCCTCTGTGATGAACAAACATAGTACGACCGCCGCGCGAAAATCGGCTCATACATCGGTCGCTTGCGCTTCCGAAACACTTCGACATTGGTGAAACGCCATGGAACACGACCCCACTTCACGGCGCACTGCGCTGAAACAACTCGCTGGCCTCGGCGCCGCGGTGCTGGCTGCCCCGGCGATCGCTCGCGCAAAGCCGGACGGCGCGATGGGGCTGATCGCCGCCGAGAATGCGAAGCCGGGGACGCGCGATTGGATGTTGTCCAAGACCGGCGTTGATCCGGCGACGAAGTATCGTTGCCCCTGGATCGAGGGCTATTGCTCACGCACGAGCGTCCGCGCGGGGGAGCGGATTCAGTTTCATGTCAGCACGAATCCGGCCTCCCAGTTCACGTTGCAGATCTATCGCATGGGCTACTACGGCGGCGACGGCGGGCGGTTGATGGCCGAGCTGGGTCCGTTCGCCGGCAGCGTGCAGCCAGATCCCGTGGAAGGCCCCAAGCGGGTGCGCGATTGCCAGTGGGAGGCTTGCACGGAGTTTGAGATTCCCGCCGACTGGCCGAGCGGCGTATATGTCGGGAAGCTCACCGCGGCGCGCGACGGCTGGCAGAGCTATGTGATCTTCGTCGTGCGAGACGATCGCCGCGCGGACTTTCTGTTTCAGGTCAGCGACAACACCTGGCAGGCGTACAACCGTTGGCCGTCGCAATTCGCGCTCTACGATGACGGCCAGAACGAATGGTACTGGGGCGGCGGCGTGCAGGTCAGCTACAACCGGCCGTATGGCAAATACTGCCAGATCATGGATGCGCCGCTCTCGACCGGTTCCGGCGAGTTCTTCCTCTGGGAGTTTCCGCTCGCCTATTGGATGGAGTCGCTCGGTTACGACGTCACGTACGCCTCGAACCTCGACACGCATCACGACCCCGCGCAACTGCTCCGCGCGAAAGGCCTGCTCTCCGTCGGGCACGATGAGTATTGGACGATCGAGATGTTCAACCACGTCCGCGCGGCGATCGAGTCTGGCGTGAACGTCGCGTTTCTCTCCGGCAACGCCGTCTGCGGACGGATTCAATTCGACGCCACGGGGCGCGCGTTCGAGCGCATCGGCGTCTTCGGCCCTCCCGGCGGCATGCGCGATTTCGTCGCTATGAAGTCGCTTGCGCACGAACGCCCTTACGCGAACGAATTGGTCGGCGCGCACAGCACCGGCCCCGTCACCGGCGGCGCCGATTGGATTTGCACGCTGCCGGAGCATTGGGTCTACGCCCGAACCGGGATGCAACAAGGCGACCGCATTCCTGGCGTGATCGGCTGGGAATGGCACGGCGACCCCGCGCCGATCCCGGGATTAGAGATCGTCGCCACCGGCCCCACGCGATCGGCTCCCGGCGAACCAAACGACGGCATCTACACCGCCACGGTGTACCCCGGCCCCAAAGGCAACTTCGTCTTCAACGCCTCGACCTGCTGGTGGGCCGATGGCCTGATCGCCCCGCCGGGGTACGTGCGGCCGAAGGTCTATACGGAACCGAAGGGGCCGGATGGGCGTCTGCAGCAGATTACGAGAAATGTGTTGGAGCGGATGCGCACGGGGTGATCATTACGTAGTCGATAACAGCGACGCCTGATAGATCACAATTCGAATCTCGCCATCGAACTCGACCATGGCAAGTTCGTCTTGCATGATGCGCAGAAATGGAAACGCGATGCTCGCGAACTTTCGTTCTCGGGCAATTCTGATCGCGTTTCGCACCGACGCGCGAATTGAACGTTCGCTCGATCTCCAAAGCAGATTTATACCAGCGACGTGAATGATTCCACGGAACGCGAGTCTTCCAGGATTAGTAAGTACGGCGCCGCCGAGTGGAATCGGCCCAAACTTTGCAATCTCTCGAAACGGCTCCTTTCCCGCACGACGTTTGATCGCGCCAGAGACGCCTTGAGGTAGAAGCAGCCACCATGGAATGATGTTCCGATTCCAGGCGTTGACGATGCAGTCAACGTCCTGGTCCAGCAAGTCTCCTTCAACAACCTTGACGCACTTCGCCATTTGCTCGCTCGCGATCGACTTGACCTGGTCCCCATTCTAGCTGCGTGTTGAATCCGCCCCTACAATCCCACCCCCGTCCCAGAAATTCTTCCCCACCCGGCGAGTTTTTCTCAAGCTCGCAATTTGACTTCCTTCCGGGCCGACCTAGTTTTGAGTGTTCGCGGGGAGATGACTGGAAACGGTTGCTCGCCGCAGGGGGAGTGGGGTTGCGAAAGCGGTCCTTGCTCTCTGGCGTCGGTCGGCCCGGACTCGCGTGTCAGCATTGATCGGTGGAGTTCTCCGCCGTGCGAATCCGGAAAGATGGGCGTCGACGAGGCCTGTCGCCTCAATGTCCTCGATAAGGGCAAACCGGTCGCAAGGCCGGGACGCAAAGCCAGGGGCCGGCGCAAGTCGGACGCCCGGTTGCCGAAAGGATGTTGATCGATCGCCGCGAGGCGGTTGGTGAATGATCTTGTTAGGCGCGAGCGAAGTGAGGCGGGATCTTTTCTTATCCTGGGTTGGCCGCGGTCGCGAGGCAGGCCAGCGCCGGCGTAAGCCGGTGTCGCGAGCGCATCAATCCAATTTACTCAATGCGGCGGTTCCCTTTTCGAGATGCACCACTGCGTCGCTACCGGGGCCGTCACAAAACATCTGGAGTCCGCCATGAAGAATTTCGCTTCGAAGGTGCAACGTTTCCTGGTCTCGGAAGACGGCCCCACCGCGGTTGAATACGCCGTGATGCTGGCCCTGATTATCATCGTCTGCTTGACGGCGATTAACTCGATCGGTACGAACGCGAACACCACGTTCGAGAGCGTCGCCACCGAGTTGGCTCCGTAGTCGTAATCTTCGGTCTGGGCCGCCGCGCTCGTGCGCGGCGGCCCCGCGAGTTGCCGTTCGCGGCTGGTTTGCAGCCATTACGCGTTGGGCGCGGCCGCGATCACGATGAACCATCACCAGAGAATTGGAGCACCGATGAGAAACCTCACCACGAAGATTCAACGTTTCCTGGTCTCGGAAGACGGCCCCACCGCGGTGGAATACGCCGTGATGCTGGCCTTGATCATCATCGTCTGTTTGACCGCCATTAACTCGATTGGTACGAACGCGAACACCACGTTCGAGGCCGTCGCCACCGAGTTGGCCCCGTAATAAGTTCGCAGCGCATGCTTTGCCGGTCGTCCGGATGGCGCCGGCCGCGTAAGCTCGGTTAAGAAAAAACCCCCGTGGAGTCCAGGGAACGGACTCCAAGGGGGGTTTTTCGACATAGGCTTGCGATGACTCCCACGACCGTGACGCAGCTGCATCGCTCCTCTCGGACTCGATGCCGCCGCTTCCCGGCCGAGAGGTCAACCGAGAATTCCCCTTAGCTCGCGCATGAGGATGTTCGATGTTCGATCCCCAATCCCTCGCCCAAGCGTTCGTTGAAAACTGGAGCATCTGGGTCGTCACGATCACGTTGGTCGTGGCCGCCGTCATTGACGGTTGGAAGCTCAAGGTGCCCAACTATATCACCTTCCCGATGATCCTTACCGGCTGGGTCTACAGCACGTGGGCCTACGGTTTGGAAGGTCTGGGGTGGAGCCTCGTCGGCACGGTGGTCGGCCTGGCGCTATTGTTGCCGCTCTATGCCATCGGCGGCATGGGAGCAGGAGACGTGAAGCTGCTGGCCGGAGTCGGCGCCTGGATCGGGGCCGGCGAAACCGGCGTGCAGGACCTGTGTTTTGCGTTCGCACTGTCGGCGTTGATCGGAGCGGTGATTGCTCTGGGAATGGTGGTGTTCCGTCGCAAGTGGGGACATCACCATGCCCAGTTCTGGTCGATCCTGGGCGAGATCTGGACGATTCGCGACCCGGAACAGTTGGCCACGATCGCCGCCGACCGCAAGAGTACGATGCTGCTGTTGCCGTATGGGATTCCGATCGCCATCGGCACGATTATCTACTTCGCCTGGTTTGGGATGCTGCTATGAACGACCACCATGAACAACTGAAGTCTCTGTCTTCGCCGGCGTTAAGTGATGTCGCTGCGGAGCCCCGGGCCGGGGGAGCCGGCCTTGTTACTTTGAAGAAACTTTGCCGAAGAAACCGGCGCGGGGCGGCGGTCGTCGAGTTCGCCGTCGTGGCCCCGATTTTCGTGGCGTTGGTCCTCGGCATGATCGAATTCGGCCGCGCCCTGATGGTGCAGCAGACGCTCACCAACGCCTCGCGCGAAGGGGCCCGCGTGGCGGTGCTCGAAGGCGCCACGGCGTCGGAAGTCACCGCCGCGGTCGAAGATCGATTAACGACCATCGACGGGGCGACCGTCAGTTGCAACCCCGATCCGGCGGCTGCCGCTTATGGCGATAGTATCACGGTTACCGTCAGCGTTCCATTTAATGGAGTTAGCTGGCTCCCATCGCCAATTTTCTTAGGGGGAGAGAACCTCACCGCCAGCACCGTGATGCGCGTGGAACGCGTGCAATAACGGCGCTACTGCAGATCGCGGCGATCCACCTCGGGTCGCCGCTTACCACCAGATGAGTTGCTGATCATCGCAAGGGGGGTCCCATGCGTTCGAAGTCGTTAGTTTTGCTCGCGCTGGCGCTGGGTTGCGGTCTGATTGCCGCCATCGGCATCAATCAGGTCATGGCCAACCGGGGCCAGCAAGGCGCCCCCACGGAGATGCAACCCATCTACGTGGCGATGAAGGACCTGCCTTCCCGCGAAACGATCAAAATCGAAGACCTGAAGCTCGAGGAATGGCCGAAGGACAAGATCCCTCGCGGCGCGATCACCAAGCCGGAGCAGCTCACGACGCGCTCGCCAAAGACCAAGATCTATACGGGCGAGCCGATCCTGGAAACCAAGCTCTTTTCGGCCGATGACCCGGCCCTCGGCGCCGCCCCGCGGATTCCGAAGGGGATGCAGGTCGTCAGCCTGAAAGTGGACGACGTCACCGGTATTTCCAAACTGGTGCTCCCAGGCGATACGGTCGACGTGCAGGTTTACATTCGGGCCAACCGCTCGATCGGCGCCTTGGAGACCATGACCGCCACGGTGCTGCAGAGCGCCAAGGTCTTCGCGGTCAACGAAGTCTTCGAAAGTGACCAGGGTTCGAGCGAAGAAGGAACGATGGCGGCGAAAACCGTGTCGTTGCTGGTTCAGCCGGACGAAGCCAAACGAGTCATGCTCGCCGCGGAACTTGGGAAAATTCGGCTGACTTTGCGGGGCCCGGACGACAAAACCGAGGCTGAGAACACGATTGTCTCGATTCCGGACCTGTTGAACCCGACTTCTAACAAGAAGCAGGGCGAAGAACAGGGTAGCGGCGGCGGTGGATTGTTGAGCTTGCTCGGCAATCCCCAACCGGAGCCGTCGATGGAAACCGCGCCGGTGGCGCCCGCCCCGCCGGCGGATGTTTGGACGATGCTGGTGTTGTCGGGAGGTGAAGCCCCGCGGCAAGTGCAATTCCAGAACGGCGTGCGAGTCGACCTGGCCCCTGCTTCCGACGGCAGTGGCCCGGCCCCTTCGCAACCGGGAGCGGCGGACCCTGGCTACGTCCCCAATCCCGAACCGCCGGTGGATGATCCTTCGCCGTTCGATCCGGCGGCCGACATTGATCCCGAATACGATCGGATGGACTAACGATGCGAGACGACCGCACGGCGTAGGGGCACCGGATCGCCCACGCCGCCGCGGCGAATGAGTCACGGACAGCGACCCCACTCACTACGGACAGTGCAAGGATTACACGGATGTTCCCACGTTCACCTGGGCGCTTGCTCGCCCCGCGCTTGGCGCTGCTGACCGCCACTTTGACGGTCTGTCTCACCGACCTGGCGGTTGCCCAGCAACTGGGACGCCAGAGTATCGTTCACAAGATCGAGTCCGCCAACGAGCGGCTCGAAATGGTGGTCAACACCAGCCGCATTCTCACCTTGGGCGAGAAAATCCCCCAGGTGCAGGTCAACAACCAGGAGGTCGTCGGCGTTGAACCGCTCAGCGACACCCAGGTCCAGTTGTTCGCCAAGAAGGCGGGCGTCACGCAGGTCAACCTGTGGGACGAATCCAACCAGCTCCACACGATCGACGTGATCGTGTTTGGCGATTCGCAGGAGCTGCAATTCCTGCTCGAATCGCAGTTCCCGAACGCTTCGCTGAAGGTGTTCCCCTTGGCGAACAGCGTGGTGATCTCCGGTTATGTCGACGACATGAACCAGGTCGACCGCATCACGGAGATGGCCAAGGACTACTATCCCAAGGTCATTAACAACATCAGCGTCGGCGGCGTTCAGCAAGTGATGCTGCACGTGAAGGTGCTGGAAATCTCCCGCACCAAGTTCCGCAACCTCGGTATCGACTGGGCCGCGGTCGGCGTCGACGGCTTCGTCACGCAAGGCGTCGGCGACTTGATCACTCCCTTCGCCCAGCCGCTCGTCGGCGGCGGCGCCGCGGGACTCGTCAACAGCGGCGACGTCACCGCTACGTTCGGCATCATCAACGATAACAGCGCGTTCTTCGGCGTCATCGAAGCCCTGGAACGCAAGAACGTCGCCCGCCTGGTCAGCGACCCCACGCTGGTCACCGTCAGCGGTCGTCCGGCCTTCTTCAACGAAGGCGGTGAATTTCCGATCCTCGTGCCGCAGAGCCTAGGCACGGTCTCGATCGAATACAAGAAGTTCGGCACCCAGATGGACTTCGTGCCGATCGTGCTCGGCAACGGACTGATTCGCTTGGAAGTCCGCCCGCGCATCAGCGAAATCGACGACGCCCGTTCGGTGATTGTGCAAGGCCAGAACGTTCCGGCCCTGCGTGTACGTGAGGTCGACACCGGCGCCGAAATGCGTGCCGGTCAGACGCTGGCGATCGCTGGTTTGATCCAACAGAAGACTGACTCCGATATTCGCCAGGTTCCGGTCATCGGCAGCATCCCGTACCTGGGCGTGCTGTTCAGCCGCAAGCGTGAAGCGGTGAACGAAGTGGAACTCCTCGTGCTCATTACGCCGGAACTGGTCGAGCCGATGGACTGCCACGAAGTCCCGCCGTGCGGACCGGGCACGATGACCACGCTGCCGACCGGCTGGCAGTACTACATGAAGAACCACATCGAAGTCCCCAAGTGCTGCCCGGACGGTTCGCCGTACCCCGGCGAGGGCGCGCAGCCCGAGGGCGTGATGGAAGGCGAAACGGTTCCGCCGGGGGTTCCGCAAACGGCCCCGGCGAACCCGGCTGCCGGTTCGGCCCGCAAGGGGACGCGGCAAGCTGCCGCACCGGTGGTGAATCGCCAGCAAACTCGGATGAATCAGCCCAGCCGTCAAGGCGTGCAGGTTCAGCAAGGCCGGCCGGCGACGCAGTCCACGGCGCAACGCCCCGGATTGGTCGGCCCGATTGGCTACGATGTAGTAGAGTAGCAACGTAGGCCGCTACAAAGTGCCACACGCGCGGCGGGCCTCATGGCCCGCCGCTTTCGTTTGAGCGCTGAGTAGCTCGTTCCTCCGTCCACTACTCCCACCGTCATCGTCAACCATGAGCAACGTACTGCGCTTAGCGATCGTCGATCCCAAGGACCAGACACGCGAGTCCTTGAAATCGACTTTGCTGGGAATGGACACCGTCTGGCTCGAGGCCGAGTGCTCGCGCTACGAGTTCTTCGCCGACGTCATCCAGCAGACGCATCCGGACATTGGCATCGTCTCGCTCGATCACGATCCGAACAAGGCGCTCGATCTCGTCGTCAAGATCAACGAGATGTCGCCGGACTGCAACATCCTCGTGCTCAGCAATTCGACGGACGGCAACCTGATCCTCCGCGCGATGCGGGCCGGGGCCAAAGAGTTCCTCACGCAGCCCGTCAAGCTGGAAGACCTAGTCGGCGCGCTATCGCGAATTCGCGAGCGCCGCTTCGGTCGCGGCGAATCGAAATCGCGCGGCAGCATGGTGATCGCCGTCACGGGCGCTACGGGAGGCGTGGGTTCGACGAGCCTGGCCGTGAATCTCGGCTGCGCCATTGCGCGCGATCCGAAGAACACCGTGGCGCTCGTCGACTTGGACCTCTGCCTCGGCGACGCCGACGTGTTCCTGGACATTATCCCGGATTACACGCTCTACGACGTCTCGCAGAACGTCACGCGCCTCGACTTCTCGCTGTTGAAGCGTTCGCTCACCAAGCATTCGTCTGGCCTGTTCCTGCTGCCGCGCCCCGTGCAGTTGGAAGACACGCAGCACATCTCGGCGGACGACCTGACGCGCGTCATCGGACTGCTCAAGGCGACGTTCAGTCACCTGGTGCTCGACCTGTCGAAGAGCTACAGCCCGCTCGACATCGTGGCGCTGCAATCCGCCGACCAGATTCTGCTCGTGACGCAGCTCGATTTGCCCTGCCTGCGCAACATCGTACGGCTGATGACGTCGTTCAACGAGATGGATGGCATCGCCGACAAGATCAAGATCGTCGTCAACCGCGTCGGCATCGACAGCGGCCAGATCAGCCTCAAGAAGGCGCAAGACACGATCGGCCGCGAGATCTTCTGGCAATTGCCGAACGACTTCCGCACGATGGTCGACGTCCGCAACAACGGCGTGCCGCTGTTGGACCAGGCCCCACGCGCGGCGATCACGCTGGCGATCAGCGAACTCGCCAACGCGGTCACCGACGCCAAACCGGAAGAAGTCGCCCCGCCGGAAGCCAGCAAGTCCTCGATCAAGGGACTGTTCGGTTTGTTCCCCGGGAAGAAGGCCGCGACGAAATAAGCTGGTGTCAGTTGTGTGCGATCCAGCCCCAAAGGGGCGAAAGACAATAGCCAAGGGCGCAAGCCCCTGGAACGGGGGTCGATCAAACATCAAAGCCCCAACGGGGCGACACCTCGCAAAGCGTTCTGCGAAGTGTCGCCCCGTTGGGGCTCTGTCGTTGTGTTGGGCGCGCTTCCAGGGCTCGCGCCCCTGGCCATGTATCGTCCGCCCCGTTGGGACTGGCGTCTATTTCAGCGACGATCATTTGCATTCTGCGGAATCTATCAATCGCAACGCAACGATCGATGCAACCGCGCGAACCCCTTACGCGATCGAACGTGCGGCGCGAAGACCTTGCCGGTCGGGCCGACCGTCCGCAATGCGTGAGCTATGCTTTCGCAGGAAATGAGCTGGCTGATACCCTCTAGCAAGTGAGCAGACTGCCATGGCGAAGAGTCCCGCGTTGCCGACGCGCCCCGGCGAGAAGTCCAAAGAAACCGAGTTCGAGGACCTCAAGCGCCGCATCCACAGCAAACTGGTCGACAAGCTCGATCTGACGCGCGTGGGCGATCTGGCCGGCGACGTCCTCAGACGCGAGATCCGTCTCGTCGTCGAGCATCTCTGCGACAGCGAAGACACGCTCCTCAACCGCGCCGAGCGCGAACGGTTGATCGACGAAGTGCTCGACGAAACGTTCGGCCTCGGCCCGCTCGAGCTCCTGCTCAAAGACTCGACGATCAGCGACATCCTGATCAACGGTCCGAAGAACATCTATGTCGAACGCCGCGGCAAGATGGAAAAGACCAACGTCCAGTTCCGCGACAACGATCACTTGATGCAGATCATCGACCGCATCGTGTCGAAGGTCGGACGGCGCGTCGACGAAACCTGCCCGATGGTCGACGCCCGTCTGCAAGACGGCTCCCGCGTGAACGCGATCATCCCGCCGTTGGCCCTCGACGGAGCAAGCGTCTCCATTCGTCGCTTCGGCGCCAACCCGCTCAAGCTGGAAGATCTGCTGAACTACAAGGCCTTCACGCCCGAGATGGTGATGCTCCTGGAAGGAGCGATCAAGGCCCGCTTGAATATGATCATCTCCGGCGGTACGGGCTCCGGAAAAACGACGCTGCTGAACACGCTTTCCAGCTTCATCTCGAATCACGACCGCATCGTGACGATCGAGGACGCGGCGGAACTTCAGTTGCAGCAGGAACACGTCGTGCGTTTGGAAACGCGCCCGCCCAACATCGAAGGCAAAGGCGCCATCACGGCCACCGACCTGGTGCGAAACTGCTTGCGTATGCGTCCCGAGCGCATCATCATCGGCGAATGCCGCGGACCGGAAACGCTCGACATGCTGCAAGCGATGAACACCGGTCACGAAGGATCGTTGACCACGATCCACGCCAATACGCCGCGCGACGGCGTGGCCCGTATCGAAACGATGATCACGATGGCCGGCTTCGAGTTGCCGCTCAAGGCGATGCGGCAGCAGATCGCCAGCGCCGTCGACCTGATCATTCAGGCCAACCGTCTGCAAGGCGGGCCGCGCCGCATCACGCACATCACCGAGATCGTCGGCATGGAGCAAGATACGATCGTCATGCAAGACATTTATCACTACGTGCAGAAGGGGATCGACGAAAACGGCAAGGCCTTCGGGTACTTCGAAGCCACCGGCATTCGTCCCACGTTCATGGATCGCCTGGAATCCGCCGGCGTGCGATTGCCCGCCAGCGCCTTCCGCCAACGCGTCATGATGGAGTGCTAGTCGCGCCTTGCCGCACATGGGGCGATGGCGACGATTGAGTCACGCTACGCCGAGTACCTGAACTTCGGAGCATCCGAGATGAGTCCGCTGTTGATTTCACTGGCCGCGTTCCTGGCGGTCTCGTGCCTGGTAGGCGCGGTGGCGATGCTTCTGCGCGGCGGCGGCGATGAGAAGCTCGAAGGCCGGCTCGACGTCCTCACCGGACTCACCACGGCCAACGCCGCCAAGGACATCCTCGCGCAAGAAAGCGTACTGAACCGACCGCTGGACGACGGCCAGGGACTCTTTGAACGGATCGTCGCGCGCATCGCTTCGCTGCAATTGCTGTTCGAACAGGCCGATACGAAAATGACGCCCGCCAAGTTCTTCGCCGCGTCGGCGGGGATCGGCGGAGCCGCGGCGCTCATCTCCGCGCTTTCAGGCATCAACATCGCGTTTGCGCCGATCGCCGGAATCATGATGAGCGGATTGCCGCTCATGTGGCTGATCTTCCGCCGTAGCCGGCGCATGAAGGCCTTCGCCAAGCAATTGCCGGACGCGCTGGAACTACTCAGCCGGGCGCTCCGCGCCGGTCACAGCCTCGGCGCCGGCTTCAAACTCGTGGCCGACGAAATGACCGCGCCGATCAACATCGAATTCGGTCGCGTCTTTGAAGAGCAAAATCTCGGTATCCCGATGGAGCAGGCGCTCAACAGCCTGACCGATCGCGTGCCGAACCTCGACCTCAAGTTCTTCGCCACCGCGGTGATTCTGCAACGGCAAACCGGCGGCGATCTCGCGGAAATCCTCGATAAAATCGGCTACCTGATCCGCGAACGATTCAAGATTTGGGGACAAGTCCAGGCCCTCACCGGCGAAGGCCGCCTGTCCGGCATCGTGCTCTTGGCGCTGCCGCCGGTACTGTTCGCCGCGGTGTACCGGCTCAATCACGACTACGTGATGGTGCTGTTCACCGATCCCATGGGTAATCAGATGCTCGCAGGCGCCGTCGTGCTGCAAATCATCGGCGCCCTCGTGATTCGCAAGATCATCAACATCAAGGTGTGATATGAACTTCCTGCTGGCATCGGGCCTCGTCAGCTTCGAGAAGCTCCTGCCGTTCGCCATCTTCGGTCTGTTCGCCGCCTGCGCGTGGCTCGTCCTTGATCGCGTCGCGCGCGGACAGTCGCGCGCCTCGGAACGTTTGGACGAAATCAAGAATCCTAACGCCCGCAAGCGCGCCGACGCCACGGGCGCCAAGAAGCAGGATGCCATGAGCAAGGTGCTCGAAAAGGCGACACCTGCCTTGGCAAAGTCCCTGCAGCCGAAGACCGAACTGGAAGTCAACAAGCTCAAGACCAAGCTCTCCAACGGCGGTTTCCGCAGCGAGGCCGCGCCGAGCATCTTTCTGAGCATGAAGTTCGTCGGCCTGATCGTCGGTCTCGTGG
>CAZUBB010000042.1:12157-26041 GCA_964618485.1 uncultured Pirellulales bacterium
GGCGGCGGCTCGCTACTCGCCACCGGCGTCACGCAGAAGTCATTGATGTACGTCGTGCTCGCCGCCGGCGGATTGTTCTATTTGCCGGAAATCGTCCTGATGTTCATGGTCAAGAGCCGCAAGCAAAGCATCTTCCTCGGCCTCCCCGATGCGCTCGACCTGATGGTCGTCTGCGTCGAGGCCGGGCTCGGTCTCGACCAGGCGATGCGCAAGGTCTCCGAGGAGATGAAGAAGACCTTCCGAGTCATCGCCGACGAATTCGCGTTGTCGAACTTGCAGCTCCAGATGGGCCGCCCACGCGCGACCGTGTTGCATGAGCTCGGCATCCGCACCGGCGTCGACGATGTCCGCGCCCTGGCGGCGATCCTGATTCAGGCTGACAAATTCGGGTCCAGCATCGCTCAGGCTTTGCGCGTGCAAAGCGATTCGATGCGCACCCGCCGCCGCCAGTTGGCCGAAGAAAAGGCCGCGAAAACGGCGGTGAAACTCATCTTCCCGCTCGTGCTCTTCATCTTCCCCGGCATCTTCGTGGTGCTCGTCGGCCCGGCCGCGATCACGATGGTCCGCGACATGTTCCCGAAGATGGGCGGCTAGCAAGCGGCAAGTGCCGTCGCTCAGCAAGGCGGAAGCGTCAGCGCTCGGAGTGAACCTTTCGCGCGCCTATCGAGTCCGCGAGGGCTACTTCTCCGCCCCCAGTTTCTCCAGCGCGTCCTGGTGCGGCAACGTATCCGGCATCACGCGCACCGACGTGGTGAACTTGAATGGGTGCGCGAACTGGCCGTCCAGCCGGCCTTCGGGATCGGCACTCGCGCGACGTACTCTCCGCTTGACTCCGCGGTAATCTCCTTGATCGTAAACGCCGGGCCGATGGTGTCGAGCCGGAAGTCCCGTGCCGCGGGATTCGTCGCCTTCCAGACGTTGACCACTTTCGGCGCGGTCTCCGACTTCACGCGGATCGCGCCGTCCTCTTCGAAGGTCCACGTAAACTCGGGGCGAGGAATCCCCTTCGACACCGCGTTGTAGAACGCCGCAATGCTTTCCCGCGCGTCGGTGCCGTCGAGTGAGTGCTTGGCATTCGGCACATAGCGCAGGTGCTTCTCGCCCGGCAGTTCGTCAAAATAGAACTGCGACGAATCGGGCAGGAAAAACTCGTCACCGGTGGCGTTGATGATGTACTTGGGCATCGTGAATCGCGCGCGGTAGCTGAACGGATCTTCGATGGCCAGCAAGCCGGCGTACTCCGGCGTTTCTTTGCGATCGACGATCTTGTGGTGTACGTAATCTCCGACCGCCGGCGCCCAGAAGCCGTAGGCCGCGTAGTGGTGGTCCATCGACGGTTTCACGTTCACCACGTCAATCACGACCGGCATGATGGCCGCTACGCGCTGGTCTGCCGCGGCGGTGAGCCATGTCGTCCAGCCGCGCTTGGAGCCCCCCGCCACGACGAAACGCTTCACGTCGTGCTTGCCTCCCTTTTCGCTCGCGCAAAACGCCTGCACGGCGTCCATCGCGCGGACCACGCCCTTGACCATCGGCAATCGGGCGCACCACGTTTCGTCCCCCGTTTTCAGGTACTGATCCCACGTGTAACCGATCAAATCGTCTTCCACACGCTTCACGCCGTCGTTGTGAAAAATGAGCGGCTGGTTCGGCGTCATCTTGAGCTCGACCGTGACGCTGCCCGTGGCCGCGGCGACCGCCTTCATGAATCCATCGGCATCCTGCGGCGGTGCGCCGCCGTTCTTGCCGCCGCCAATCAGCAACAGTGCGCTGTCGCTCGTCACCTTCTCCGGCACGACGATCGTGACCCAATGTTGCCACTCGGTCCGATCTACCTCTGCCGGCGTACGCCAACTCTGCGACGTCATGTCGATCACGTGGCTTGTGACGCCTTCACCCGGCGTGGAATGCACCAGCTTCCATTGGAAGCTCTCATCCGGCTTGGCGACGTATCGATCGAGCGCGCCGCTGGCGACGTCATTGACTTCCGCCGCGCGCAAGCGCGGTGCTGCGGCGATGGTCAACAACGCCAACAGAAGGAATCGACTTGCGCGAACAGAGACAGAAGCCGGCATCGGTGGAATTCCTCGTAGCCTTGGGTCCGCGAACGAAAGGGCCGCCGGCGATCACTTTCGCCGGCGGCCTCGAAGATGGCATGCGTGCGTGCATTTTGCAAGCGCGAACTACCGGCGGCGCCAATGGAGCGCGACCAGGGAGGCCAGTCCGCCCAGTCCCAACATTGCCAGGCTGCTCGGTTCCGGCACGACCCGCGTGGCGACCAACTGGCCTTCCAGCACAATGTGCAGTTCGCCGCCGGCGCCGGAGTCACGCAGGATAGGAATGGTCAGCGTTTCGACGTTACCCACGGTAACGAGCGACGCAAGCGCCGCGGTGGTGTTGGGAGTGTCGTCGACGCTCGGCCCGGATGCGAGCGGCGAGTTAATCACGAACGACACCGGCAGGTCCATTCCGGTCGGCACGACGCCGTCCTGCACCGTGCCGGCCGAGATGTCGAACAGAATGTCCCGAAACACGACGGGAAGAGCGCCGGTCGGCGCGGTCGCCAGCAGGCCGTAGTTGTCTTCGACGCCGGCGGTCGCCGGGATAAACGGCCCGTTTGGGTTCAACACGGCGTCGATGACGCTGCCACCGGAAAAGGTCAGCGCGCCGCCGGTCAGGTCGCCGGTGATGGTACCTTGGTAACTCGCCACGTCGCCGCCAGGCGCTTGCGGCCCGAGCGGCGCAATGGTCAGCACTTCGCCCGTCACGCTCAGCGAGCTCAGCTCTGGAACAATGGTGTAAGTCACGGTTGCGCCTTGCGCCGTTCCCATGCACATCGCGCCGCAAACGGCCAGCGCCGCCAACTTCAACACAACCAATCTCATAGATGCAGCCCCCAGAAGTGAGAATTCAACAGACGAGAACCAACCGACAAGACGTTAGGGCGCAGCGCGACCCTGTTCGGGACGCTCAGCACCATTGAGCTATGAACGTCGGCGCGCCAGCAGCGCCGCAATCGCGCCCAGGCATAAGATTGCCGCCGTGCCAGGCTCTGGAACGGCCGACGAGCCGCCGGCTCCAATGCCAAAGTTGTTGCGCACGTTATTGAGGTCTTCCAGGTCGACCGCGCCGTCGAATGGCGCCGTGTCGCCGAGGACCGGATTGCCGCTGGAACCAAAGTTGTTGCGGACGTTGTTCAGGTCTTCAAGATCCACGTCGCCGTCGGCGTCCGTGTCGCCAGGCACGGCTGCATTGACTTGTTGATACATCGCCCCAATCGTCACGCCGGAGAGCGGCGCGGCGCCGAAGGCGAATTCCAACGAAGCGGCTGACAAATTCGCATCGACTCCCAGATAGAAGTTGACCCAGCCATCAACGAACTCTTCCTCGCCGTTACCGAAGTAAACCACTTGATCAATCGAGGGGTCGGTCGGGTGAGGTCCGACGGTCAACTCCAATGCCGTAATCACCTCCTGCGAAAGCGTCACGGGACCGGCCGGCGTGCGCCAGTAGCCGAAGAAGGTGTCTTCGACCAAACGCCAAGGTTCAATGCTGAAATCGAGCTCCGTCGCGGCTACTTGCCAAGGAGCAAAAGGCGTGTCGTTGTAAGAACTGTCGTCCGCGGTGTCGAAATGAAACTCGACGATGTAACCCGACTGCTCAAAGCTCAGCGCCGGGTCGCCGCTCGTGGCGATGCCCCCCGGCGTGCCAACTCGGTAATTGGAACTCTCATTGATCCACATCCCGCCAGGCTCCGGCCCGCCCAGCAGTTCCGCGACGCCGTCAAACGTCACTCGCCCGTTGTAGTCCGACGGGAAATTGAATGCGTCGACCTGGTACGGACCGTGAGGGATCTGGGCTTGAGCCAACGTGGCCAGCCACAACGTCGCGCAGCACGCGACGAGCGAGGATCGAGTCCACATGATGAGCACGCCTGAAAATGCGAATCCGCCGATTTCGCCGACCATGCCGGTCGAGCACGGATTTCATCATCCGGCGAAGTGGAGAGGCTGTCAAGAAAATCGATCGCGATTCACCGTAATCTTGCGCCATCCTGGGGCGGTTATAACGATCGTGCAGACTAGAGGTACGAAATAGGGGCAAATCCGCTATGTGGATTCGCCCAGGGCGGCGCGAAGAGCCGCGAGACGCGGTCGCATCGGTCCCGGCACAACGAGCTGATATGCATCTCCGACCGGGGCGACGTCCAACGCGATCAACGCTGGCCCTGCCGCAGTCTGCAATGCCGGCCAGCTCCTTTGCCAAACGCCCAGGTCGCCGGTGTGAAATGCCGCCGCGATGCCGGCGCTCGCGGCGATGCCCGCGAAATCGACGCGCGCCACCGCCCCGGCCGTTGTTTGACCGCCGGTCACTTCGTAGAGGCCGTTATCGAGCAGAATCACGGTGAGATTCCTCGCCCCGGCGGAGGCGATTGTCACCAGGCAGCCGAGATTCATCAGCAGTGAGCCATCTCCGGTGAAAGCAATCACCCTTCGCTCGGGCTGCGCGAGCGCCAACCCAAGCGCGATCATCGGCGACTGCCCCATCGCCGACGGAAGATAATGAAAATCGAGCGGATGCTGCGAGAACTTCGGCCACTCCCGCGCCGATCCCATGGTCGTTACCACGATCTCGTCGCGGCGCGATTGGGCGACGACTTCCAGCGCCGCCAAGAGCGGCATCGTGTCGCGCGAAGCGGCTGCGCCCATTACATCCTCCCTTCCGCGATCAACGCCGCACCGGGTTTCTTAGCAGAGCGGCAGTTGCGCACGTGCTCGATGAACGCCTCGGCGCGCCTCGGTTGATCGAACAACAAATAATCGATGCCCCACGCCTTGAGCACCGGTTCTGTGAAGCGCTTCGCGGTGTCGGGCGAATCGGCGATCAAATAACTGCGATAACCGATCACTGCGTACAGCGGAATGCCGAGATCGAACAGCACGTTGCGGAGCGCGTCGCCGGAATCGAACAACCCCGTATTCTGAATCACAACCAGCGGCGTCGCGCCCCCCATCTGCAGACCGGCGGCGATGGCCCACGCTTCGCTCTCGCGGCAAACCCGCACGAGCGTCATTCCCTCGGCCTGCTCCAGCGCGTGTTCCCATTCTCCAAGCGCCGAATCGGGCAACCACACGACGTGCGTCACGCCGAGCTGCCGCAGCGCGCCGGTGAATTCTTCGCCGCTGAACATCGCGTTACTTCTCCGACGCCTGGGTCGTAATCCAGGCAAAGGGATGATTCGCCTCGTCAACCCGCAACTCGTATTTCAGCTTCGCCTGCGCCAGCGACTTGCTCAGCACCATGCTGTAAGTCATCCGTTTCTCCGGCAAATTCACCTTCGCCGTGGTCGGGTCGATGCCCTTCAGCGCCAACGCATAGTGATCGTACAGCATCGGCAACCTCAGCCGTTCGCGCAGCGAGTCCAGCACGTCGGCGACCGACGTGTCTTCGATCTCGACGGTCAGAAACTCATAGAAATCCGGCACCAGTTTGTCCGCTTCGCCCTCTGGCTGAAAACCAACGGGCCACACTTCCTGCGAAGCATCTGCGGGGCGAACCGTCAGCACCACGTTCCCTTTTCGATCGCCCACCGGCGCCACGCCCAGTCCCGCGGAACGCACGAGATACGCCAGCGACGTGCCAGTCGCCAACCCGCTCAGTTCCTCACGATTCGCCTCCGCCTCCTTGAGCGCCGGCTTAGAGGCCGGATCAAGCGCAATCTCGTACCGCAATCCCGCCGTGAGCCGCGTCAATGCATCACCCGGCGCGAGGTCGACCGTCGAAACGGTCACCGGCGTCGCCAGGTCTTCGCGCAACGCTTCCAGTTGCCTCGGCGCCAATCCGAACGCGCCGTCCGGAGCGCCAGCGGCGCGGTCGACTCCTTCTTCGCGCAATTGCTTAAGCCACGCGGCGATGCCATCGCGATCGCGCATCGAAAACGTGTGTCCCGGCACAACCAACTGATTCTTCGCCGTCAGCACGCCGAACACGCGATAGTCCGGCGACGATTTCGTGCCAAGGTCCTTCACTTCCGGCGCTTCTCCAGGCTCGCGCCGGCGGATCTGCAGCCCATCGACGCCAACTTCGGACAACACTTCAAGCCATTGCTGCCCGCTCGCCGCCGCGCCGCGCGTATCGGCGCCGATCGTCAATTCCACGCGCGCCCGATCCGCGGCGCACAACGTCGACGCCGCCAGACAGCAGCCCACGGTCCACAACCATCGCCACGTTCGGTACATGCGTCACCTTCGTAAGAACCGCGCGAACCCGCGCTCCTCGAAGTATAGCATTTCCCGCCGCACTTCTTCGTGCGTTTCTCAACGCCTAACTTCTCATCCCATTTGCGTTCGCCACAGTGCTTGTCAGAATGAGGCCTACTCTCGCCTGACACCTGCCGAGGAATCCACACAATGCCGCGCCCCGTTACCTTGTTCACCGGCCAATGGGCCGACTTGCCGCTGGAAGACCTGGCCCGCATGGCCGCGGATTTCGGTTACCAGGGTCTGGAACTCGCTTGTTGGGGCGACCATTTCGACGTCCGCCGTGCGATGCTGGAGCCCGCGTACTGCGCCGGCCAGCGCGAGACGCTCGAACGCCACGGCCTGGAGTGCTATGCGATCAGTACGCACCTCGTCGGCCAGGCGGTGCTCGACACGATCGACGAGCGTCACCAGGCGATCCTTCCCGCGCACGTCTGGGGCGATGGCAAGCCGGCCGGAGTCAACGCCCGCGCCGTCGAGGAACTCAAGCAAACGGCCCGCGCCGCGCAGAAGTTCGGCGTCGGCGTCGTGAACGGTTTCACGGGCTCCAGCATTTGGCCGCTGCTCTATTCCTTTCCGCCGGTGCCTCAGGCGTCGATCGACGCCGGCTACGAACTCTTCGCCGAACGCTGGAATCCGATCCTCGACGTCTTCGGCGAATGCGGCGTCCGCTTCGCCCTGGAAGTGCATCCCACGGAGATCGCCTTCGATCTCTTTAGCGCCGAGCGCGCGCTCGCGGCGATCGGCCGCCGCGAGGAGTTCGGCTTCAATTTCGATCCCAGCCATCTCCTCTGGCAGGGCGTCGATCCCGTCGAGTTCCTCCGCGCATTTCCCGATCGTATTTATCACGTCCACATCAAGGACGCCATCGTCACGCTCGGCGGCCGCAGCGGCATCTTGTCGAGTCACTTGCCGTTCGGCGACCCGCGCCGCGGCTGGGACTTCCGCTCGCCGGGACGCGGCGCGGTGAACTTCGAGGAGCTCATCCGCGCGCTCAACCAGATCGGCTACGACGGTCCGCTCAGCGTCGAATGGGAAGACTCCGGCATGGACCGCGCCGCCGGCGCGCGCGAAGCCTGCGAATTCGTCCACCGCTTAGACTTCGCCCCCAGCCAACGCGCGTTCGACGCGGCGTTCGACCGATAATTTGTGATGCCGGCGCTATTCCCCGAGTTCCAAACAAACCATCTCCTCGCTGCCGCGCAAATACATCCGCGTCCCCACGAGCGCCGGGTGCGAGAACACGCCCGGATCGTCCGCGAAGATCGTCGTTCGCGAAATCGCGTTGAACTTGTCCGCCGTGGCGTCGAAGAGGATCAGTTCGCCGTACTTGCTCACAGCCAGCACGCGATTGCCGTGGCCGACCAGCACCGCGTAGTCGTCAAACGCAGGATCTTCGTGCAGATAAATCGTCTTTAAGTCCGCCTTGAGGTCCAGGCAAACGATTCCCAGCCAGACGCCGAACACGCGGTCGCCGAGCAAGATCGGCGAGTGCGTATCAGGCGCCAGGTCGTTGTTGCTCGCCACGGGCGTGGGCACGATCACGCCGGCGTCGTCAAATGCGTAGAGCCGCGTGCCGTTGTTCTCGGTCGTCACGAGCAATCGCCCCCCCGCGTCGATCGGCGTCGGCACGTTGAAGTCGTTCGGGCTCGGAGGCGCGAGTCGCCACAGACGTTGCCCCGTGGCGACGTCCAGCCCCACCAGCGCGCGCTTCTCGTAACCCACGATCTGCCGCCGCCCGCCGAACGTCCCGACGATGAACGACGCGAACGCGGCGCGGTCTCCCGGAGTTTTCCAGACGATCTCCCCCGACTCGGGTTTCAGCGCGACGACCGACGCCTCGGCGCCGCCGGGGTTCACAATCAGCTTATCGTCGACCACGAGCGGCGATGCGGCGGTTCCCCAGGCGTTCGAGGCATCGCCGCCGCCGAAGTCTTCCAGCAAATTACGATGCCAGACGCGTTCGCCGTCCGCCAGGCGAACGCAATGCAACAGGCCATGGGCATTGTAGAAGTACGCCCAATCGCGATAGATCAGCGGCGTCGCGCGGGGAGAGTTGCCGTAGTCGAGATGTCCCGTGGAAGGGACGCGCAAGGTCCAAAGCTCTTCCCCGTCGGCGGCGCGCAGACAGCGGAATACATCCAGCGTATCGAGCGCGTCGCGGTCGGGCACCAGAACGTACTCGCGAGTCGCCGCGATGCCGCCGAGCGCCTGCGCCGTCATCGGCTTGCGCCACACGACGCGCGGCGTATCTGGCAGTCGCTCTGGCAGCCAGGGGGCGAGCCCGTTGCGATCGGGCCCGCGCCACCCCGGCCAGTCAGGTTCCGCGGTCAGTTCTTTTTTTTTGCGAGCGGTTCGTCGTCCTCCATCGCGACGAAGCCGTCCTGCGTTTCCAGCGCGATCCGCAGCTCCGGATTCTCGGTCACCTTCATCAGCGCCGCGGTCAGCGCAGCTTGTTCGCTCTCGCCGAGCTGATCGGTGACGAAGGCCTCGATAAACGGCACCGGTTCCGTTTCGCCGATCACGCGCAGCGAACCTTTTTCCACGGTGCCGCAACCTTCCAGCAGCGGCTTGGCGTAACTGGAAATCACCGCCGCGCCATGCTTGCCTTGCTTGGCGTCGTCGAGAATCCAGATCGCCCCTTCATCGCACGCCGGCGAGGTTTCCAGCTCCGACGGAATCACCACCTGATTCTCTTTCAGTAGCGCGATGGCCGCCGAGTGCTTTTCGGCGCATTCCTCGGGACCGAACACCAGGCGGTAACCGACCAGGTCCGACAGCTTCTGCGCCGGATCGTTCGTCGGCACGATGATCAACCCGGTCATCGTCGTGCCGCCCTTCTTGCCCGTCAGCCGGGCGATTGGGCTGGCCTGCAGTTGCGACCGCTCGGCGTCGAACTCCACCACCGAGTGCTTGCCGATCACCAAATGCGCCTGACCGGCCGTGTCGCTTTCCAGCGCCGACTTGAGCGACTCCTTATAGACAGTTTTCACCGGCCGCCCGATTTCTTTGCCGAGCGCCTCGGCAAGCTGGTCGTAGTCGCGCTGGGCATAACCTTGCACGCAAGGGCACGACAGCGGCTTGGCCAGCGGATCCATGACGATCATCACCAGCGGTTCGACGGAGCTCGACGGCGCCTCGGCGGCCGGAAGCGAAATCGCCATGACGGCCCATGCCACGAGCGCAGCGGCCGGCAGAGTCAAGATTCGACGGTACATAGAGTATTGCCTTGCAAGTTGGGAAGCGTGGGAAAGCGATCAGTTCGTCGCGGGAGCGGCGTCGGCAGTGCGTTCCAGCACGCAAATCGCCGATCGTTGCACGTCGAAGTAAAACACGCGATCCCCCTCGGGCGATGCGGCCACGATCGAACTCTTGCAACCGGCCGCGACGTCGGCCTTGCCGAGCAGGCTCAGGAAATCGCCCCCCTGCGAGAACAACTTCACCGTGCCGTCCGATTCAGCCACGTACAGCTTGTCGCCGACCAGACGCGTGTTCATCGGATTGCAGCAACTGCCGAATCCCACGCCGATACCGTCGCGGCTGCGCTTGCCGAACGCCAGCACTTCCTTCCCGTCGGCGTCGAAACGCACCACGCGGTGCCGCGCGTTCTCGGCGACGACCAACTCTTCGCCGCAGCATTGCACATCCATCTGGCCGCAGCAACCACGCAGTCCTTCCACGGTCATGGTTGGATTCTTGAAATCGAGGTCGGTCCGCCACACGACATAGCCATAGCCCTTCGGCGCGGCGCAGGTGACGAACACGTACTTGTCGTTCGCCGCAATGGCGTTGATCGTCTTCTGCCGGCTCGCAAGGCTCTCCATCGTCTGGCGAATCTCCTCCTCCGACGGTTCCGCCTTCCGCTGTTCGATCATCTGCTGATAGGCCTGAATCAACGGTTCGAGATTCAGCTTGATCTCGCGCTGCTCCTCCGTGAGTTCCTCGTCGGTCTTTCCTTCCATTTCCTTTTTCTGTTTTTCCAGATTCGCCAGCGCGTCGACGTAGGCGGAGGTCATCTCGGTGAGCGTTTCCTTCGCCCGCATGCGAAGCGCCTCTTCGTCGGTTCCACCCGCAGCCATGTTCGGCGCGTCGGTGCGAATCAGTTGCTTGCCCTGGGCGTCGTACTTGGCGACGACCCCGTTGCCGCCGACATAGATATTGCCGTCTGGGCCGACGTTCACCGAGTGGCCGGAGAAATCGACCGGGAACTTGTGAACCAGTTTCCCGTCCACGTCCACGATGCGGACTTCACAACCTGGCTTAGCGGCGGGTGATCCGGGCGTGTCGCCGGGCGTCGGAATCGTTCCCCACGCGGGATCGTTGCCGTCGAGCAGCGTCACCAGCCGTCCCTTAGCGTCCAGGCAAAAGCTCTTCAACATCAAACCGGGCGTTCCGTCCGCCGGCTCGATTCTTCGGACTTGCGTATGCGTCACGCCCCCTGGAACAGCCGGAATTTCGACGGCTTGAGCTCCCGCCGCCGCGAGCGCGAGCGTCAGCAACCCTAGCCCACCGCAACGCAGACGACTCCACCACCCTGCACGCAGTTTCGAGCACGCCATAGTCTGTTCCTTTGTAAGTGAACAAAAACCGCACCAGGGGAGCGCATGGACCGGCCCCCCATAAGCGTCAGCCTATAAGACGAGGAACGCCCGGGTCAAGCTTTCCAAAAAACGCCACGCCGACCGGTGGCTTTCCGCCACGCGACTATCGGCTCCCGCGGCCAAGAAATACCGCTTCGCGCCGGCGCTTGGGAACCAGATTCAACGGCATTTCCGCGACATATTCCCCGAATACCGCGTCGATTGCGGAGGCCAACAGCCGCTTCGATGCCAATTCGGACGGCCTCCCGGCGCCCGCCGTAGCGTTCGGCGAAGTCGAGGATGCCACCGGGGCGGCGCTCGCACCGAAGTTATTCCGCACGGCGTTCAGGTCTTCGAGATCGACTCGCTGATCGCCGTTGGCGTCGCCGGGCGCGCCGATTCCGACCGCGCCAAAGTTGTTCCGCACCAGGTTGAGGTCATCGAGGCCCACCGTGCCGTCGCCGTTCACGTCGCCCACGAGCGGGCTGGGGTCGATCGTTCCCGGCGAGCCGGCCACGCGCGTGCTGGCCCGCCACCCGTCCACCGCGTCCCATGCGTCGACCGGCGCGCTTACGTCGCGCACCACGAGCGATCGCCCGCCGCCGTCGGTTTCCGCGAACCAAGAATCGGCATAAGCAAAATCGAGAATCGCCGCGCCGGCGCCATCCACGAGCAGCAACTGCTCGCCGCCGTTGCTCAACGCTCCGGAGTAGCTGCCGGCCACGAGCGGTGAGTCCCCGTAGCGAAAGGCAAACGCCGCGGCGTCGCGCACCAGCACGACGTATTGCCCCGGCTGCAGCTCGGCGACGCCGGAGTTCGCAAAACCGAATTGCACGCCTTCCGTCAACTTCGCGCCCGCGAGACTCACCGCGACGTCGCCGATGTTGGTGATCTCCAGAAACTCGAATTGCTCCGCGTCGGTGTAGCCTTCGGCGATTTCAGCGGCCGTCGGATCGGAAGGATGGTACATCAACTCGCTGATCCGGAGAAAATCGCGCAACGGTTGGCTGCTGGCGGTCGTCGAGACGTCGATCGTGTCGTTGCCGACGAGCGCGCCCTCGAAATCGTACGCCTCGAACGCGAGCGTGTTCGCGCCGAACGCCAAGGGCACGTCCACCTGCCAGCTAACCTGATCGGTCCATCGCACCGGCAGCGCCGTGCTCTGACCCGTCAGCCGGATTTCGCGCACGTCGATCCAACCGTTGCCCTGGATCGTCACCGTCGGCGTCGTGACCGAGAGCGGCGCGCCGCCGTTGGTGGTGATCGCAAACGGCACTTGCGCCGGCAGGCGTTGGCGCACAAACGTGCTCCGCGCGTCAATGTAGTTGAGCACGGAGCTGAAGTTCTGCCCCGGCAATATACTGCTGTAGTGAGTCACCCACCGCGTCATGTAAGCGCGGTTGTAGGTCGTGTTCATCAGGTCGTACAAGTGGCCATAGTACAACCGCGTAAACGCGGGAATGGTAATCACCTTCGTCAGGTTGCCGGTTCCCCATAGCGAGGCGCTCGTCGGCAGCCCGAAGGCGGAGTTGTCCATATCCCACAGAAACGCCAGCACCTTCTGATCTTCGGGCCGGACGTACAGCCGGAGGTTGTGATTCAGTCCGCGCGAATAAATATCCGCGCCGACTCCCGCCAGCGACATCATCGCGAACGAGCGCATCCACTCATCCACGTCCATCACGCTTTCGATCGATTGCTGCAACGCCGCGCCGCTCAGGCTCATCGTCTTGAGAAAGTTGATCAGCGCCGTGTAGTCGTCTTCAGCGCGGTTGTTCGATTGCCGGAAATGCCAGCGATACGACTCCTTGTCGTCCCCGCGATTTTCCATGTCGATGTTGTTCGACGGATGCCCGTAGCCAACCGGCGTCTTCAATCCTTCGGGCGAGCCATTCACCGTGCTGTTCTGATAATAGATCAGGTCGTAGTTGTAGAGCTCGCCGTCGGAGCCGTTCTCGAATTGCGTGTCGAGGAACTCGTCGCCGTGTTCCGCCATCAGCAGCAGCGCGGAGCCATTCTCCGTCCCGCGCGGCGAGATGACGTACACCAGGTCGTCATACATGCCGGGAATGTCCCCCGCATGCCGCATCATGTGTTTGATGAGGATCTCTTCCTGGCCGTTCGAAACGAGCGCCCCGCGCCCCGAGCGATCGATGGAAATCGACTCGTGTACGCCGCGGAATTTGTGATCCGGCTCAAAACGAATCGAAAAACCGAGATACACCGGGTTCGGCCGCGCCGCCATGCTCCCCTTGAGCCGCACGCCGACGTTGTAGAACACCTCGCTCTCGTTGTAGATCACCGTCGCCGGCCGCCAGGCGTCGCTCATCACCTTGGCGACGTTATGCATGTCGGCCGCGTCGGCCGCGGTCATGATGATCCGCAAATTATGCAGCGCGCCGTCCTGTGCCTGCCCGTCCTGCACTTTGTAAAGCGCGCGAGAATTCGCGCCTTCCGCTGGGAATGTCGTAGTCGCTCCCTGTGTGTCGCTTCCCTCGACGTAAAACTGCACAATGCTCGATGCCGCCTGGCCGGGAATCGTTCCCACGTAGCGCCCGTTGTCGCCGGCCGTCATCACCACGCTTTGCCATGCGCCGCCGGCCACGGCGTAGCGCAAGGTCAATGCGCCGATGCCTTGCGCGTCGGTCGCCAAGATTGAAACCTGCACCGGTTCGCCGGGCGTTGGCACCACGGGCGTCTGTTGCAGGCCGCTATACGTCGGACCCAGGTTCGCCACGTGTCGCGAATTGATTGCCCCCGGCGTGCCGCCGCCCGTCGGCGCGGCAAGCTCAATCCGCCGTGCGAGTCGATTGAAATACAATCGCGTGTTCAGATGGTTGCCGCCGGCGAGCCATTTCGCACGGAACGAGATTTCATACTCGCGACCGTTCACCGCGGCTTGGTTGCCGACGAACGTCGTCTCGACGTGATTATCGCGATCGTCGGTTGCGCCAGTGGCCTTCAAATGCAGCACTTGATTGTTCGGATCGTCCGGATCGACCACCACTTCGCCCGTGTGGTTTCCGAGGATCCGCCACCGCAAC
>CAZUBB010000043.1:0-3004 GCA_964618485.1 uncultured Pirellulales bacterium
GATCCGGAAGCCCCGCTCCAGATGCTGGTCACCACGCTCGACTGGTCCGAATTCGTCGGCCGCATCGCGATCGGCCGCATCCAGGCCGGCCGCATCACGAAAGGCCAACGCGTCGCCCTGATGCAGGACGGCGGCGTCGAAGTCCCGTCCAAGGTACTTTCGGTCCACGTCTTTGAAAAACTCGGCCGCGTCGAAGTCCCCGAGGCCGAAGCGGGCGACATCGTCGCCGTCGTCGGTATGGAAGATGTCGAAATCGGCGACACGCTCAGCGACATCGACGTCCGCCGCGCCCTGCCGCGCCTCGCGGTCGACGAACCGACGCTGGAGATGGTGTTCAGCGTCAACTCCTCGCCTCTCGCCGGGCGTTCCGGCAAGTTCTTAACCAGCCGTCACATCCGCGATCGCCTGATGCGCGAACTGGAACGCAACGTCGCGCTCCGCGTCGCCCCGGTCGAAGGCCGCGACGCCTACGCCGTCAGCGGCCGCGGGCTGTTGCATCTTTCGGTGCTCATCGAAACGATGCGCCGTGAAGGCTTCGAGCTCTCCGTCGGCAAGCCGCGCGTGATCACACGCGAGCAGGACGGCATCGTCGAAGAGCCGTTCGAAACATTGGTTGTCGAAGTCCCCCCCGATAAGCTTGGCGCCGTCATGGAGCTGACCGGCAATCGCCGCGGCCAGATGACGCACATGAGCCAGCGCGGCGAGTTCGCCCACGTCGTGTTTTCGATCCCGGCCCGCGGCCTGATCGGCCTCCGCACGCGGCTGCTCAATGCCACGCAAGGGACGGCGATTATCCATCATCGCTTCGAAGGCTACCGCCCGCTCGAAGGCGAAATCGGCGCCCGCGCCAACGGCGTGCTGGTGTCGATGGTCTCCGGCAAGGCCGTGGCGTTCGGCCTCGACGGCCTGCAGGAACGCGCCGAAATGTTCGTCGGCCCTGGCGACGACGTCTACGAAGGCATGATCGTCGGCGAAAACAGCCGCACCGGCGACATGACGGTCAATCCTACCAAGGAAAAGAAGCTCACCAACATGCGGGCTTCCGGCAGCGATCGCAACATCCTGCTCAAGCCGCCGCGGCAGATTTCGCTGGAAATGGCCCTCGAATACATCGAGGACGACGAGCTCGTCGAGATCACCCCCGACAGCATCCGCCTCCGCAAATACATGCTCTCCGAGCACGACCGCAAGCGAGACCAGCGCAAACGCGCACAAGTGATGGCTTAAGCGGACTATCGTCTGTCCGTCTGTAGCCGGGGTCTGTGACCCCGGCGGATGGCGTGCGGGGGCTATTCTTGCGGATAGCGCCCAACGCGCCGGCCTCACGGAGGCCAGCTACAGACATTGCGTAGGCGGATGGTCGTTTCCCAATGCAAGCCAGTCATGCGTGGCGCTTGTCCGGCGCACGCCCGCGAACGACAATGGCGTAGATCACGCCTCCCTGTCGTTAATCGCATGAACGAAGCCCCCCTCAGCGGCCTGCGCGCCGTCGTTACCGGCGCATCAAGCGGCATCGGCCGCGCCATCGCCCTCGAATTCGCCCGCGCCGGCGCCGATTGCCTGGTCCACGCCCGCGGCAACCGCCAAGGCGCGGAAGCCACGGCCGCCGTCATCCGCGACCTCGGTCGCAAGGCGGAAGTCCGCCTCGCCGATCTCGCCGACCCAGTGCAACGTGACGCCTTCGCCGTCGCAGCCTGGAATTCCAACAGCGGAGTCGACATCTGGGTCAACAACGCTGGCGCCGACCTCCTCACCGGGGAAGCCGCCGCCTGGTCCTTCGAGCGCAAGCTCGAGGCCCTCTGGCGCGTCGACGTAGCCGCCACGATGGCGCTGAGTCGCGCCGTCGGAGCGCGGATGAAGGAACGCGGCCGCGGCGTCATCCTCAACATGGGCTGGGACCGCGCCGAGTTCGGCATGGCCGGCGACAGCGGCGAGCTCTTCGCGGCCTCCAAAGGCGCCGTGATGGCCTTCACGCGCAGCCTCGCGCGATCCCTCGCGCCGCAAGTCCGCGTCAACTGCCTCGCCCCCGGTTGGATTCGCACCGCCTGGGCGGAGCACGCCTCCGAATATTGGCAACAACGTGCCACACGCGAATCGATGCTCGGCCGCTGGGGTACGCCGGAAGACGTAGCCCAAACCGCGAGCTTCCTCGCTTCCCCCGCCGCCGCCTTCATTACCGGCCAGATCGTACCCATCAACGGCGGAATGTCGTAACGCTCACGCGATGCCTCCCGAACGGCTCCATTTCGTCACCGGAAAGCTCGCCGAGCCCTCGCTGCGCCGGGTGCTCGCGGACCTCGCCCCGCGCGCCGGCTTCGCTTACACCGTCGAAGTCCTCAACATCACCGTCGCCGCCCTCATGACCAGCGACTGGATCGCCCGCCGCATCCACGTCCCGACCGACGCCACCCGCGTTCTCCTCCCCGGCCTCTGCCAGGGAGACCTCCACGCAGTACAAGCCGCTTCGACCGCCCCAGTCGAACTGGGCCCCAAAGACCTCCGCGATCTCCCGCGCGCGTTGCTCGGCGAATCAACCGCCGCTGACTACGGCGCCTACGACATCGAAATCCTCGCCGAAATCAACCACGCCGACCGCCTGCCGCTCGACACGCTCCTGGCCGACGCGGTGCGTCTTCAAAGTAACGGCGCCGACGTCATCGACCTCGGCTGCACCCCCGGCACGCGCTGGACGACCATCGCCGACGCCGTCCGCGCACTTCGAGATGCGGGACTGCGAGTCTCGGTCGACTCCTTCGATCCCTACGAAGTCGCCGACGCCACGGCCGCCGGCGCGGAACTCGTCCTCTCTGTCAACAGCTCGAACCGCGACACCGCGAAAGACTGGGGGCGCGAAGTCGTGGCGATCCCCGACGACCCCGCCTCGCTCGGCGGACTCGACGAAACGATCGAACGTCTCACGGCTGACGGCGTTCCATTTCGCATCGATCCCGTGCTGGAACCGATCGGCTTCGGCTTCGCGGCCAGCCTCGCCCGGTACCACGAG
>CAZUBB010000043.1:3014-6398 GCA_964618485.1 uncultured Pirellulales bacterium
CCGCCGACGCTATCCGCAGGCCGAAATCCTCATGGGCATCGGCAATCTCACGGAGCTAACCGACGTCGATTCCGCCGGTGTGAACGTCATGCTCCTCGCCTGTTGCCAGGAACTCGGCATCCGTAGCGTGCTTACCACCGAAGTCATCAACTGGGCCCGGAGCAGCGTCCGCGAATGCGACCTCGCGCGGCGGCTGGTTTATCACGCGGTCAAACACCATACGCTCCCCAAGCACATCGAGCCGCGTCTCGTGATGCTCCGCGACCCCCGCCTGCTCGAGTTTGGCGAAGCCGGCCTGGCGCAACTCGCCTCGCAAATCAAGGACCGAAACTTTCGCGTCTTCGCGGAGCGCGGCGAACTTCATCTCATGAACGCCGAAGTCCATCTCCGCGGCGCCGATCCCTTCGAGCTCTTCGACCAGCTCCTCCGCACGCACGCAACGAACCTCGACCCCGCCCACGCGTTCTACCTCGGTTACGAGCTCGCCAAAGCCACCACGGCCCTCACGCTCGGCAAGCAATACACACAAGACGAAGCCCTCAACTGGGGCTTCCTCACGCTGCCGGAGGAGTCACATCGTGGGGAGCACGGAGCACGAAGTTCGGAGTAAGGAGTGCGCCGGCGGGCCTCCTCTCGAAACCTTGAAATCTCTTGGGAGGCTTCCGCGCCCGCTAGCAGATCGAACACATGCTCTTCCGCGGCCCGCCCTACAACCGCTTCGTTCCGTACCCCTCCGTGTCATCCGGGGACTAGCGTTCTTCTCACCCCGCTTTCGCGTGTTTCGCGGGCACTTATTTCGTCCGGGCGACTTGCAGCTCTTTCAGGGCGAGCGCCATGGTGGGCATGCCGCCGGGGAACTGCTTCAAATAGCCCGCGAAGGCCTTGAGCGTCGCTTCGGCGCGTTCCAGATCTTGCGGCTGTTTTCGCTGTCCCCAGAGCCGGAGCCAATTGCGCGCGGCGACGGCATTGGCCGCCGGAAGTACGCCGTCGACGGGATCCTTGCTGCGGGCGATCAGCGTTTCGTGATCGTGCGAGGTGAAGAAATAGCCGCCGTGCTCTTGGTCCCAGAACAGTTCGTGCTGCTTGTCACTCAATTCCATCGCCGCCGTAAGCCAACGCTCTTCATCGGTCTCGCGATGCAGCGCCAAGAGGCCGGCGATCAGGTAAACGTAGTCATCCAGGTAGGCATTCAGCTTCGCTTCGCCTCCGGCGGATACGTGCAGCAGTCGCCCATCGCTGGTTCGCAGCTTGGCGAGCGCAAAATCGGCGGCCCGGCGAGCGCTGGTCAGGCTCTTGGGATCCTGGAACGTGCGGTGCGCGTCGGCGAGCGCTTCAATCATCAGCCCATTCCAGGCCGTGATGATTTTCGTATCGCACAACGGCCGCGGCCGAGCATTGCGCACGGCGAGCAACTTGGAGCGGATCGGCGACAACTGCTTGCGCAAATCGTCCGCCGAAATGTCGAGCGCCTTAGCGACGTCCGCTGCCGGCTGCGACCAGCGCGCCACGTAGCGCCCTTCGAAATTCGGTTCGCCGCTGAACCCATAGGCCGCGCCGGCCATTTTCAATTCCTTTGGGGTGAGCGCCGCTTCCAACTCCGCGCGCGTCCAGGAGTAATACGCCCCTTCGCCCGCCGCGGTCTCGGCGTCGAGGGCGCTATTGAAACCTCCTGCCGGCGAAGTCATCTCGCGCGCGATGAACTCGAGCGTCTCCGTGACAACGTCGCGGTACGCATCATCGTTCGTGGTCGCATACGCCGCGCTGTACACGCTGACGAGCTGCGCATTGTCGTAGAGCATCTTCTCGAAGTGCGGAATCTCCCAGCGTCGGTCCGTGCTGTAGCGATGAAAGCCACCGCCGATATGGTCGCGAATGCCGCCCCGCGCCATCCGTTCGAGCGTCGCACGCAGCATTTCCAGCGACTCGGGCCGCTCCGACCGCGCTGCAAGGAACAATAGATTCGACGGCTCCGGAAACTTCGGCCGGTTCGGTTCCGCGACGCTGAATCCGAAGCCGCCAAATTCGGGATCGAACTGCTCCGCCAGCGCCGACTGCACCTCCTGGAGCGTTTCATCGGCCGGCGGCAGTTCCGCCAACGGTGGGCGCTTCGCGAGTGAACTCGCGACTAATTCGGCGATCGATTTCGCGCTGGCGCTAACGCGCTCGGGGTTTTCACGCCAGATCTGATCGACGCGCTTGGCCACGGTCAAGAAACCGGTGCGGCCTTCCTGATCGCGCGGCGGAAAATACGACGCGCCGAAAAAGGGCAATGCGTCGGGCGTCAGAAACACGGACATCGGCCAGCCGCCGCCTTGCGGCGCACCGGCCAATTGGTGATAGATCTGCACCGAGGTCATATAGATTTCATCAATGTCCGGCCGTTCCTCGCGATCGACCTTGATGCAGACGAAATGCTCGTTCAGGAACGCGGCGATCTCCGCGTCCATGAATGATTCGCGCTCCATCACATGGCACCAGTAGCAGGAGCTGTAACCGACGGAGAGGAAGATCGGCTTTTTCTCGCGCTTTGCCTTGGCCAACGCCTCCTCACCCCAGGGATACCAGTCGACCGGGTTCTTGGCGTGCATCAACAGGTACGGACTCGTCTCCTTGGCGAGACGGTTCTCGCCGGAGAGATGGTTGACGCTAATGCAAAGCGTCGCCAGGGCGGCAATGAGCGCTGCCAGCCGCAAACGAAATCGGGGCCTTGATAGGTGTGGCATCAACAATACGCCGCTGACTAGAGCAAATGGAAACACGAGACCGAAGCGCAAGCGAGGGAGAGTGGACGTTGATTCATGTTCGATGGCTTACATAGATTCATCGCCCTCTCACCCTCGCTTGCGCAACGGGCTAGTAGCGGACGGCCAGATCAGCACCTTAACCCGAGAACCGGGCAGTGAGAAGTGCTGCCCACGGCTTTCGCGACGAGCGGCTACTCCGCGGAGACCTGCAGAATCACGGAAACGCCGTCCGGCTCCACGCGGCATGCGCCGACGACGGTATCCGCCAAGGCCAAGAGTCTTGCGAGTTCGCCGAGGCCCTGTGTCGCTTGTTCGGGCGTCTCGCCGGACTTCTTGGCGAGGTGATGAGTAAACCCCGGGTGCGATTGAAGCAACTCCCGGATGCCGCGGGCGTCGAAGAAGAACACTTGGCTGGGGCTCGACCAAATTCCCGTAAGGACGCTCGCAATGCGATCCGCGCGCCCCAACGACTCCTCGGCCTTGATCGTGGCTGCGGAGGCGACGGCGTCACGCGACGTGCCGACAAGTACGCCGCTCGCCGTCATCGCGTAGGTAGGCTGTACGTCGCCGAGTTCCACGATGCCGGTCAGGGTGGTCATTGGCACTCCGCCGACGCGCTCGGTCCGCAGATCGGCCCGCG
>CAZUBB010000043.1:6408-12141 GCA_964618485.1 uncultured Pirellulales bacterium
GTGGTGTCATGGTCCTGGTTATAGACGACCGTCACCATGGCCAGCGCGCTACGCAGGGACTGATCGACCGTGTCTGCCGCGGTGCTGGCAAGTTCCTTCGGCAGCCGGGAACGCGTCTCGAATCCAAACGCCAGTTCGAGCGGCAGCTTCTCCGGTCCCTTAGCCGGCGCCGCGCTGACGAACGCCCCGCAATCGGGGCCCAGTTTCTCTAATAGCTGCATCAACACATCGGCCGCGGCCGCGGCGCTGGGATTATCGCTTCGCGCGCCATCGCCGCGCGCCAGCTCGCCCCACACGAGGCGAGCCAATCGTCCCCATTGCGCCCGCCCGGATACGGCGATCAGCGCCTGCTTCGGAACGAAATCCAAAAACCCTGCCCGCCCGCTGATGGCATCGGCCAACTCCCGCGCCGCGGGAGGCAACTTGTCGTAATCGACGCGCCAGGCCCCTTCCGCGCGCACCTGGTCGCCAAGTGACACGCCCGCGACGAGATACTCGGTCGCGTGCCACGACGCCATCAACTTCTCACGGTCTTCGGCCGAGAGCTCCTCGTCCTCGCCGGGCCGCTTGATGGACGCCGCGAGTGTTGGATCCCACGCGCGGGCGTTGACGAAAATCGTCAGCGCCGCATCGCTCGACAACCGGCTCATCGCGGCCTGATAACTCGCGGAGGCCGCTAACGTGCCGCTCGATGCCTTGCCTTCGGATCGTCGCTGTGTCGCGTGCCGTTCGAGCGCCGCCACGACGAGCGAATCCGAATTGCTCAGCAGTCCGAAATCGTCGTCGGTAGCCAGATAGAGCAGGTCCTTGCCATTGTCCGGCGCGATCACTTGCAAGGTATGAGCGTTTCCGTGGACCATCGCCTCGATCGCCGGTCGCGCGCGGCCGTTGCGCTCCTGTTCGTCGTGAATCGCTTGAAACGCCTTCTTGAGCGTCGTTGCGTCGCGGGCGTGCACCAGCAATAGCGCCGGACTCTCGCCGGTCCCTGCCTCGGTTTCCGGCCACACGCCGAGCAAAATCTCCCGTCCCGCTACACCTTCGCAAAGCTCGGCGAACGGCATCTGGAAATGCGCCTCAAGGTCGGCCATGAAGCGCTTGCGATCGCCGTCGCGCTGATTGCGCCAGTCGACGACCGTATGATGCGCAAGCGCCCGCGCGCCGATCGGTCCAGCGAAGAAAGCCCGGACTTTGCTGGGGAGTTCGCGCCCCTGGATGCAGATTCCGACGTCCGCGGGAACGCATTCCGCGAGGCTGGCGGCGGAGCAGAGCCGCGCGAACAACAGGGCGACCGCACCGAGCCACACGATCATCGCGCGCATTAGTATTCGTCCCGATCGTCGTCGTTGTCGGTTCCCGGCACGACTCGCAGGAGCGAACTCACCGCGCCGCTGGTGGAGTTCGACAGCGGACGCAATCCTCCCGGCACCGCCCGCAGCCAGTCGTTTTGCGATGGAGCAGGCTTCGACGCGGCGTCCGCGGTTCGGGGGGGCGCCTGCATCACGCTCAGCGCCGAGTTCAAGCTGCGGCCGGTCGTGGCCGCGAGCTCGCGATAGTTCGCCGCCGCCTCCCGGCTCAAGCGGTCGAGCCCAGGACGCTCGGTCGGCCTAACTTGCGCAGTCGCATCCCCCTTCGGCGCGATGGGAGCGACCGCGGCGCCGGTCGGCTGACTGGACTGCCAGGAAATCGTGGTGGCAATGAGCAGAGTGGCGGCGACCGCGACGAACGGCGCGAACCACGCCGGCAATCGTCGGTCCGGTCGCGTCGGCGCCTGGCGAACTTCGCTCAGCACGCGTTGCGTCAGATCGGCGCTCGGCGCCGGCCGCGGGCGGCGGATCGAGCCGAACAGGTCATACGCCTGGAGGAGTCGCCCCAACTCCGGGCTCGCCTCGGCAGCGCGCATGAGCTCCGCATCGCTCGACGGCGATTGCCGCCGATCGAGAATTTCCTGCACGCGCGATTCAAACGCCTCGCGATTCATGACGCACTTCCTCCACCACGCCACGCTCGATGAGCGCCGCCGCCAATTCTTTGCGCGCCCGATGCACCCAGGTCTTCACGGTCCCGACTGGGCAACCGAGCGCCTCGCCGATCTCGGCATAGCCCAGTTGCTCCTCATGAAACAACGAAAACGCCTGCCGGTATTCCTCCCGCATCTGCGATAACGCCAACGTCACCTCTTCCGCCAGGTGCTGTGTCTCCTCCTGCCTCGGCGCCACATCCTCGACCGCCTCGACTGGCATCCCCGACGCGGGCCGATGTTTCCGCGTCGAAAGCAACGTCCGGCAGCGGTTCCCGGCGATCGCCAGCAGCCACGGCTTGAAGTCCCGCGAGAGATCGAACCGAGCCAGGCTCCGCAGCGCGCGGACGAACGACTCCTGCGTCACATCCTCCGCGTCCTGCCGGTGATTGAGCATCCGGTAGCAAAGGCCGAACACCGCCCCCCGAAAGGACTCGACGAGCGCCGACATGGCCGCCTGTTCGCCGGCCAGGCAACGTCGCACCAGTTCTAGCTCATCGTCTCGCACGAAGGGTCAATTCCGAGAGCGACTGCCACTGGCATCTAAAAAGTGCTACCCCGTGGCAAGGTAGAGAGTTTCACAGCGGGATAGGGAAGATTCGTCCGGCGGCCGCGTTCCTTAGCCCCAAAATGCCACCCTAACGCAACGCAAACCCAGCTCCATCGGAGGGGGGGTGAAGCGCCGCACCGCCAAGCTCGCGAGAGGGGCATCCTCAACCGCCCATTCCGATTCGCCTTTTAACCCATGCTCTCACGAAGCATGTCCCCCAACTCCCGGGGCGGCACTTCCCCCAGCCGGCGGCCGCTTTTTTTCAGCTTTTCATGCAGTTTCGCGGTGGTTTCCTGCATCCGGGCGTGCGTCTCTTCGGAGCCCCCGTACAGCGTAAAGTTGTCTCCTCGGGTCAGCCGGGTGTGCCCGTCGTCGCCGTCCAGGCCCAGGCCGAGCATTTGCGTTTCACCTGATTTGCGATCCGACGATCTCAAGGCCAGCACCCCCAGTTGTGAAGGTCCCAATGAATCGGTTCCGAGCGCAATTCTACGCGGAACTCCCCTTCATGGCCTCTCGGGCGGCCGCCCGAGCCACTTTGAACGCGTTCACTAGCGTCTGCGCGCGCAGTTCCAGCTGCTCCGTCGTGTAGTGCCGGTTTCCCTCGCTATGTGGCAGCCCGGCAATGGCGATCGTTAACGGCATCAAGTCGAGAAACTCGCGATAACGCCGCTTCATGGCCTCTTCGTCACTCGACACAGCCCCGTCCCCCAGCAAAACGCAGGTGCGAAACTCCTTCCACGGCCCCATTTTAGTCCGAACCGCCCCCGACGCAAAAGTCCGGCGCCGTAAAGCAACGGCTGCCATGCGGTGACACCAGTATCCCCCGCTCCCATGCAGGGAGGGGCCGAGGGTAGGGGAGAAGTGCGAGGTCAGGCAGCCATTGGAGCCACAAAGAATCCCGCGCTCACCGACAAGCCAATCCCTACCGCCGCTTAAAAAACTGCCGCAGCGCTTTATCAGCAGCGGCACGGCTATCCGCGGTCCCGCGCTTCGGCGGGGTATGCGGACCCGAGCCTGGCTTGGAATCGGCCGCCGGCGTCTCGGCTGGCGTCGGGGCGACCGTGTCCTGCATCGCGATCTGTTTCGTCTCGCGACTCGCCTCGGTCGGTTCCGCTTCCCCCAGGAATTGGTTGACGTCAAAGCCCCCCTCGTTGGCGGCCGTCTCCACGGTGCGCTGGGCGGCTTCCTGGACCGACTCCACCTTCGGGCGCTTTCCGGCGCCGACGGTGGCGGTGATCACGAGTTCGAACTCCAGCGGCCCTGCCTTGAGGCGGTCCCCCGGTTTTAGCTCGCATTCGCCGATCAGCCGTTCGCCATTGACGTACGTGAAGTTCTTACTGCCGAAGTCGCGCACCGTCACTAGGCCATCTTCCGCCATGATCACGCAGTGATAGCGGCTGATCAGGTCGCTACGGGGGCGCAATTGGCAATCTTCGGCACGCCCAATGAGAAATTTGGGGCCGGGAACGGGAATCAATTGGCCGGCGGCGTTGCCAGCGACGACTTTCAGTTTCACTTCCATGGTCGGCCGTTGCTCCGCAGAGGTTCTGGAACAACACTGTCAACAAACGAATAAGGACGAATCAATCCCCTGCTGCCAACGATCCATGGAGCAAAGCGAAAAGTAAGCCGTGCATGAACTGCCGTTTTTCGAACATGCCGATGCCGGTAAGTTTCTTCGGCATCCAGCGCGGTCGAGCCTGATGAGATTCATGGCACTATAGCAGAGCCCGTCCAACGGAGCAAATATTTCCATCTTTCCTGAGCGATTTTTCATACTTTCGATCTCCCGATCGGTCGACGGCGATTCCTCGGCAATCTTTGCGCTCGAAATTCCCCTCTTGTTTGCCGGGAGGTAGGCATGCTCTGCGCGAATACGCATGGCGTTTGATAGATCGAACGTCGCGCACTATTGCATCGTCACCCAACTGCAATCGGCGTGCCCCCCATGATCGCGGGGCGTTGATTTATGTGTCGCGCGTTAGCGCTTCCCGCTCCAGGCGCGGTCGCCGAACTTGCTGGTGCGGATCGCCTCCGCTGATACACGTTCGGACACGGTCAATTCACCCACCACGGGAGACAACGCAAGTCGCGCGGCCAGGGGAGGCGTCCAGGCGCTTGCAAGCTCCGAGGCGCTGATGCCCACGCCGCTAAGCTCCGCCAATCCGGGCAACTCGGGAGCGAACTCCGATTGCCGCAGGAGCACGCTACCGTGTTGAACCACGGCCCTCGCGTGCCGCCGCTGGGCGCTGCCGCCAACCTTCACGGCTTTGCACATTACGTCTCCCTCGGCCCGGCGCTGGAAGCACAGAAACCGTTGCTCGAAACGGTCGTCCGACGTCTCCCGGAGCTGGACCTGGATTCCGAACGTGGCTAGCACGTCCCGCAGCACGGAGTGCACCGTGCGGTACAGCGCCGCGGCGCCGCGCATCGCCGAGAGATCCGCGGGCAAAACGAGCGCGTAGGTCAATTCGCGATCATGCAAGATCGCGCCGCCGCCACTCGCGCGACGCACCAAGGGACACGAGGCGCTGGCCGGATGCTGAGCGCGGTCGACCACCGATTGGAAGTAACCGATGGAAAGCGTGGCGGGAGTCCAGCCGTAGAACCGCAGCGTGGCGGATCCCCCTTGGCCGACGCTCTCCGCGAGCGCCTCGTCGACCGCCATGTTCCAGTCCCCCGCGGCGGGAGGGTCGTAGATCACTCGCAGCGTCGGCATGAATCAGGGGGTGGTTCCAGCGCCTTGTTCGGCGTCGTCAGGTTCGGACCAATTCCGCGGCGCCTCGGGAAGCGCCTCTTGCCGATCGTCCACCATTTCGTCCAGCAAGAATACCTCGACCCGTGAACGGGCGGCCTCCGCGTCGATTCCCGCGACCGGCGCGAATCGCTCGTTGGGCCCCGCGGTCGAGACCCGAATCCGGTCGGCGGCGATCCCGGCGTTCTGCACCAGGAACTGCATCGTCGCGTAACTCCGCTGGTACGCCAAGTCCCAGGCGTCGCGATAGTTCGGCCCCGACGCCGGCGGCTTCCCCGAAGCGTGTCCGCGGACCTCGATCTTCTGGCGTTTCCCCCGGACCTGGTCGGCAAACGCCCGCAGTTCCGGCATTTGACTGGGCGGCAACTCGAACGACGCCTCTGGAAACAGCACGACCACGCCCAGTCGCGA
>CAZUBB010000043.1:12151-25544 GCA_964618485.1 uncultured Pirellulales bacterium
CCGCCGCGCGGATCCGACGCGACGGCCATGTCGCGGCGGGGTGTCGGTCCCGGTGGGGCGCTGCCCGCTGTCATCGCCGGAGTGCTCCGCGGCTCCGCCCACTTGCTCGACGCGCGGCCCGAACGTCTTATGCGGCCCCGGGAACCAGGTGCTGGCCTCCTGGCGATATCCGAACTGCCGCTGCATCGCCGCGGCGAACTCATCGAAATCCTTCTCCTTCTTCGTCCCCGCCAACGCATACAACAGGATAAAGAACCCCAACAACAACGACATCATGTCGCCGTAAGAAACGCACCAAAGGGGCGCGCCGCGGGGTTGATCGGTGTCGGGAGACATGGGGGAGGAGAAAAGAAGGAACTGAGTGTTCGGTTTTCAGTGTTCAGTTTTTAGTGAGGACTTCGCAGCGGAGTCGTGCCGGTACTCATTCTCCTTCCCTTCTTCTCTTCACTTCGCCCTATGCCGCCCGCTGGTATTTTGTATACGGCGTCAACTGTTGCTCGACCTTTCTGGGGCCGTCGCCGTTTTGGATGGCCAGGATGCCGTAGATGATCACTTCGATGCAGAGCCCTTCGTGGCGCAGGTTGTAGTTCAGCTTTTCGACGAGCGGCAGCACGAAAACGTTGGCAATGACCGCGCCGTAGAGCGTGGTCATCATCGCCACTGCCATGCCGGGCCCCAGCGCGTCGGGGTTGGACAGATTTCCGAGCATCATGATCAGCCCCAGCAACGTGCCGATCAGCCCAAACGCGGGCGCCATGCTGCCGAGCTGCTGCATGAATGCCTTGAAGTCCCGATGCCGCGCCTGGAGCGCGTCCATCTCGCTTTGCAATACGCGCTCGACGATCTCCGGAGGCGCGTTGTCGACCACCATCTGCACGCCGATCGTGATGTACGGATTGTTGATTTCCGGCAGCTTCCGCTCGAGTTCCAGCACGCCGTCGCGCCGCGACGTTTCCGCCAGTTCCACCATCTGCCGCACGATCCGCCGCAGATCGCTGCGACGGTGCAGGAACAACTTGACGAGGTTCCCGGGCACCGCCAGCGAAACCCGCAACGGAAACATCATCGCGGTCACGGCAATACTCCCGCCGATCGTGACGACGACCGAGGGGGCATCATAAAACGCGCTCAGCGAGCCGCCCCCCAGTACGATGGAGACCAGCATGAACACGCAGGCCATCGTCAATCCGAGCGCGGCGGCAATGTCCATGGGAAGCGGTGGTTTGCGGAAAGTTGGATGCGCAGTCCCCCACCAGACTTATCGACGCCGGAAGCGGCCATGATCGAGGTTTTGGTAAGAAGTAGCGATTAAGCCGGAAAAACGGCCGTCGCGCTACGGCCGGTTGCGCCGCCGATGGTGCCCCAACTCCTTCGCAGAATCGCGCAGATTGCGCAAGCCACACATTCTGCAATCCTAAAGCAGATCGGGGCTGTTCGTGGTTCGCGGGAAAATGGGCAGCCTGAATCCTGCCCTTACGGCTCGATCAGCCCCGACACGGCCCCGGCTGGGTCGCGAATAATGCAAAAAGCCTTGCCCATGACCGTCCGCGGGCCGACGATCACCTGGCCGCCGAGCGCCTCGCATTTCGCGATCGCCGCCGGCACACTGGGGACCGTGATATAGATCAGCCATTGCGCCGGGATATCCGCGTTGGATCCCCGCGCATGGCAGACGCCGGCAATGGTCTCCCCATTGACCGGGTCGTTCATGCAATAGTCTTCGTAATCGCCCATCGAAAGCGCCTCGGGCTTCCAACCGACGACCTCGGCGTAGAAGTCTCGGACCTGGTCGGCATGTTCAACGGTCAGATCGTGCCAGGCGATGCGCCGCAGGGGCGGCGTGTTTTCGTTCGACATTCGCGGGTTACCTCCGCGAGCATTCTTGCCGAGCGCGCCCAACTAGGGCAAGTTAAAAAGCCGTGGCAAGGCCTGCGTTTC
Source organism: uncultured Pirellulales bacterium (assembly GCA_964618485.1). Classification (GTDB taxonomy): domain Bacteria; phylum Planctomycetota; class Planctomycetia; order Pirellulales; family JALHLM01; genus JALHLM01. The sequence continues at coordinate 14,090 of CAZUBB010000043.1, forward strand.
CCGCAGTTGGCTGAGCAGGCGGGCCAGGATCGGCAGCCAGAGGTAGAGCGCCGCGCTACGGCACTCGCGCACCAGTCCAATGACGTTCACTTCCACGCGCTCCGGGGTATGGAGCAGCCAAGGTCGCGGGAAAAACCGCGGCGTCGTCAGGCAATAGGCCACGTAGGCCGGCCCGAACTTGTGACCCAACCGGCGTTCCTCGTCGTAAATCGTCATCACGAGGTACAGACTCGCCGCCGCAAGCGCGCCGACGGCGAACGTGGCGCTCTGCAAGAACAGCACGAACGCCAGTAGCATCAGGAACGTGCCGAAGTAGAGCGGGTTCCGCGTGATCGAATACGGTCCTTCGGTCGACAGCGCCTGTCCCTTGCGCCCGCCGATGTAAACCGCGGCCCAAAAGCGAAACGCCGCGCCGGCGGCGAAGCAGAGCGACCCGGCGATTTCAATCTGCAGTTCGGTCCACGTGCCATTCGGCCAATGCGGCGCCGAACAAATGGTCAACGCCAAAAACGGCGCCATGATCAACAAGCCAATCGTCCCGCGCGAGTTGATCCAACGGCTGCGGGGCGCTAACGCGACGGCGCGGGAGGTGAAGTGCATGGTTTGTGGAGGAGAAAAGAAGAAAAGGAGAAAAGAAGTTGGACCAAGCGGAGGTTTCGAAGATCGAAGCGTCAGAGTTCGGCGCGGCTCCACACACAAGAGCCGGCCCAGGAGATTCTTTTCTCCTCTTCTTCTTTTCTCCTCCTCCTAGTACCTCACCACCTTCCTCCACAGCCAAACGCCAATGCCAAGAAACAACAGGTTGCCGCTCCAGACAATGTACGGGGGAAGCGTGCCTTCTTTAGCGTTGTTCACGCCGAACAGCAGCAGGGGGTAATACACTCCCAACACCGGGAGGAAGCAGGCGAAGAAATTGCTCAACAGTTCGCCGTGCGCCCAGCGGATCGACAGCGTCATGCCAACCAGCACGAAGCACAGGCAGCTAAATCCATTCGAGACGCGGCGATGCGGTTCCGTCTTCAGCCGCGCGAGTTCGCCGCGCAAGTATTCGCGCTCGTTGTTGTCGACCTTCCAGCCGGGATTGGCCAGATTGACGAAGTCCCCCGTCAACATCTGAAAGGCCGCCTTCGACGCCCGTTCGTGTTCGAAGAGCTCGATCTTGCGCTCTTGCTCCGCGATGCGATCGGGAATGCGATTGAGCGGCAATTGCGCCGGGTGCCCCGATTTTTCCTTCTCCTTGCTGAAATCGTTGATGCCGATCTCGAAGGGAAGCGTGTCGGAAAAAAAGTAGGAAACGTCCCCGTCGGCGTCGAACTGCCCGTTGTGCAGCAGGATCTCCAGCGACTTCTCTTCGCCGTCCAGGTTGGACTTCAGTTCGGCCCATTCCGCCATCGCGGTCACGGACGACGAGTTCTTGTTGGCCTGGTAGGTGATGATGGGATTCAGCAGCCGCCGCCCTTCGACGCCTTGCACGACGATCGACAGGCTCCGCGTGCTGTAGCTACCTTCGCGCTTCAGCATGCCGTAGGCGATCTCCTCGGCCGCTTCGATCACCACGCGCTGGATGCCGTTCAGGCCCCATGACACGGCGATATCGTTAATCCACACCGTCGCCAGGCTGACGATGAATCCGAGCACCAGCCCGGGAATCATAATCACCTTGGGACTGATTCCCAGCGACTTGAGCGCGACCACTTCGTTCGACGCCGCCATCCGCCCGTAGACGCTGCAGGCGGCGAAGAGAATCGTGCCCGGGATCGTGATCTTCAACGCTTCCGGCAGAAAATAGGGCAGGATGCGCGCGACCTGGTTAAAGCCTAACCCTTGATCGACGGCCTCCTTTGTAATGCCGAAGATCATCAGCATCGCCGTCATGGCGGTCAGCACAAGGCAGAAAACCTTGAGCAATTCGATCACGACATGGCGGGTAAGGATGCCCATGGCGCGGGAGTTTGGCGAGGCTGCGGCAAGCGGTCAAGGGCAGTTATCGCGCCGCCTGGCCGGCGGCGAGTTTTCAGTTTCCAGTGAAGGAGGTGCGAAATTTCGTGTGATATTTGGGCTGGACTGGCCGCCTGATGGCTGGTTGCGGATAATGCGGGGTCGTGCGCGGGGAATGAAATACGGGACATGGAGGTGGCGATGCTTCCTATTTTCTCCAGTCTTCTGCGCTTCGCAGTCGCGTTCGTCGTGGCCTTGGCGATCGCCAGGCCTGGGCTGGCCGAAGATGCGGTCGAGGAATTGCTCGCGCCGCTTCTCGAAGCCGCTAAAGAGGGTTCCGAAAAGGTCGCGATGCCCACTTTAGGCGGGCTGCAGTATTGGAACGACCAGCGCGTTGTCGGCGATTGGAGGATTCAACGCAACGTGCTGTCCGGGCACTATCGACTGCTAGACGGAGACGAACATCGGCGCGCTTGGGGGACCTTCGAGGCGTGCGAGAAGCGTCTGCAAGCGGCCGTTGATGCCGGTGATGCAACGCCGGCCGCGGGCGAAGTGGTCGTCGTCTTGCACGGTCTTGGCAGCGGGCGCTGGGCGATGAAACCGCTGGCGAAACGACTCCGCGACGAGGGATATTCGGTCATCACCTTCGGTTACTCGACCACGTCTGGTGGAGTCGCAGACCACGCCGCCACGCTGGCCAAAGTGCTCGAAGGGCAGACCGAGGCCGAGAAGATTCACTTCGTTGCGCACAGCCTGGGCAACCTCGTCGTGCGGCATTACCTGGCGGACCATGCGGAGAAGCTCGACCCGCGGATCGGGCGGATGGTGATGCTCGCGCCGCCCAACCAAGGCGCCGCGGCGGCCGTGACCTGGGCGAAAAACAAGGCGGTCGCCAACACGTTCGGTCCCGTGCTGAAAGAACTCGGTCCCGGTTGGGACGAGCTAGCGCCACGACTCGGCACGCCGGCCGAATTCGCGGTCATCGCCGGCGGCATGAACAACGATCATGGCTTCAATCTATTGCTTGACGGGGACGACGACGGCACGGTGCGCGTCGCGGAAACGCAACTCGACGGGGCCCGCGATTCGATGCTGGTGCCGTGCCTGCATTCGCTGATCGTCTACCGCGACGACGTGGGCCAGACCACGGCGAACTTCTTGCGTACGGGGGAGCTCGCGGACGGGGCGCCGCCCGACAAGCCATAACGCCGTGCCGCTTGCAATGGTTGTCCCGGCGAACGACGATGGCGTCGAGCAGTGTGGCATCGTACTTTGCGACGTCCACGCCGCGCGCTTTTTCGAAAGTCGACGATGTCCACCGACGCCCCGACCCCTGCAGATGATTCCACCGCCAAAATGCGCGAGGTCCGTTACGACTGCTCGCGCCATTTCGTGCCGATCCTGGAGCACCTGCAGGCAACGCTTCTGGTCAGCACGTACCAGGCCGGCAAGCTGGTAGCCTTATCTGCACGTGACGGGAAGCTCGCGCTGACGTTCATTAACTTCGATCGCCCCATGGGCGTCGCGGTCCGCACGGACGGCATCGCCGTCGCCTGCCGGGATCATCTTTGGTACTTGCGGAACGCCCCGGACATTGCGCCGCGGCTATCGCCGACGGTCCATCACGATGCCCTCTATCTCGCAAGGCAGGCCGTGGTGACCGGCGAGATTCAAGCCCATGAGATGGCGTTTATCGGCCCCGATCTGTGGGTCGTGAACACGCTCTTTTCCTGCCTGGCGACACCGCATAGCGAATTCAGCTTTGTGCCTCAGTGGCGGCCTAAGTTCATTTCGGCTCTCGCCGCCGAAGACCGCTGCCACTTGAACGGCCTCGCGGTCGTCGACGGCCGCGCTCGCTATGCCACGGCGATGGCCGAAACCGATTCCGCCGGCGGCTGGCGCCCGAACAAGGTCTCCACCGGTTGCGTCCTCGATATCTCGGAAAAACGCGTCGTCGCCCGCGGATTCGCCATGCCGCACTCGCCGCGCTGGTTCGACGGCCGTCTATGGGTGCTCGACTCCGGGCGCGGCCAACTCACGACGGTCGACATCGGCACAGGGGCCATTCTGCCGATCGTCGATATGCCCGGCTACACCCGCGGATTGGCGATGCACGGGCAATTCGCCTTCGTGGGCCTGTCGAAGATCCGCGAAACTTCAACATTCGGCGGCGTTCCGATCGCCAAGAACCTGGCCGAGCTGAAGTGCGGCGTCGGAGTCGTCGACTTGTTATCTCGGCAAACGGTCGCCACGTTTCAGTTCGCGAGCGGCGTCGATGAGATCTTCGATGTCACGCTCCTGCCGGGCGTCCGCGACCCGGCATTCCGCGGCCCTCATGCACAACAGGATGGCGACAATACCGTCTGGATCGTCCCCGACCCGAACGTGAAATCGCCGCCGGGCCCGCCAAAGTTGTTCTTCGGTGCGTGATACTTACGCCGCCGCTCTGCTCGGTGTGCGGAAGCGGTCGTCGTATTGATGGAGGCCGAACGGTGGGCGGTAATCGTGGAGCGGATTCGCCCCCTCGAAAGGTTTGCACACCGTCACCGCGCGATCGACGCTCGGTAACGTTCCCGGACGCGTTAACTTCCGCCAGACGGACTTCGCCCAGGACTTCGGCGCGGGGTTTAAGAACGCCTGCGATTTCAGCGTGAAATAGGTCGCCCCCAGGGTTTTCTCCAACGTTCGCGACGTAGGGACATAAAGCGGCGCTGTGGCGTCCGCGAACGGCAAACAGGCCACGTCATCGCGCAGGCCGAAGCGAGCCACATCGCCTTCGAGCACCACCACGGTGTCGCGATGGCAACAGTGACGAATCTGGGCGAAAGCGTAAAACGGGTCGAACAAGTGGTAATAGACGCCGAGGCAGAGAATCACGTCGAATTTACGCCCCAGCCCCGCCAACTCATACACCGAAAGGCTCTGGTTGATCTCGACCTTGGATTCCAGCAGCTTCTTGGCCAGGCGCAGCCCGGCCCCGGCGGCCCAATTCTGGGAGACGTCGTCCGAGGCCAGCACACTGGCCGCGCCGCGGCGCTCCGCCTCGAAGCTCCAGTAGCCGTCCCAGCAGCCGATATCGAGCACCGACTTGCCACGCCAATCGAGCCGGTCGAACTGGCCGGAGATCAGCTTCCAAATGCGCCGGTGGGCGGCCACGTCGGGCGTCGAAGAATGAGCGCGCAGCCCCTGCCCAAAGTCAAATTCGTGATACCACGGAATGCCGTCAATCTGTTCCTGCAACTGCCGCAACGACATCGCGCACCCCCATCCCTGAATCGGCCCGAATGGCACGGCCAACACGTTAGCCGAAGCGTAACCTGGGAGGCTAGATCAATCCTCCCGTAAGCGAGGTCTGTGCCCCCTGTAGCCGAGGTCTGTGACCTCGGTCGGCGAGGACGCCGCGAGTGAGTCCACTCCACCGAGGTCACAGACCTCGGCTACAGACGGAAACACTTCGGCCCGCAAAGCCCGAGACTCAATTTGCTCAACGGCCCCCGCCGGAATATAGTGAAAGGGTAACCCCAGCCCGACGAGGCGACGCGTCGGTCGCCGGCATGGCCGCCTCTCCATGCCCCGGGGGAGGGGAGTCGTTGCGCCGCGGACCGTAATCCGCACTATCTGCATAAGAGGCACCATGTCCCAAGCTATCGTCGATCCGGCGGAGTTGCGCCGCTTTGCGCACAACCTGCAGCGCTTTAACGGCGAGCTGCAGAACCAGATGCTCGCGTTGCATGCCCAGTTCTTGTCGCTGGGGGAGTCGTGGCGGGACGCCGAGCAAGGCAAGTTCGGCGAGGAGTTCGAGGCGACGCTCCGCTCGATCGGCCGGTTCGTCGAGGCCGCCAACGAGCACGTCCCCTTCCTGCTCCGCAAGGCGGAACGGGTGGAAGATTACCTCCGTCAACGCTAGGGGCGGGCCGATGACATCCACCGCCCACGTGCGCTCGATCGATTCCGTCGAGCGGTTCCGCGCCGCGTTTGCGCAGTTCGGCGAGGAATCGGCCCAGGCGCTCGACGAGATTCGCATGGAACTCGACCGGTTCGTCGAGTGGCTGGAGCACGACCAGACCTCGTATTGGAAAAACGAGGTCCGCCGTTGCGAGGCGAAGGTCGCGGAGGCGACGGTTGATTTGCACCGCGCCCGCTCGGCCACGATCGATCCGGAACACACGCCGTCGTGCCTGCAGGAGCAAAAGGTGCTGCAGGTCGCGAAGCAGCGGCTGCTGGCGACCGAGGAAAAGCTGCAGCAGGTGAAACGCTGGGTCCCGGCGATTCAGCAGGCTGCGCGCGACTATCACACGCAAATCGCGCCGCTGGTGAATTACTTGACGTACGAACATCCGCAAGGCGTGAACCATTTGCGGCAGCTCGTCGCGCGGCTGGAAGACTATCTGGCTATTGCGCCGCCAACGGCGCCAACGATTTCCGCGGCCGCGGTTTCGATCGGCGCGATTGTGGAGCAGATCGTCCAACCGGCCGACTATCAGAAGCTCAAGGAGGCGCCGTCGACATGAGTTTGCATGATTCGAAAGCTCGGCTCGGCTATGCCGGACAGCGATTGGCGCTTCGCTGGCAGGAAACGCTCGCCGAGTGGCGCGACCCGAAAAGCCGCGAGCTGGAGGAACAATACCTGGCGCCGCTGGAGTCGCACCTCGCGGCCGCGGTCGGCGCCGTCGATCGGCTCGCCGAGGTGCTATCCCGGGCGGAGCGGGAGTGTCGGCCGTAACGCGATCGCAAAGGAATTGAGGGCCTGAAACCGAAAGCCGAGGTTTCAAATCCTGGGGGGCAAGAAATGGAACGAGAGTCGCCGACGCAGCAGGAACATCGCTTGCTAAGGGAACTCGCCGACGGCCTGGCGCGCCTGGCGGCGGAGGAATCGGCCGCGGATCTCGCGTTCGCGGAAGAGCAAACCGCGGCGCAACGTGGCGGGCAGGCGGCCGAACAAGCCGTCGAAGCGTCGTTGCAGGAAGAACAATCGCAGGCGCGCGCCGCGCGCGAATCGGGCGGCCGCGCGATCGTATCGCAGCAGCAGTCGCGGCGGCGGACCATCGAGCAGCGTTGCGACCAGGAAGTGGAACGCATCGCCCGCGAGTTGTCGCTCGCCGATCAGAAAGCGACGCAAACGCACAAAGAGGCGCGCTGGTTGGCGCGGACGGTTTATGAGGCGCAGTCCAAGCGATTGACCGAGCAGGCAACGCGCGCGCAACAGCGTCTCGAAGGCCAGCACCTCGCCGTGCGGCAACTCGGCGACCAGGCGGCCGCGTGGATCGATCGCCTCGGCTTTTCGCTCGCGCCTCCGCCGGTGGAAGTGGCGCCGGAAGCCGATGAATCCGAGCAAAAGCTGACGGAACGCATCGCCGCCAGCCTGGAGCGCGGCGCAGTTCAACTTGAGTCGCTCCGCGCGTTGCGGCTGCCGCGATGGGCGCAGGGCGGCGGATTCATCGCCGTGTTTCTCGCGATCGCCGCAGTGCTTGTCCCGGCGCTCTACTTGCCGCTGGGGGATCAACCGCTTCGCTGGGCGATGGCGAGTCTCGTGACCATTGCGATGGCCGGTGGAGCCGTTTGCGTCTGGTTGCGCATCGTCGCGCGCCGGCAGCTCACGCATTCGTACCACGAGCTGCAGTTCGAACTTGCGCAGTGCGGCGAAATGTGCCAGCAGGCCCTGAAGCGGACCGCGGTCGAGGCCAAGCGGCGCAAGCGCAAGCTCCGCGAGCAGCGCGACACCGAGTATGCGCGGCTCGACCAGGCCAAGCAGGAAGTTCTGCGCGCGTCGGATGCACGGAGGCAGTCGGAACTGCCACGGCAGCGGCTCGAAGCGGACGAGGAGCTCCATGCACTCGATCGCCAGGCCGCCGAGGACCTTAGCGCGCTGGAGAAGCGACATGCCACGCGCGCTGCCGCGGCGCAAGAGCGCGCCTCTACGGCGCTCGCCGCGGTCCAGGAAACTGTTCGGCAACAACTAGCGGCCGCCACGGCGCGCTACGAGAAGCTACGCGCAGAGTGCCTGACGGAGTGGAATTTAACGCATTCCCGAATCGGTGCTGAGGCGATCGCCCTCGCAGCGGAATTGAACGCCGTCAGCCCGAGCTGGGACGCAGTGCTCACGTCGCCGCCATCGCCGCGGACGTTTCCGCGCGCTGTGCGCATCGGCCGGCTGGAGGGAAAGGTGCGACCACCGATCGCGGACGGAGAGATCGCGAACGGCGACGTTCGTGAGGTTCCGGTCACGTTGCCGGCCGCTCTGAGCTTCCCGGATGGCGTGTCGCTGGTCGTGAAGAGCGACGCGGCCGGCCGAGGTACGGCCGTCGCCCTGCTGCAGACGGTGATGTTGCGGTTGCTCACCAGTCTGCCGCCGGGCAAGGTGCGGCTGACGATCATCGACCCGACCGGGTTGGGCGAGAACTTCGCCAGCTTCATGCACCTGGCCGATTTCGACGAGCTGCTGATCAATCATCGCATCTGGACCGAGCCGGCACAGATCGAGCGCAAGCTCGCCGAGATCACCGAGCACATGGAAACGGTGATTCAAAAGTATCTGCGCAACGAATACGCCACGATCCACGACTACAACGACCAAGCGGGCGAAATCGCCGAGCCGCTGCGCGTGATTGTCATCGCCGGCTTTCCCACGGCTTTCACGGAGGCCGCGTCGCGGCGACTGTTGAGCATCGCCGCCAACGGCCCGCGCTGCGGCGTCCATGTGCTGATGAGCGCCGATACGACTATGGCCAAGTCGCAGCCGGTCGGACTGGCGGAGTTCGAGCGGCACGTGCAAACGTTCACTTGCTCGCGAGATCGCGTCATTTGGAACGACGCGGCGCTGCGTCCGCTGGAGTTTTCCCTCGAGCCCGCGCCGGCGGAGTACGTAAAACCGCTGCTGCAAGCGGTCGGCCAGGCGGCCGTGGCGACGCGGCGCGTCGAAGTGCCGTTCGAGGCGATCGCGCCCGCCCCGGCGGACGTGTGGAAGTTCGACAGCCGCCGCGGCATCGACGTACCGCTCGGCCGCGCCGGCGCGACGCGGTTGCAATCGCTGCGGCTGGGCGAAGGGACCTCACAGCACGTGCTCATCGCCGGCAAGACCGGCTCCGGCAAGTCTACGCTGCTTCACGCATTGATCACGAACGCGGCGCTCCGTTACGCGCCCAGCGAGTTGCAACTTTATCTGATCGACTTCAAGAAAGGCGTGGAGTTCAAGTCGTACGTCACGCGGCGTTTGCCGCACGCCAGGGTGATTGCGATCGAGAGCGAGCGCGAGTTCGGACTGAGCGTGATGCAGCGGCTCGATGCGGAGATGCGGCGGCGCGGCGAGCAGTTTCGCGCCGCGGGCGTGCAGGACATCGCCGGCTATCGCGACGCCGGCCACGAGTTGCCACGGCTGCTGTTTATCGTCGACGAGTTTCAGGAGTTCTTCGTGCAGGACGACCGCGTGGCACAGGACGCGGCCTTGCTGCTCGATCGCCTCGTCCGACAGGGACGCGCCTTCGGCATTCACGTCGTGCTCGGCTCGCAGACGCTCAGCGGCGCTTACGGGCTGGCACGGAGCACGCTCGGCCAGATGGCGGTGCGCATCGCGCTACAATGCAACGAAACCGACGCGCAGGTAATCCTCAGCGAGGATAACGCCGCGGCGCGGCTGCTGACGCGCCCCGGCGAGGCGATCTACAACGACGCCAACGGGCTGGTCGAAGGGAATCACCTGTTTCAGATCGTGTGGGCGTCGGACGAACGCCGCGAGCATTATCTGGAGCGGATGGCGGACCTGGCCTTGGAGCGCGCGATCGCGCTGCCGGCGCCGATGGTCTTCGAGGGCGCCCAGCCGGCGGAGATCGAGCAGAACGCCGCATTCGCGCAATCGTTGAGCGAATCCGTAAGTGTCGAAACGCCGCCGCGCATCTGGCTGGGCGAACCGCTGGCGATCGACGAGGCGACGCAAGTCGCGCTCCCACGCAGGAGCGGGGCGAACCTGTTGTGGATCGGGCAGAACGAACGCGCCGCAGCCGGCATGATGACTTCCGCGCTGTTGACGATGCTCGCGCGGAACCAGGCGGACGCTCGCTGCGCGGTGTTGCACGCGGGCTCGCTCGACGCTGCGTTCGCCGCTTCGCTACAGCATTTGGAAGCCGCGTTTCCGGATCGGCTCGTCACGCGCGGGGCCGCCGATACGGCGCAAGTCGTCGCCGATCTTGCGACCGACTTGGAGCGCCGCCGCGCTACGGACGCCGTGCTGCCGCCGCGGTTGTTGATCGTCCACGACCTGGCCAGGCTGCGGGCGCTGCGACGCAAAGAAGATGAGTTCAGCTTCAGCCGCCCTCAGAACAGCGCAGCGCGACCCGACCAGCAATTCCTGGAGCTATTGCGCGAGGGGCCGGCGTTCGGTCTGCACGTGCTTGTCTGGTGCGACACGTTGGCGAATTTTCAGCGGACGCTCGAGCGCCAGGCGCTCAAAGAGTTCGAGACGCGCGTCGTGCTGCAGATGAGCGCCGCCGATTCCAGCCTGCTGACCGACACCGCGGCCGGCAGCCAGCTCGGACCGCATCGCGCCATTCTGCAGCGGGAGGATCACGGCGAACTGCTCAAGTTCCGGCCGTTCACGCAGCCGGTGGAGAATTGGCTCCGGGAGGCGTGCGCGGAAATCAGTTCGCGCCCGGCGGCCCAGTTATCGCTCTCCGCGGTGTAAGAATAGCCGTGCGACGGTCGGATTTCCGCGCAGAACCGGCATATCCGGCCTGGACATCGCGGCAGAAAGACGCGCAGCGGGCCAATCGGGGCGACGTTCGGCCCGGGCATATCGGGTTTGCGGCCGCGCTGACTACAATAGAGTCAGCCTGTCTCCGGCCGCGCTCGCGGCGATGTAGCCCACGATTCCAGGTTTAGGACATGCCCGCGAACATTGAAGCCGCCATGCTGGAGATGTTCCGCGCGGAAGTAGAAACGCACATGGCGGCGTTGAGCGACGGCCTGCTGGCGCTGGAGAAGCGTCCCGATCAAAGCGAGCGTTTTGAGGGATTAATGCGGGCGGCGCATTCGATCAAAGGCGCCGCCAAGATCGTCGGCCTCCCTGCCGCCGTGCAAGTGGCCCACGCCATCGAAGACTGTTTCGTCGCCGCGCGGAAAGGCGAAACACGGATGACGAGCGGGCTGGTGGACGTACTGCTGGCGGGGATCGACCTCCTCGCCCGCGCCGCGGACGTCGACGCCTCGGGCGCGACGGCGCTCGACGTGGGCGATCCGCGTATTGGCGACATCGTTGCGCGCATCGCGAGCGCCGCGCGTGGCGAACCGTCCGTTAGGTCTCTCGCATCGATCGTTGTGAAGGATGGCGCACTTCGCGCTCCCGAGCTGTTAAGCGGAAGCTGGCTCTCAGCGCAGCGGGATCAGCTTGCGGATGCACGAGTCGATCTCAGCAGGACGGTCGAGCTTGACGCTGCGGCGCTTGGGTACTTGTCGCTCGCCGCGCGTGAGCCGCGGCCGCCTCAACTGGAACGTGCAAGCGAGGAGATTGAGCATTTGCTGCAAGTGG
>CAZUBB010000044.1:0-15623 GCA_964618485.1 uncultured Pirellulales bacterium
CAGCGCCTTTGTATCACCTCCGGGAGGAAGCGCCCAGGTCGAGACCGACCGACTAGCTCAGCAGGGGCACTCGAACGAAGGTACGTGGAGCGGGATTCGGGGGATCTGCGCGCTGGGCGTCCGTACTCCATCCACGTCCCAGAGCTCGATCCGGTCGCCGTAGGTCACGACTCGGTCTGGCAGGGTCGTGGCCTCGTTCGTCTCTACCAGGCGCAGTCGAGCGCCTCCCTCATCGCGCACGACCTCGTAGAGCACGCTGAGGTTGCCGTAGAAGTCACCGCAGCCTTCACCTGCACGCAGCGTCCAGCCGACGAACTGTCGTTCGTCGCTGCCGTAGAAGACCAGCTCTGGTTGGGCTCCGGCGTAGCTCTCCCAGCTGTCTTCGACGCCTTCGGGTAGCGTGGAGTTCGAATCCCCAAGGAACTGCTTGTAGTAGTCTGCGGTCGCCTGATAGGGCCTGAGCTGCTTGGCACCGATGAAGGCCTGTTGGGCCAGTCGGTAGCTCTGTGCGTCGTCTGGAGCTGGCTGGTAACGTTCGAGTACCTCTGGCTGCTCGGTGCCGAGGACGCTCACGTAGCGCGCCCCTTGACAGTCTGCCGACGTCTCGAGCTCCGCTACCAACAGGCCGAAGCCTTCGCTCTGTTCCCAGGCTGCCTTCGCGTACTCAGCGTCGCTGAGCTTCGAGGTGTCTTCATCGTAACGGAAGTAACCCGAGCCCATCCGATGCATGACCCGCACCTCGCCGAGGCGCCCGCTGCAGCTCTCTGGCACACCTGCGAGCGTCAGCTGCGCCGCATGGATCCCGGGAAGCTCTTGACTCACCGTCTCGGGACTCGCGGCGCGCGAGGTGACGGCGACGTCCGCGTCGCGAGAAGTTTCCAGGCGGATTGGTCCAGTGCCACTCTTCGGCTTCGCTTCCCCGATCACGACCCAGCGACCTTCGATGACGGGCAGCAGCCCTTCCAGGCGGGTTACCTCGCGTTCGGCGACGATGGAGCCCTGTAGGGGCTCGAACTCGGGAGCGAACTCACTGCCCGCGTCGGAGACTTCCTCGTGGAAATCACTGCTGGGAGCGGTGCCAGAGCACGCCGCGCCCACGCCGCAAACGGCGAGCAGGCAGAGGGCAGACAAGGAGCGGACCGGGAGCGACTTGGAGAGCATCGAACGGAACATGCCCAGCTCGACAGCAACCCGCGTGCCGGACCACCGACTGGGGTCTTTCGCCTCCGATTCGCCTGGTTCGGGGGTGAGGCGAGCCAGGTGCCGTGGGTGGTCAGACACAAGCCTCGCAGATTTCGACACGGCTCGCTTTGGGTACCGGGTACGGATCCCAACAGCGCCGATCCTGCGGACAAGGTGAACGGCGCGGTGCTGCCCCAGCTCGTCGATCGGCGGGAGGACCAGGCTGTCTACTGTTCCTGTCGTTGCGCCAATGCCGACGGAAGGACTGACGACGGCGGGGAGTACTGCGCATGTCCCAGCGGATTCAGCTGCGAGCAACTGGTGCCAGACATCGGGCTAGGCGGCGAGTCCGTCTCGGGAGGCTACTGCGTGAAGGCCGGGACCAATCAGGTGCCGACAGGCCAAGCGTGCTCTGCGAGCCAGCAGAACTGTCCGCCGATATACGACTACTGACAAAGCAGCGGAGCCGCACCCGTTTGGGCGCGGCTCCGTTGCCTTCGCTACTGAGCTGCGGCCGAGCAGCGACGCGGCTCAGTAGCGACGCGGCTCAGTAGCGATGCCGCTCAGTAGCGATAGTGCTCGGGCTTGTACGGGCCTTCGACCTTCACGTTGATGTAGTCCGCCTGCTCCTTGGACAGCGTCGTGAGCTTCGCCCCGAGCTTCGCCAAGTGCAGTCGCGCGACCTCCTCGTCGAGCTGCTTCGGCAACACGTACACGCCGACGTCGCGCTTGTTCTTCCACAGATCGATCTGCGCCAGCGTCTGGTTCGTGAAGCTGTTGCTCATCACGAAGCTCGGGTGGCCCGTGGCGCAGCCCAGGTTCACCAAGCGGCCCTCTGCCAGGAGGTAGATGCTGTGTCCGTCGGGAAAGGTGAACATGTCCACCTGAGGTTTGATGTTCGTGCGCTTGATGCCGGGGTAGGCCATCAGCTTCGCGACTTGGATCTCGTTGTCGAAGTGACCGATGTTACACACGATGGCTTGGTCCTTCATCTTGGCCATGTGATCGACCGTGATGATGTCCTTGTTGCCAGTCGTGGTGACGAACACGTCGACGTAGGGCAGCGCGTCCTCGACGGTGGTCACCTTGTAACCGGCCATGCACGCCTGCAGGGCGCAGATCGGGTCGATCTCGCTCACGAAGACCTGGGCCTTGTGGGAGGCGAGCGCCTCGGCAGAGCCCTTGCCCACGTCACCGAAGCCGCAGACCATGGCCGTCTTGCCGGCGAGCATCACGTCCGTGGCGCGCTTGATGCCATCTACCAGCGACTCGCGGCAGCCATAGAGGTTGTCGAACTTGCTCTTGGTGACCGAGTCGTTGACGTTGATCGCGGGGACCTTGAGCGTCCCTTGGGCATGCATCTGGTACAGGCGATGCACGCCCGTGGTGGTCTCTTCGCTCAGCCCGCGGATGCCTTCGAGCAGTTCCGGGTACTTGTGGTGGTCGTGGATCCACCAGGTGAGGTCGCCGCCGTCGTCGAGGATCATGTTGAGCGGCTGGCCGTCCGGGAAGAATACGGTCTGTTCGATGCACCAATCGAACTCCTCGTTGTTCATTCCCTTCCAGGCGTAAACCGGGAAGCCGGCCTTGGCGATCGCCGCTGCAGCGTGGTCTTGCGTGGAGAAGATGTTGCAGCTGCTCCAGGTAACCTCGGCCCCGAGCGCTTTGAGGGTCTCGATCAGCACCGCCGTCTGGATGGTCATGTGCAGGCAGCCGGCGACGCGGGCGCCCTGAAGCGGCTTCGAGGCCCCGTATTTCTTGCGGAGCGCCATCAGGCCGGGCATCTCGTTCTCGGCGAGCTGGATTTCCTTGCGGCCCCAATCAGCGAGCTTGAGATCGGCGACTTTGTACGGAAGCTTGGTTTCAACCTGCGACACTGCCTGCTCCTTTGCGAATCCCGCCGCGCGGCGCCCGGCCGACAAATAGCCTCGCGGTTGGCGGGAACGGAATGATCGTTGCTTTGGTCCAACAAATGATAGGTAGACGGACAGTTCCCGCAAGGGTCGTTTTACCGCCCCCTCGTAGAGAGGGGGCGGTTCCAAGCGTTTTTCAGTACTGGCCCGGACAATTCACCACGGAGGCACGAGGGAGGAGTTTTCGTCCAATGCGAGGTGCATTGCCTGCCAACGCGATCTCCTTCGATTTATCTCGTCCTACCTTGGTGTCCTCCGTGCCTCCGTGGTGAATCCGCATGAATCATCCGGGATCGCGTGGCAGAATCGCGGGAGGCGTTTTTCGTTGACCGCGCGGGGGATTTCTGAAACACTCAATGAGGTCGTGCGCGGGTAGCACGGAATTGCCCGGTACGGAACGTGGAGAGGCGAACTGTAATGCCGTTTTCGACAAGTTCTTGGCGCGTTGCGCTGCCGCTCTTGGCTTGCTGCTTCATCCGAGGCGAGGCGTTCGCCCAGCGGACGATTACCCTCGGCCCCACCGACGGCTTCGCGGTCGGTCAGCCGTTGGTTGAGATCGAGGTGTTCCGCGACGCCGCCGGAACTCAGTCGATGGGGCCGCACGACGGCACCAACTTTCTGATTCTGGATACCGGCGCGAACGGGATTCTCCTGGACGGCAACGCCTTCGCGGCCCTCGACGCCGCCGGCTATGAGACGGTGGCGGTCTATGACGAAGTGGGGGTTTCCGGGACGTCGCCGCTGGATGTTTCGGCCGCCTACCGGCTCGATTACCGTGGTTCGGCCGGGCCCGCCCTGACGATTCAAAACGCCCGGATCATGTCGAGCGCCGAACTCGATTTTGGCACGTTGGCGGGCTTTTATGGCCTGGTCGGCATGCCGGGCATGCGGGATCGCGTGGTGGCCATGGACCTGGACGGCGAGTGGTTCAACAGCGGCGGCGAATTCGGCTTCGGCGCCCTCTCCCCGGGAGTGACGTTTCCCGCGGAATTGCCTCCCACGGAAGGGCACCGCTACAACATTCCGCTGACGATGCACGAGTTTCCGCAATCGGGGCAGCGCCACCCGAGCGACCCGCTGCCGACCTGGGCGCCGCTGCCGTCCGTGCCGATCGCGGCCAACAACGGCGAGCATCGGGTTGTCGGCGACATGCTCCTCGACACCGGCGCCCAGCTTTCCGTGCTGTCGACCCAAATGGCGATCGACCTGGGGCTGGATGAAAACGGCAACGGCACGCTGATGGACGAGGCCATCGATTTTCAGCTCGTGGGGGGCGTCGGCGGCACGACGCGGATGCCGATCGTGCAGCTTGAACGCCTCGCCGTGCGGACCGAAGAAGGGGTCGAGATCGGCTGGACCGATCTCTCCGTCGGCGTGCTCGACATCGATGAAAGCATCGCCGGCATCTTTGGTATGGATTTCCTCACCGCCGGTTGGGCCGACGCATTCACGTACGAATTGATCTGCGAGCTATTCCCCGACTCGTGCCCCGACGAGATCCCGTTCGGCTTCTTGAACGGCGTGCACTTCGACTTCCGCGACAACGCCAACGGGCGTGGCACGATGGTCTTCGATCTCAGCCCGACGAAAGATGTCGTCGCGGGAGGCATCGTAGGGGACACCGACGGCGACGGCGACGTTGACCTGGATGACCTGAATAACGTGCGCAATAACTTCGGTTATCTCGGTCCACCCGGCTCAATGCCCGGTGACACGTATCCGATCGACGGAGTCATCGACCTGAATGATCTCAACGCCGTGCGGAATCACTTCGGGACGACGGGGGGCGCGGCGGCGGTGCCGGAACCCGCAACGATGTTGCTCGCAAGCCTCGGGATTGGTGCGGGGATCTTGTTCAGGCGTCGGAGGTAGCGGCTCGCTTTTGCCGCGGTGGAATTTCGAGAAGGCGCGATCCCACCGACGTACCTATCAAACAAAGATGCGATATCAGTACAGCCTCGGCGACTTGCTCCTCTTCTCCGGCATTACGGCGGTCGTGTTGGCCACGGTTGTTTCACGCCAGTCCTTGATCGCTTTCGTGGCGCTCGGTTTGTCGCTTCCATGGGTTTGTCGCCGCCCCACTGTTTTCCGGTATTGGCTGGTTCTTACGATCGGTCTCGGAAGCGGGTTGGCTTGGTTCGCTCATCACCGTGAGAAATACAATCCGGACTACATTGGCGATTTCGGGATGGACACGAATGAACTAGGTGGCTGGGGGATCGGCATGCTGGTCGGCGGCGCCGCGGCATACTGGCTGTTTTTGCGCAATCCGCCCGACTGAAGTGCTCACAGTACTATCCCAGATGAACGGCTAGGCGTGTCACCAATGACGTCCAGGTCGGCGTTATAGGCGTACGTACTCGGCCGCGATCATGCAGCGGCTCAGGCCGCGTTCGTATCCAGCGCCGGCCGGTGCATGGGCAGCGGCAAGTGGATCGTGAACGTGCTGCCTTCTCCTGGCTGGCTGTCGACCGTGATGCGGGCGCGATGGGCGTAAACGATGTGTTTGACGATCGCCAGGCCGAGGCCGGTGCCGCCCACTTTGCGGCTGCGGGCTTTGTCGACGCGGTAGAAGCGCTCGAACAGCCGCGGGATGTGCTCCGCCGGGATGCCGCAGCCGTGATCGCTGACGGAAATCGTCACTTCGCGCTCGGAGCGAGCCGCGCGAATTTCGATCTGGCTTCCCCGCCCGCTGTACTTCACGGCATTGTCGATCAGGTTCGCCACGGCTTGTTCCAGCAGCGCCGCGTTAAGCTCGGCGCGGACGTCGGCCAGGCACTGCACTTCGAGCTTGATTTCCTTCTCGCGGGCCTTGGCGAGGCATTCTTCCACGGCGGCCTCCAACACCGGCTTCACGGCGCTGCTTTCGAGCGCGATCTCCGACGAGGCGGCGTTCTGTTCGATGCGCGCCAGGCTCATCAGGTCGTCGATGATCGCGTTCAGGCGGTCGCTCTGCTTGGCGACGATCTGCAAAAAGCGGCGACAATCCTCGGGATCTTGCATGGCGCCGTCGAGCAGCGTTTCGACGAAACCCTTGATCGAGGTGATCGGCGTCTTGAGCTCGTGCGAAACGTTCGCGGCGAAGTCGGTCCGCATCGTTTCCAACTGCCGCATCCGCGAGACGTCTTTGAGCACGATCACCACGCCGTGGCTGCCGCCTCTGGCGTCGCGCAGTAAAGCGCCGCGGGCCTGGAGGACCCGTTCATGCGCGTCGTCGCCGAGTTCCAGATCCTCTTCCAGCGGCGCGCGACTTTGCAGCGCCCGCTCGATGAAATTCCGCAACCTCGGATGGCGGACGACTTCGTGCAGGGTGCGGCCCTGAATGCGCGAACGCTCGCTCCCCAGCAACTTGGCGGCCGCCGTATTCAGGCTGAACACCGTGCGGTCGACCGCGACGGCGAGCACGCCCTCGCTCATGCTGGCCAGGATCGCTTCGTGTTCGCCGTTGGTCGTCTCCAGCCTGGTGAGTCGGTCCTCCAGCTGCGCGGCCATCGTGTTCAACGAGGCAGCCAGGCGGTCGAGTTCCCAGTTATGCGTTTCGCCAAGCTTGTAGTTGAGATCACCCTGCGCGAAACGCTCCGCGCCGCGCCGGAGCTCTTCCAGCGGAGTGCTGATCTTCTTGACGACGTAGCACGCGAGCGCGCCGGCGCAGGCGAGAACGCCCAGCGTGGCGAGAGCCGTCCGCCACTGGAGTTGTCGCCGCGCCGCCGTGGCGGCCGCTGTCGACACGCTGGCCCGCGCCACGGCAAGCACCTGGCCCTCCCTCTCGATGGGAATCGCGTAGTACGTCATCACTTCGCCCGTGGTCGGGCTGGGGCGGGTCTGGCCGCTCGCGATTCCCTGCAACGCCCGCGCCACCTCGGGGCGGTTGAGGTGGTTCTCCATGTACGCCGGGTCTTCGACGGTGTCGCTGAGCACCTCGCCGTTGGGAAGAATCACCGTGATCCGCAGCCCGGTCGTGTCCGTGATCTGCCGACAGAGCTCCTGCGCAGCACCGCGATCCACGGGATCGAAATGCTGCGGAAGCTGTCTTGCCGCGAGCCGGGCGTGGGCCTCCAGCTCCCGGACCAAGGCCTCGTTGGCGAACGCCTCGACCAGGTACGAGGCGTAAAACGTCACGGCGACGAGCGCCACCAGCGTGATAGCCAGGAAACTGGGAACTAGCTGCCACATCAACCGCCGCGACGCCATCGGTTACTCCTTAAACCGATAGCCTACTCCGCGCACGGTTTCGATGTAAACGCCGTAGTCTCCCAGCTTCTTCCGCAATCCGGCGACTTGCACATCGACCGAGCGCTCGGTCACCGGGTAATCGTCCCCTTTGACGGCGTCGACAATCTGATTGCGCGTGAACGCCCAGCCGGGGCGCTGGGCCAGAAAATGGAGCAGCCGGAACTCCGTCAACGTCAGCGTGAGTTGCTCGCCGTTGGCCAGGACTTCGTGCCGGCCGGGGTGGATCACCAACTCGTGGGCGCTGATCGGCTGCTCCGGCCCGAGCCGTTCGGACGCCTTGCGGCGCAGCACCGCGCGAATCCGGGCCAGCAGCAGCCGCGGGCTGAACGGCTTCACGACGTAGTCGTCGGCCCCCAGCTCCAGTCCGGTCACCTGGTCGGCCTCCTCGGCCTTGGCGGTCAGCATGATGACCGGAATCGCCTTGGTGCGGGGATCGCTCTTGAGCTGCCGGCAGACCTCGAGACCGTCCACGCTCGGCAGGAGTAGATCGAGCAAAATCAAATCGGGCACGGCGGTGCGGGCTTCGCGCAGGGCCTCCTCGCCTGTCCCGACGCCGGTGACACGGTAGCCCTCCTTGGTCAGGTTGTAATTGACCAGTTCGAGAAGGTCTTCTTCGTCGTCGACAATCAGTATGCGTTCGCGGGCCATTCGTTCCACCGGGTACGACGTTACAGTTGCGATCTTATCAGGATTTAACGCATCGCGGTTAGTGCTCCATGAGGCCGGCATTCGCTTCGTGTGCGGATTGCGTTGCCGCATTGTTAAATCATAGGCACGCGGCAGCGCAGCGATGCAGAAATCGCCCCGCGCCGTTGTGATTGGCCTCCCGCTTTTCGCCTGGCGGCCGCTTCTGGTATGGTGCTGGCGGGTTGTCGTTTGAGACGTTTTGAGGAGGCCGCCGCGATGTCCGCCAGTGAATCTCAAGTGTTGAAATTGTGCCGCACGCTGCTGGGCGCCGAGCCGGCCCCGGAACTCACCTTGGAGGCGTATCTGGCCACGATTCCGCGGCTCAAGTCGCTGGCCGATCTCCCGAGCGGCACGCCGGTGCTGGTCCGGGGCGACGTCGACGCCAAGCCCGGCGCTAAGGTCGGCGACGGAGACATCCGGCTGCGATCGATGGTTCCCACGCTGCAATTTGGCCGGGACAAGGGCTGGAAGCAAATCATTTTCGGCCATATTGGCCGCAAGCCGGAGGGTTCGCTTAAGGCGGTGGCCGCTCGGCTGAGCGAAATCCTGGGCTGCGACGTTCCCTTGGTGACCAACTGGTACGATCCGGCGACGAAGCAAGCCGCGGCCGCCAAGACAATCGCCGACGCCGCGCCGGGCAGCGTCCTGATGCTGGAAAACACCCGGGCGTACACGATTGAAACGGTCCTTTGGAAGGCCAAGCCGGAGACAGTTTCGTCGCTGGCGGGCGACCTGACGCAGTTTGCCAACGAGATGGCCTCGAAAGTCGCCAAGGTCTATGTGAACGAGGCGCTTTCGGCGGGGAGTCTCGACACTTCCAGCACGATCGTGCCGATGGCCATGGATCGGGTGGCGCTCGGCGAATACGTGGCAGGGGAATTCGAAGGCCCGATGCGCCGCTGCTTGAAAACCAAACTCGTCGTGTTTTCCGGTCTCAAGACCGACAAGCTCGACGACCTGGAAGCGATGATCGGTCGTGGGGCGATCCGCTGGGTCTTCACCGCCGGTTCATTGGCCATGGCGCTCAAGAAGGCCGCCGGGGAGCTGGACGGGAAAGCGGTGTCGCTCGGCGTCGCCGAAGATCCTTCACACGCCGACAAGCCGTATTACATCGAGCGGGCGCGGATCGACCAGGCCAAGAAGATGCTCGCCGACGGCCGGGCCAAGGGAATCAAGTTTGTGCTGCCGGTCGATTTCATCCTGCAAGACGGCCGGGCGTCAGAAGTGATCGGGCCGAGCGATCAACAGTTCGACGTAGGCCCGAAGACCTGCGAGCTCTTCGCGGCCAAAGTTGGCGAATTCCTCGCGGAACCGCACTCCGCGGCCAACCCGGCGGTGGTGTTTCACAACGGCGTCTTCGGCATGTTCGAAGACCCTCGCTTTGAAGAGGGGACGCGGCATTTCATCGGGCAGTTGAAGCGGATGAAAGATGCGGGCGCCGAGGTATACGTCGGCGGTGGCGAAGGGGGCGCGGCCCTCGATCGCTACGGCAAGCCCGACTGGGTCACGCACTGCTTTACGGCCGGCGGCACGGTGCTCAACGCCCTGGGGAGCTCCCCGGTGCCGTATCTGGTCACACTGCGTTTGGCTTCGCAGCGCTAGGCGCGGAATTCGTGTAGTCGACGCTCCCAGAAGTATTTCATTCGCCCGTCTGTAGCTGGCCTCTGTGAGGCCGGCGCGTTGGACATGATCACGTCAATTCCCAGAGGCCACCGACCTCGGCTACCGAAGAGCACAGCCTTTAGGTTGGCGAGCCGCTGCGGACGCTGCGGCAGAGCTTCGTCAGGATGTCGAGCGACTGCTTGATCTCAGCTTCATCGGCGCGACGTTTCAATACCGATTCGAGCTTGGCCGCGGCCGTCGTGAGCGGATTGAAGCCGTAGCTGCCGGCTGCGCCTTTGATCTGGTGCGCGGCGCGTTCCAGCTCCGACCATTGTTGCTCCGCGAAGCGGGCTTCCATCATAGAGGCGCGAATTGGCATTTCGGCCACGAAGATGTCCACGATCTCTGCGAGATCGGGGTCGTCCGCCAGGTCGGAATAGAGCAGCGTTTCGGTGGTGCTGGTGAGTGGCATCGCGGTGTCTCATTCAAGCGTGTCAGGCCAGTCAAATGTCAACGAATCCCCGCTTCTCGAGGATTCGCCCAGGAAAAGCCTAGGCCACGAAATTGCGAGGCTGCGTTGCTTCCGCGAGCTGCTTTGATTGCACCGCATGACTGGCTTGCGGGGAAAGACGACTCCGCGGCGTCTGAGCGGTTCACATGGACGGCGACGTCCACGCCCATCCTAGCGATGGCGCGGAATGCGACGCGCTGAATGCGCGCGTTTTGCCGCGCGCGCCAGCGGTCGGGTCACCGCAATTGACCATCTTTTCCCAGTCGTCACGGATGGCGCGGATCGCTTTATCGTAAGTGCTTTTCCTGGATTAACGGGTTTGCCCAGGTCCGCCGATACGACAGGTAGCTCGAGCGCTAGCGCAGATCGTTGTCCGATTCCACAACCAGCCAGTCTTTCCTCCCCAACAGGAGACTTCCCATGAAGTCGCGAGTTCTGTTTCCGATGGTGGCGATTGCCGCCCTGTTCTGTTTGGCCGACGCTCGTGACGCCAGCGCCTGCGGGCTGCTGAAGCGTCTTTGTGGCGGCTGCAACTGCTGCGATCCTTGCTGTGATCCTTGTGCGGACGCCTGTGCGGACGCTTGCGAGCCGACCTGCGAGGCCGAGACAGATTGTTGTGATCCTTGCGCGGACGCCTGTGGCGACTCGTGCTGCGATCCGTGCTGTGATCCGTGCTGCCGCCCGCGGTTGCTGTCGCGCGTTCACGAATGGTTCCACAAGTGCCTGCACCGCACTTGCCGTTCGTCCTGCTGTGATCCGTGCTGCGATCCTTGCTGCGCCCCGGCCTGCGATTCCGGCTGCGGCTGCCACTAGTCTGAATTCGGTCCCGCGCGGAACGTGGTCTGCACGCTCCGCCGCCGGCAACATCACCGATGCGACAAACGGCCCCCCGGCCAGGCCCGGGAGGGCCGTTGTTGTTTGCACCGAGGGCTTTGCCGACGCTGCGGCCGCGAAATTCCTTCGATTTGCTTGACACGCCCCCTGCGGATCGGTCACGCTGACAGCCGGGCGAACGATCCGGAACAGGGCCCAAGCATTGAAGAGGAGCGTGTCATGGTTCGCTGCGCAGTCATGACGTTTCGAGGCGCTTCGAGGTGGTGTACGTACGGCTTCGCGCTGGCGCTCTTTGTCGCCGGTCAGCAAGTAGCTCGCGCCGTTGAGTTGGAAACGCCGGAACTTGCCGAGCAGCTCGCCGCGGGCGAGTTCGCGCCGGCGAGAGTATTCATCGATCAAGCGCGCAATCCCAGCGAGCGCGACGCACTGCTGGCCGACCTGTCCGCCGCGCAGGCTGCGGCCGGCGCGGCGCGGGCATCCATCGAGAGCGCCGGTGCGATTCGCGATGAGCATGCCCGCGGCGCCGCCTTCGCCAATCTGGGCGACAAGGTCACGGCCCGCCACGGCGGCGGCGTGCAGCCCGATTTTGATTCACTGATTGAACTGATCACGTCCACGATCGCGCCGACATCCTGGACCGAGGTTGGCGGCGTCGGCGCCATTCAGCAGTTCGAGTCGGGAGTCCATATCGATGCGGCTGGCACGGCCCGCAAGCGCTTGGTGCAGGACAATTCCGATTGGCTGAAAGAATTGCGTCAGCAGGCCCGCACCGCCGCGGCCGCTGGCAGCTCGGTGCGATCTTCCTCGGGCCTGCGCAAGGTCTCGCTGTCGCGATTGGAGCGCGAAGTTCAGATGCGGCTTGCCTCCGGCGAACCACTGGAAGAGGACATCGCGTACCTGGCCGGTTTGCAACGCGTCCAGTACGTGTTGGTTTACCCGGACACCGGGGATCTCGTCCTCGCCGGTCCCGCCGGCGGCTGGCAACGGGACGCCGAAGGGCGCATGGTGAGCGTCGATACGGGACGGCCGGTCGTCCAACTCAACGACCTGGTCTGTCTGCTGCGCGCGTTTCGCACATCGTCGGGCGGCGCCGTGACGTGTTCGATCGATCCGCGGGCGGAGAACCTCGCCGCGGCGCAAGCGTTCATCAATCAGCACAGCGGACAGCCGCTAAAGGCGAGCGGACGCAAAGCCTGGCTCGCCGGAATCCGCGACCAGGTCGGATTGCAAGACGTGCGCTTCAAGGGAATCGATCCGCGGACGCGCGTCGCTCAAGTGTTGTTTGAGGCCGACTATCGAATGAAACTCGTCGGCATTGGACTCGAAGAGCCCGTGCCGGGCGTAGTCAGCTACCTCGATTCAGTGCAGGTCAAGGCCGGCCAACCAGCGCCGCCGATGGACGTTCTTCGCTGGTGGTTCACGATGAACTACAGCGCGATTCTCTCGGGCGCCAACGGCCAGGCGTATCAACTGCGCGGCCAAGGCGTACAAGTGCAGAGCGAAAATGAACTCCTCGCGGCGAACGGCCAGCGGCGGCACACCGGCCAATCGAATGGGATGAATCAGGCGTTCGCGAATAGTTTTACCCGCAACTTTGAGGCGCTGGCAGAGAAGTATCCCATCTACGCGGAGTTGCAGAACGTCTTTGATCTAGCGATGGTCGTGGCGCTGCTGGAGTCGGAACGCATTGCGGATCGAGTCGGCTGCCAGTTTTCCACCTTCAACAATGCGAACGACTTTGTGATCCCGCTCGGGCCTGCGCCGCGGACGGTCGAGTCGGTCATGAATCACCGCGTCGTGCAGGGGCGTCAGATCATTGCCGCGGTCTCCGGCGGAGTGCGCGTCGATCCGTTTGCGGCGCTCGGCGCCTCGCCGATGAAAGCGGATTCCGCAGGAAAACTGGGGAGCGAACGAGAACGCAGCCAGCCCGGCAAGGTTCCCAGCGACCGCTGGTGGTGGGATTAAGCGGTTCGTTGATCGAGCCCGCGTATATCCTCACCTATGATGGGTGACTGGGGCAGGGGCGCACGGGATGACTTTTCGAAGTCCAAGCGACTGGGGCTTCGTCAATTCCGCCAAGAGCATTTCGCGATGCCCCAGCATTAGCGACCGGCACCCGTCGACATTGTGCCCCAGCCCAGGCACCCTCACGTCCGATTGCGGACGAGCGGTTAGCAACTGCTTGCCGACGGCGCTTATTGGCGGGTGCGGAAGAGCGTCAGGAAGATGAACGCCGTGAGGTAGATGCAGGCGAACGCACCGACCCATTCCTGCCAGTCCCAAGAACTGGAGACGTGATCGAAGGTGAAGAGAAGGCGATGCAACATAGAAACCCCGCTATCGAAACGCTAGCTTTATTCTAGCGCTTCGCGACGGAATCTCTCGTTGTTCAGGCAGAATTCGAAGATCGCTGGCAGAGCCAATCGGCATGTCCGGCGTAACCGCACCGGCCGTCGACTACTCTTCCCACCAGATGGCTGCGTCGTGGCTGCTTGAAGCTAACTGGTCGGCGGCGGCCGTGAGCTTCGGATCGAGCGCCATCGCGGTCTGGAAGCTCGATCGCGCCTGGTCATAGGCGCCCAGGCGATTGTAGGCCAGGCCGCGGCGGTAATAGAGTTGGGCGTCGTTCGGCCGCAAACGGATCGCGCCGTTGAAGCTGGCAATCGCTTGCCGCGCGGCGAAGTCATTCATTCTCGGCTGTGTCGCCGCGAGATTGAGGAAGGCCATCCCGCGGTTGCGAAACGCCTGCGCGTTGCCGGGATTCGCCTTGAGCGCCCGGTCGAAGTGGGAGATCGCGCGAATGTAGTCGCCTTGGACCGCCAGGATGAAACCGCGCCAACGGCTCGCCTCGCCCGGCGGAATGTTACCGTATACGGCGGCCTGTTCGAAATCGAGCTTGGCGACCTCGTACTCGCCGAGGTGGTACCACGCGATGCCGCGCTGCAGCAGCAACCCGCCGACCATGCCGGGCGCGGAAATCGCGGCATTGTCGATCGCCAGCGTGGCGTTGGCGAGCACCTTCTCCCAGTCCTTCATCTTTTCATAGATCGCCGCGTTCACGGCGTAGGCCTGGGGGTTGTTCGGGCTGGCCTTGAGCCAGGCATCCACGGTGGTCACCGCTTTGTCGTACTGCTTCAGTTCGACGTACGACAAGGCCATGTTGAAGTAGCCGTCCGGCTGCGCGGGGTCGATCGAAATCGCCTGCTCCGCCGCCCGGATCGCCTCTTCGTAGTTGCCCATCAAGCGATTCACGCCGCTGCGAAACGCGAAGGCGGCGTAATAGTCCGGCTGCAGGCTGATCGCCTCGTCGATCGCGGAGAGCGCCGTGGCGGTGTCTCCCATACTCATTGCCTGCTGCGCCCGACCGAGCGCCTCTTCCGCGTCGGCGTTGATCTCCGGCGCCGCTACGCCGTCGGCGTCGTCGATCGGCGCGCCGGCATCCGTCGTGGCGGGCGTTTCAATGCCGCTCGGCGCGGGCGTGCTGGGCGCTGGCGTCGACGGCGCGGCGCTCGATGGCGGCTCTGCGGCGGGCGTTTGCGTCGCGGGGGGCGTCTGCTGGAAAAGGTAGTCGGGCTCTTGAGCCGAGGCGCTGGCCGAGAAAGCGGCGCAGGCGGACGCCAGCAGCGCGGCGCGGCGACGCGGATGGCTCAGGTTTCGGCGGGCCCAATCGGCAAAGAACATCGACATGACCGGTTCCAAGCTGCTACGGTCGCGGGGCTGAACACGTTCAACAGACATTATCGGAGGCGGTGCGCCCACCGTCATAACGCTGCCCGGGAACATTGCATTGAACAGATAGTAGCGACGAAAGCGCCGCCCGCCGCGAACGGCAAACGCGCTGCGATCGCTAGGATCGCCCCATCACGTCGCGCGGCGCGCATCGAGGACCGATTCAGCCTCGCCTCCCTTGGCGGAACCTGGGCGGGACATTTAGCGTCGCCGGCCCTTGATACTCGAATAGATAAAGCCGCCAACGGTAGTTGCAAACAGCAGCCCACCGAGGATGGCGGGGCCGTAAACTAGCAGCAGGAACCAGGAAACGCCGCCGACGTTGGACGCAAGCAGGGTCGTCATTGGTTGTCCCTCCCAGACGGTATGGCGGCGACCACAACCACTTATCACGCGGCACTTCATCAGCGACGAATCTACCGTCGTTTTTGGAGGAAGACGTAACTTGCAACTCGACTCTTTACGTCGCGCGGCGCGGCTTTTTCTTTTTTCGTCGCGAGCGTGGCTCGTTGGCCGCGGCCGGGACGAGCGACTTGCTGGGGTCGATCATCTCGGCCAGTCCAGCTTCGACGAGCTCGCGGCCGATCACGTAACGACCTGGCTGCATCCAGCCGACGATCGTGTCGATCTTCGCGCCGAACACGTCGGCCAGGAGCTGGTCCATTTCCTTTTCCAGAAACGCGAAGTGCCTGGCCCATTCGGCCGCTTCGAGCAGTCCGACGTGCTCTTCGCTTTGCCATTTCATGGGGTGAAACAGCAGGACGCTCAGGGGAGTGACCAGTCGCCGCTGGCAAACGGCCCACGGCCAGATGGCCGCCGAAGAGCACTCCCCAGTCACTACGCCGGTCGCCCGCAGCCCGCGCAGGCGGATCAGATTCATCAGCGCCAACGCGCAATACGGACTCCCCCCCGGAGAATCAAAATAGATGATG
>CAZUBB010000044.1:15633-18080 GCA_964618485.1 uncultured Pirellulales bacterium
CATTCGCCCCCCGGCGGAATATCGAGCAGACGCTCGGTCATCTCCGATTCGTGGTCGGTCAGGTCGCCGACGAAGGCGATCTCGGGCGTCGGTTCCGCATTCGGCATGCGATCCTCGGGAAGTGCGAGCGATTCAGTGGGGGGCGACAGGATTGCGTTTCATACGCAAGAAAGGGATCGTATAATCTAATCGCCGGGTGGGGAGCCCCCATTTTCACAGACTCGGGCATCGGCACAGGGAGAGGCTTGGCGGCGGTTCTACCGCGCGTACCGCCGATCGAACGATGGGAATTCGCTTTCAGTGCCCGGACTGCGGGGCCAAGCTCAACGTCAAATCCGAGCTGGCCGGCAAGCGCGGCGTCTGCCCGAAGTGCCAGGCGAAGATTCAGATTCCGGCCCAATCGAGCGAGGCTGAGGCGCCCTCCCCCGCGCCGGTCGCGCCCCAGCCGCTTCCGCAAATCAAGACTCAGCCCGCGCCCGCTCCGGTCCAGCCGGCCCCAGCGCCTTCGGCTCCCGTTCAACCGGCTGCCACGGCGGCCGTCTCGCGGTGGTTTGTGCGCCCCCCATCCGGCGGCCAATTTGGTCCGGCGGCCGAGGCCGTGCTCCGCCAATGGATTGGTGAAGGACGGATCACGCCCGACACGCTGGTCTGGCGCGAAGGGGATCCCGAGTGGCTCAAGGCTTCGGCGGCGTTTCCGGAACTGACCGCCGTCCCAACACCGCCGACGCCTCTGGTGACCGGCGGGACGGTTCCGATCAGCGCTGGCGTGACGCTCCCGAAACCGACGGAGCTACCCACTCCCAGCGGTGAGCTCGACGCTGCCAGCGCCGCCACGGCAATGCTGATGGCCCGCCGCAAACGCGCCCGAGCTACCGGACTGCTCATCATGGGCATTCTGGTGATCGCGGTGCTGATTCTGCTCCCGATTTTGATTTACGTTCTCTTGTACCAAAGCGCGCCCCCGCCGCCCGCCGAGGCGACCGCCTGGAACGTACCGCCAATGGTGGACGGGGTCGCCGGTCCGGCATAATGGGTGCAGCGTCCCTTCGCCCTGGCTTCCACCGCACAACGATCTGCGAGGTCTCCATGTTTCGTTTGACACTCCCCCTTGGCATCCTCGTCTGTCTGGCGTGCCTTGCTGTTGCCACGCCGCGAGTTTCTGGCGAGGAGCCTGCCAAGGAACCGGACGCCGACCACAAGATCTCGCTGGCGGAGGATCGTCTGGAGTTGATCGCTCCCGAGGCCTGGAAGCGAGAGAAACCGCGCTCGCGGATCATCGAGCACGAGTTCAGCATCCCGGCGGCGGAGGGGGACGAGGATCCAGGACGGCTCACCATCATGGCCGCGGGCGGCTCGGTAGACGATAACATCGCGCGCTGGCAGGGCCAGTTCAAACAACCCGAGGGCGGCGCGACCGAAAACGCGGCCGAAACCGCGAAAAAAGAAATCAACGACGTTGAGGTCCATTTCGTCGATCTCTCCGGCACCTTCATCGACCGACCGGGCCCCATGGCCCCCGCCACGGACCGTCCTGGCTACCGGATGCTGGGCGTAATCATCGTGGGCGACAAGGTGGGACAGCAGTTCATTAAGTTCTACGGGCCGGCCAAGACGGTCGAGGAAAACGCCAAGGCGTTCGCCGAGATGATCGAGGGTCTGACGGTCAAATAGCCCCCCGGGGTCTAGCAGGACGGATCCGGTGCGCGCGGCGGAATCGATTTGGCCGACGCGGCAAGATTGCCGTTCCGGGGCCGAGCTACATTAGAGGACCGGAATTCCCCTTACTCCCCGGCCGCGCTTCCCATGAAGATTCAGCGTTTTCTCGAACACCACGGCGTGGCGAGCAATCCCTTCGCCGAGGAAGACGCCCAGACCGATCCGGTGTTCAAGGATCATTGCATCTCCGGCACGTTTCACCCTGCCTGGGACAAAATCTACGGCGAGCCGGGCGAACCGGCGACGTCGGTGGTGTTCGGCGAAAAAGGCGCCGGCAAGACGGCGCTGCGGCTGCAGATCGTTCGGCATCTCGAGGAGTATAGCCGCGTCCATCCGCAGGAACGCCAGTTCGTCATCGAATACGACGACTTCAACCCGTTCCTCGATCGCTTCCGCGAAAAGATGCCCGCGCGGCGACGCCGGCCGGACTTGATGCTCGGCGAGTGGAAGCTCTGGGATCATATGGACGCGATCCTCTCGCTGGGCGTGACGTCGCTCGTCGACGGCGTGCTCAACCAGGGGGCCGCCTCGCGCATTGACGTGCGCGGACTCGACCGCTGGCAGCGGCGCGATCTGTTGCTGCTGGCCGCCAGCTACGACCGCACGCTGGCGGAGCCAATGGAATCGCGCTGGCGGCGACTCGCGCGGGCGCTCAAGTTTTCCGCATGGCGAACGCAATGGACGCTCGCGCTGGGATTGATCGTCACCGCCGCGGTAGTTGTGCTGCTGGC
>CAZUBB010000044.1:18090-25513 GCA_964618485.1 uncultured Pirellulales bacterium
CTCGGTTGTGGCGACGGCGATGGCGGTGGGGGCCTCGGCGCGTGGAAGGAGCTGCTGAATCCGTTCCCTTGGCCGTACCTGTTGGTGCTGGCTGGTTGGGCGCCATGGCTGTGGCGCACGTGGGTCACGTACTGGCCGGCGAAGTCGATCGAGCGCCATTGCCGCGCGATCGATCACCGTCCCTGGGCGCTAGGGCGCATCTTGGCGCTGTTTCCGTATAAGGAAATCGCCGGACAGCCGTTGCCGAACAAAGATCGGACCGACGATCGCTACGAGTTGCTGGTGAAGTTCCAGGGAATCCTGCGCAGCCTGGGCTACACCGGCGTGGTGGTCCTCGTCGATCGCGTCGACGAACCGCATTTGATCAACGGCGCCGCCGAACTGATGCGGCAGTTCATCTGGTCGATGCTCGATAACAAGTTTCTTAAGCATCCAGGGCTGGGGATCAAGCTCCTGTTGCCGATCGAGCTGGGGCACGACGTCGACCGCGAAGATCGCGAGTTCTACCAGCGGGCGCGGCTCGATAAACAGAACATGGTTCCCTCGCTCAACTGGTCCGGCGAAGCGCTTTACGACGTGGCCAACGCCCGGCTGCAGGCCTGCGCAAAGGACCAGGCCAAGCCGACGGTACGCGTGCTGTTCGGCGAAGGCATCACGGAGCGCCGCATTATCGAAGCGTTCCGGCAACTCCGCGTGCCGCGGCACCTGTTTCGCTTTCTGCACCGGCTGCTGGTCGCCCATTGCCAGGCGCACACCGATGAACAGCCGTCCTGGCAAGTCTCGCCCGAAACGTTCGAATCGACGCTGGCGATCTACCTCCGCGACCAAGACGCCTTCGACCGCGGCCGCGGGGCGGGTTGAGGTGGTTCCCATTTTCACCGCAGAGGCGCGGAGACGCAGAGGGGAGGAGGGAGAATTCGTTTTGGTCCACGGAACACACGGAAAGTCACGGAAAATCGTAGGGCGGGCCTCGCCGATTCGCGTGGCATCCCGTCAGGCGGTGCGGCGTCCAGCTTATCAAGCCATTCTTCGCCTGCCCCGGCCCGCCCCACAGCGCCGCCGGCGCTATGCCCTTTCCCCGCCCTTCTCTCTGCGTCTCTGCGCCTCCGCGGTGAAAAAACCCAACCTTCACTCGGTCTTGCCCCGTCCAGCCGTCCCGGGGTACATTGCCGCCCCGGAATGAATCTACTTGGATGGCGAATCCGCGCGGAAAGGAATCCGTTCGATGGCGACGCTTGCGCAACTGGCCGCCCTGGTCGGCGGAGACGTCATCGGCGACGACGCCTTGTCGCTCAACGGCGCCGCCATTTTGCGGGACGCCCAACCCGGCGAGATTACGCTCGTCGACCATGCCGACAAACTACCGAAACTGCGCGAATCGCTCGCTTCCGCGCTCGTGATTCTGCGGGGACTCGACCCGGGCAGCCGTCCGGCGATCGTGGTCGACGACGTCCCGGCGGCGTTTGCCAAGATCGTGAGCCATTTTCGTCCGCCCCGCGCGAAGGCAGCGCGTGGCATTCATCCCACGGCGGTGATCAGCCACACGGCGCTATTGGGCAACAACGTGTCGGTCGGCGCGAACGCCACGATTGGCGACGATTGCGTCATCGCCGACGGCGCGACGATTCATAGCGGCGTACACGTCATGCCCGGCTGCAAGCTGGGGCGCGACGTGACGATCTTTCCCGGCGCGGTGCTGTACGAGGACACGATCCTCGGCGATCGCGTGCTGGTGCACGCCGGCGCGGCGATCGGCGCGTATGGATTCGGCTACTCGCAGGTGAACGGCCGGCATGTCCTCTCGGCGCAGTTGGGCTGGGTCGAAGTCGGCGACGACGTGGAAATCGGCTCGGGCACAACGATCGATCGCGGCACGTATGGCGCCACGGTGATCGGAGCGGGAACCAAGATCGATAACCAGGTGCAGATTGGGCATAACGTTAAGATCGGTCGCCACAATCTGCTCTGCTCGCAAGTGGGAATCGCCGGCAGCACGACGACCGGCGATTACGTTGTCATGGGGGGGCAGGCCGGCATTCGCGATCACGTGCATATCGGCAAAGGCGCGATTCTGACCGCCATGGCCGGCATCACCAACGACGTGCCGGACGGCGCGTGCATGATGGGCATCCCCGCCACGCCGATCCGCGAACAGCACGTGAAGCAAGCGGCGCTCTCGAAGCTCGCCGAGATGCGCATCCAATTCCGCGAGTTGGTACGGCAGGTCGCCGAGCTGCGCGAACGTCTGGGGATCCCGTCCGACAAGAAGGCGGCCTGAGCCGGCACATCATGCGGCGAGACACCATGGAACGATCGAGCGAACGGCCGCGCATTGGACTGCTGGCGGGCTGGGGGCGTTATCCTGTCGTGGTCGCCGAGGCGCTCCGCGCGCAAGGGTACTCGGTGCGATGCCTCGGGTTAAAGGACAACGCTGATCTGGCGCTGAAAACCTTGTGCGACGATTTCGCCTGGGTCGGGATGGCGCAGCTCGGCCGCTCGATCCGCTATTTTCGCCGGCAGCGTTGCACGCAAATCACCATGGCCGGCAAGATTCACAAGGTGCAGTTCTTTCAACCCTGGGTGTGGTTGAAGATTCTCCCCGACTGGCGGACCGTGAAGTGCTATTACCCACACTTCGTGCTGACGAAGGGG
The DNA here is from genome assembly GCA_964618485.1 of uncultured Pirellulales bacterium. Lineage (GTDB taxonomy): Bacteria > Planctomycetota > Planctomycetia > Pirellulales > JALHLM01 > JALHLM01. The sequence goes on from CAZUBB010000044.1 coordinate 20,743, forward strand.
GATCGCAAGGACGACACGCTGCTGGGCGCGGCGATTGCGGAGTTCGCCAAAGATGGCATCACCGTCGCGCCGGCCACTGACTTTGCCCCGGAGCTGCTCGTGAAGGAAGGATTGCTCACGCGCCGCGGCCCGACCGCCGCGCAACAGGCCGATATCGAGTTCGGCTGGATGTTGGCCAAAGAAATGGGGCGTCTGGACGTCGGCCAAAGCGTCGCCGTGAAGGGGCGCGCAGTGTTTGCGGTCGAAGCGATCGAAGGAACCGACGCCTGCATCCGTCGCGCCGGCCAGCTTTGCCGCGCGGGCGGATTCACCGTGGTGAAGACCGCCAAGCCGCAACAGGACATGCGCTTCGACGTGCCGACGATCGGCCTGGGGACGCTCCAAACGATGATTGAAGCCGGCGCGACGACGCTGGCGATCGAGGCCGGCAAGACGATCTTGCTCGACGAAGCGGCGGTCCTCGACTTCGCCAATCGCCACGGGCTGGCGATCGTGGCCCTCAACGCCGACGCAGCGATGCGCACGCACGCGGCGTAGCGCTCCCATGCTCGTCTGTAGCCGAGGTCTGTGACGTCGGTGCGGACGCTAACAGCGACGTTCTTCGATCCACCGAGGTCACAGACCTCGGCTACAGGGCTCGCAGTGCGACCGTCAGCGGGCGCAGTTGATCCTCGCGCAGGCATGACGGGTTGATCAGCAGCACGCCTTCGTGAAGTCGAGCGTGGCCAGCGTAGATGGGCGGGTCGCCTTCACGCAACCGTCGGCAGAGGTCGAAGGCCGATGCGCCTTCCTTTGCCCCGAGATGCAGGGCGAGCGTCGGCGGGATTTCTTCGTGGCGGCTTTCGAGCAACTCCACGCGGAAGCGCGAGCCTGAGAGCGAATCGCTTAATTGCCGGAGCCAACCCCGGCGCTCGGCGGCTTCGGCGACGAGGTCGCGCTCGAAGAACTCTTCCAGCGCGACGAGTAGCCCGACGATCTGCTCTTTGCCGACTTTGAACCCGCGCCCTAGTCCTTGCCTGGGCATGCCGAAATGCTCGGCGAGCGGCATCAAGTCGCGGGGCGGGGTCCACAGCTCGGGATGGTCATCCATATCGAGCATCTGCAGCGCCGCCGAAGCGACGTAGTCGCTGTTGCCGCACAGGATGCCGGTCCCTTGGGGCCCGCGGATCGCCTTCCCGCCGCTGAAGCACACGAGCGCCGCGCCGGTCCCCGGAATGTCGCGCAAGTTCGCGCGGGGCGGCAATTCCGCGGCGGCGTCAACGAGCACCGGCAACGCCAGGCGGTGAGTCAACTCGACGACTTCCCGCAAAGTCGGGCGCACGCCTTCGCGCTCCACGAAGACCACGCCGGCGGTACGACCGAGCTCGATGCCATTCGCGAAGTCCTCGGCCTCGACGCCGCGCACCCCGGCACCGCTCGTGCGCTCATCGAATCCGACCTCGACCAGCGTCGCGCCGGCGAGCCGCACCGCATGGTCGTAGCCATTGCGCTGATCGCGGGCGATCAGGAATTCACGCGGAAAGCCTTCGCCTTGCGGCAAATCGGCCATGCGCCGCGTATTGTTCCGCGCAAGTATCGCGGCCGTGCCGAGCGTGAGCGCCGCCGAAGCGCCGCTCGTGACCAGCGCCGCCGAAGCGCCGGTGAGCTCAGCGATGCGCCGGCAAGCCGCGTTCTGGAGCGCTTCGATGGAAACGCTCTCCCGCGCCGCGGCCGTCATGGCGGCAGTTACGCGCTCCGACAACGCCGCGCCCCCCAGCCGCGTGACGGTCCCCGTCGCATTGATGACGGGGGCGACGTTCCAGCGGGCAAAGACGGACATAGCAGGGGAGTGTTCGGTTTTCAGTGTTCAGTTTTCAGTGAAGGAAGGAAGCCTTCCAACTCCTGCCTCCTGACTCCTGGCTCCTCCCCACTACTCCGACGGATACGGAATCGGCTCGCCGTCGAGTTCGCTGAGCGCGTTGCGCGCGGCGCGTTGTTCGGCTTCCTTTTTGTTGCGGCCCCAGGCGGGCTGGTAGCGATTGCGGCCGATTTGCGCCGAGACCTTGAAACACTTGCTGTGGTCCGGGCCCTTTTCATCCAGCAACTGGTAGGTCGGCGTCATCGCGTATTCGCGCTGCGCGATCTGTTGCAGGAGCGACTTGAAGTTGCTGACGTGCTCACCGCCCGCGGCGCGTTCGATTTCCGGCTCGATGTGTTTTTCCACAAAGGCTCGGGCCGCCTCGTCGCCGCCATCGAGATAGATGGCAGCCACGAGGGACTCGAAGACGTCGGCCAACAGCGAAGGAGGAATCACGGCGTGCGTGGTCATTCCCTTGCCGAGAATCAGGAACTCTTCCAAACCGAGTTGCTCGCTGATCTTTGCGCACGTCTGGCGACTGACCACGACCGACTTGATCTTGGTCAAGTCCCCCTCCAGGAGGTCGGGGAAGGCGTGAAACAGATTCTCGCAGACGATGAGTCCGAGAATCGAATCACCCAGGAATTCCAGCCGCTCGTTCGAGGCGAGGCGGTGATTCGCGCCCGAGGCATGCGTCATCGCCGATCGGAGCAACTGTTTGTTCTTGAAGACGTAGCCGACGCGCTCCTCGCAGCGTTCTTCCATCGCTCGCCCGGTTTCCACGGGCTCAATCTCACTCATATTAGGCATCCGGTGGTCTCAAAAACGGGGGGGATCAAAACAGGTCCACTGCGCCTAAGTCTAACTGCCGCATTAGGTTTATGCAATCTGAGGGGTCCGCGGCAGGGCTCGCAATCCCGGGCGCCGGCGCCATAAACGCGTACGCCGCACGTGCGTGTTCGGGCTGTTCTGCCCTTTCCGGTGGGAAGGCTGCGATGAAAACCGTGCGTGCCCGGGGTTTCATGAAGAACGATTCATCCCGCAAGAACGGACCGGGCGGCGGCAACGGTTCGTAGTAGTTTTCGGACGGGCGATTTTCGGCTACGACCATTAAAGACTTGACAAACGGTATGCCGCATGAACCATCCGCTCCGAATCGCGTAACTCAAGGAGTGGTGCATTGGCGATACCGGCCAGCAAATCCGCCGTAGGTACGGCGTAGAACGACCGAAACGTTCGCCCAAAAACCAGGGAACAAGCAGCAGGCAATTCTCAGTTCTGGAGGTCCGTGAGATGGAATTTCGTAGCAACAAGCGCGCTGGCTGGGCGCTCGGCGCGGCTGCCTTGGCGGCGGTTGGCGGCGCCTGGCAACTCTATGACGGCGGCCTGGGCTTGAGCCCCGCGTACGCCGCGCAAGCGACCACGACCGTCGACCCAGCGGCGATCAGTCACGCCGACAGCCTTTCCAAGGCGTTTCGCGATGCTTCGGGCATGGTGATGCCGTCGGTCGTGACGATCCGCAGCGAGACCAAGGCCAAAACGGTCGAGAGCCCATTCGGCGAAGGCGGCGGCGGTTTGGGGCGCGGTGAAAACCCCTTCAAGGGCACGCCCTTCGAAGACTTCTTCCGCGACAACCCGCAGTTCAAATTCGAGGGTCCGCGGGGCGGCAACACGCCGCGCCAGAGCGGTCTCGGCTCGGGCGTGATCATCGACAGCGCCGGCGTGATCCTGACGAACAACCACGTCGTCGAGGGCGCCGATGAAGTGACCGTCGAACTGCACGACGGGCGCATTTTCAAGGGAACCGACATCAAGGTCGATCCCGACACCGACCTGGCGATCGTTCGCATCAAGGACGCGGGCAAATTGCCGGCCGCCAAGTTGGGCGACTCCGACGCCCTCGAGATCGGCGACTGGGTGATCGCCGTCGGCAATCCGTTCGGACTGGAAGAGAGCGTCAGCGCGGGGATCATCTCCGGCAAGGGACGCCCGCTCGGCCAGGTGGAACGCGCCAACTTCCTGCAGACCGACGCGGCCATCAACCCGGGCAACTCGGGCGGCCCACTCGTGAACTTGAAGGGCGAAGTGATCGGCATCAACACTGCGATCGCCTCGAACAGCGGCGGTTATCAGGGAATCGGCTTTGCCGTGCCGATGAGCACCGCGAAGTGGGTTTCGGAGCAGTTGCGTGAATCGGGATCCGTCGCTCGCGCCTACCTGGGCGTCGGCATCCAGCCGGTCGACTTCGACATCGCCCAGCAGTTGGGCGTGGATGCGAACGGCGTGATGGTCTCCGAAGTTTACCCGGACACTCCGGCCGCGGAAGCGGGGTTGAAGGATCAGGACGTGATCGTGTCGTTCGCCGGCAAGCCGGTGAAGGACCCGCGCGAACTGCAAGCCTTGGTGGAACGGGCGCCGCTCGGCACGAAGCAGGACATCACCGTGGTGCGCGACGGCAAGACCGTGACGCTGCAGGTGACGGCCCAGACGCTGCCGAAAGATTTCGGCCGCAATGCCCGTCGTAACCGCGCCGAACAAGGCCGTGAGGAAGAATTGGCCAAGCCGGCGAAGAACCCGCTGGGGATCGAGGTCTCGAACCTCGACAAGGAAGTGGCCCAGCAGTTCGGCTACGAAGGCTTCGAAGGCGTGGTGATCACGCACGTCGAACCGAACGGCCTGGCGGACGACGTCGGGATGCAGGAAGGGATGCTGATCCTCAAGGTCGGCAAGACGCCGGTCACGAACGTGGAAGAATTCGAAGCGGCGGTGAAGGACTCGTCGCTCGAAAAGGGCGTCCTGCTCCAAGTCCGAACGGAACGTGGCAATCGCTACATCGTGCTGAAGCAGGAGTAAGGGTTCGCAGCGAGCAAGATGGTGTGCAGTGTGACCGCCAGGGGAAGCAACCGCGAGGTTGCTTCCCTTGGTTTGCTTTCT
>CAZUBB010000045.1:0-9559 GCA_964618485.1 uncultured Pirellulales bacterium
CTCGCTCGGCCCTTCGATATCCATTTTGAGCTTCGGCTCTTGCACTTCCACGGTCGCCTGGGCCGACTGTGGCTGCTGCGTCCAGCCGACGGCCAGATCGAAGGCCTGGCTCTTCCGCGGAATCAGCTCCAAGGTCAGCGTTTCCTGGCTGCGAGCCGCGACTTCATCCAGTCGCCATTCGATCAACCCCGGCGACGCCGTCGACACCGAAGCGGAACCATTGGTCGATTGATTGCCGACGATTTCCGTCCAGTTCGGCAACCGCACGCTGACGATCACGTCGCTGGCCGACTCGCTGCCGGCGTTCTGCACGACGACGCGATACGATGCAGCCTTGCCGATCACCACGGACTTCGGCCCGGCGGTACCCACGTTGAGCATCGCACTTTGGCGTGTGAACAGGACTTCTTCGCCGCTGTTCGTCGGACGTTCCACGGCCTTCGCGACCGGCGCCGCCGCAGGAACCGTCGGCTCAGCGACCGGTTGAGCCGCAGGAGCATAAGCCGAGCGATCGGGCGCCGGACCAACCGGGCGTCGTGCGACGCGCTCTGGCGAGGGCGTTTGCGCGGTCGGCGGCATGGGGCGCGCCGAGCGGCGCGAGTTATTCAAACGCTGCTGGAGCGGCTGGTAGTTCGCTTCGGCCGGCGCCGAGGCTTCTTCTTCGTAGCTTTGCTGCTGCGTTTCCGGCCGCGCGGCCTGATAGCTCTGGGTGCGGGCCGCCATGCCACGTCCGGCAGGGCTCGTGCGCGAGGTGCGCACGCTCCGCGATCCGGTTTGGCCCGCCGCGCCGGCGCGAGGCTGCGCGGTCGGCCGCTGCATCGTGCCCGGCGGCATCTGCTTGGCGTCGCCCGGGCCGCGTCCGGTCAGATTGTTGAAGAACTCGCCAATCCCGGTGTTGGGGAAGAACTCCGATTCCTCGTAGTCTTCCGCGTACGGATCGCGAGGCGGCTGCTGTTGCGGCTGGGGCTGACGCCGCGGCTGCGACGCCGGGCGAGCCGCTCCACCGGCGGCCGTCGGACCGCCCGTGCCGGTGATGCTGCGGCCGAACGTCTTCAGACGCTCCGCCATGGGCGAGGCGCTCGTCGGTTCCTCGTAGTAGTCCTGCGCATCCACGGCGCGGTACGAGCAGAGTCCGCACGCGATAACAACGGTTGCAGCCAGTGCCTTGCGAAACATTGCTCGTCCCTAGCAAAGTGTGTGACGCCCGGAAACTCGTCACCATTTATCGGTCCCACCGACTGACGGGTTTAGGAAAGTTTTGCGGGTTATTCGGGCGTGTGTGAAGTTAGGGCGATTGCATAGAACAGCCCGGACCAGAATTCGCGACGCGAGTCGACCAGGCAAAACAGGAGAGATAAGTTTGGCTTCCGTCCGGGGAAAGTCCGTTCTCTGCGAAAGACGGTGACACTAGCCCGACGCGCAAGCGAGGCGGGAGTTGGCAAGGTATTGGAAACCGACGCTGTTTGCCGCGGTTCGTCAAACACACCCTCGCTTGCGCGTCGGGCTGGTGCGAATCGCAGATGCTCCCCGGCCTTCCCACGACAGGCTTTACCGCTCGTCGCGGCGGGCCTGGTCGAAGGCGCTGGTGGCAATGGCCAGGAAACTGCTCGCAAGAAACGCGAAAAATGCGCCCAGCACTGCCGCCGAAGCGGTACCGAGAACAAGGCCGTTGACGCTCGCGGCGCCGACGAAGTACATGCCGCTCAGCCCAGCCATAGCGCCCAGAATCGCGCCGCCAACGGTGAGATGACGGACCCACCGGGCCAGCGGCTGCGGCCGTGCAAGCTCACCTGGTTGAGAAACGGCCAATTCCGGGACGGGAGCGCCGCGCGAGAGGCTGGCCGGGTCGCGCGTCGTGGAATTGTCGACCTCCCCCGAGCGGCGGCGATGGCCGATGATCGCGCCAGCGACGTGGGCAATCACCAGCAACATGACCCACAGCGTGAGCGACATCCATTCCGCGCCGATTAGATTTCCGATCGCCAACAGCACGCCGACCGCGGTCACGCTGAGAAACAGCGCTCGAATGCTGAATTGTTGAGCGCGGCGATTGGGCATTCCAGAAACCGCCCGCGCCGACGATGCCCGCCCGCATCCTCAGCGAAGAAATGGTCGAGTGGCGTTACACCGCATATCGTAGCGGATCGGTCAAACTTGCATCGGCAAACCCGCGCCGGCGGATCTGGCACGAGTCGCACCGCCCACAACTCGTTCCGTCCGGCAGCGGATCGTAGCAACTATGCGTCAGGCCGTAGTCGACAGCAAGACTCGCGCCGAGCTGAATGATCTCCGCCTTGCGCAGGTTCACGAGCGGCGCGTGGATCCGGAATTTCAAAGTTCCTTCCACGCCCGCCTTGGTCGCCAGGTTGGCCAGCCGCTCGAAGGCCGCCAGGTATTCCGGACGGCAATCGGGATAGCCGCTGTAGTCGACGGCGTTCACGCCGAGGAAGAGATCGGCCGCGCCGACCGTTTCCGCGAACGCGAGCGCCAGCGATAAGAACACGGTGTTGCGCGCAGGAACATAGGTGATGGGGATCCCGTCGCCCATCGAAGCCTCCGTGCGATCTTTCGGGACTTCGCTCGATCCGACGAGGGCACTGCCGCCGAACTGGGCCAGGTCGATCGTCACCACGACGTGCCGTGCGACTCCGAGCGATGCCGCGACGCGCCGGGCGGCGTCGAGTTCGAAGCGGTGGCGCTGCCCGTAGTCGAAGGAGATCGCGTGGACGGCAAAGCCGTCGCGCTTCGCGACGGCGGCTGTCGTCGCGGAATCGAGTCCGCCGGACAGGAGAGCTACGGCGTTCTTCATAGGGTGTCTCTTCTCAACCGCCGTAGCCGCTGTAGCGCTTCACGCCGTAGTAGAACATCAACCGGCACAGGACAAAAAGCGCCACCACCCAGGCGGCCTGAATCCACAATCCGCGCACGAGCTCGTCTCCCTGTATCTTGCCGAGGAAGACTGCCGCGGGAAAGTACGCCAGGTACTGCAGCGGCATGGCGCGCACGAAGGTTCCCCACGCTCCGGGGAGAAAGTCGATGGGGAACATATGTCCCGAGAAGAAGAAGCTGAACAGCATGTAAATGAAGACGAGCGAGCTGACTTCGAGGAACCAGAAGCCGACCATCCCCATCGCGGTTTCGAGCAAGAAGCCCAACAGGAACGACATCACCAGCGACGCCGCAAAGGCGGCCAGCGTCGGCGCGTCGGGCCAGCCGTTGCGGAAGTAACCCCGGCAGAGATAGAACACCAGGGCGAACGGCAAGAACGCCGTGGCGTAGTAAACCAGCTTGTGCGCAGTGCGGCCCAATAAAAGGAAGCCGATCATGTCGATCGGCTGCACGAGGTACTTCTTCACTTCGCCGTTGCGGATTTGCAAGGCGATCCCCGAGGCCAGCCCCGGCATGCTGGAAAACGCCCTGCTGACCATGGTCAGCAGGTAGTAGGCGATCATGTCGCTATAGTGAAAGCCGGCCAGGGAATCCTGCTGCGTTTCCTGTTTGAGCGAAGCGAAGATCGCGCCCCACAGGAAAATCTGCGTCACGATCGGCAGGAAGCGCATTAACGTGCCGAGGGCGAAATCGCCTCGGTAAACCAGCCGCTCGGCGATCGACAGCCGGAGCACGGTCCCCCAGACTCGGAGACGCGTCCCGGCGGCGCTCATGGCGTTCATCAAGCGGGGCTCCCGGGCAGTTTCGCAACGTGACGGCTCGCCCAGCGGCGGCGGCTCGGGCACGTTGATCGTAGAAAACGACCCGGCGTCCGGCAATGGAGCGCGGGCGGCCGAAGGGGCTGGTGATCTAGCCGCCAGCGGCCCAATTGACGCCCGGCGCTTCATCCCCACAATCTAGGCTGGGGCCGGACGCAGGCGTTCTTTCGGCCCGAAATTACCTCGGGCGGAGACCCTCGATCTTGGCCGCAACCAACTTTCTTCGTACCGAAGACCCCGACGTCTGGCAAGCGGTCGCTGGCGAAATCGAGCGCCAGCAGGACGGCCTGGAGATGATCGCCAGCGAAAACTACACCAGCCCCGCCGTGATGCAGGCGGTCGGCAGCGTGTTGACCAATAAATACGCCGAGGGCTATCCCGGCCGGCGCTATTACGGTGGCTGCGAGTATGTCGACGTCGTCGAAGAACTCGCCCGCGAGCGCGCCTGTAAGCTATTCGGCGCGGAGCACGCGAACGTCCAGCCGCATTCCGGCAGCCAGGCCAACATGGCGGTCTACGTCTCCGTGCTCCAGCCCGGCGACACCGTGCTGGGACTCGATCTCGCCCACGGCGGACACCTGACGCACGGCATGAAGTTGAATATTTCCGGCCAGCTTTACCACTTTATCAGCTACGGCGTGACGCAGGACACGCATCGGCTCGATTTCGACCAGGTGGCGCGGCTCGCCCGGGAGCATAAGCCGAAGTTAATCGTGGCCGGCGCGAGCGCGTATCCGCGCGAGATCCCGCATGCCCGGTTCGCAGAGATCGCGAGCGAGGTCGGCGCCAAGTTGTTCGTCGACATGGCGCACTACGCGGGACTCGTGGCGGCGGGCCTGCACGACAATCCGCTCCCCGTCGCGGATTTCGTCACCACCACCACGCACAAGACGCTCCGCGGCCCGCGCGCCGGACTGACGATGTGCAAGGCGGAGTACGCCAAGGAAATCGACAAGGCCGTTTTTCCAGGTCTACAGGGCGGTCCGCTGATGCACGTGGTGGCCGGCAAAGCGGTCTGCTTTGGCGAAGCGCTGCTGCCCAGCTTCAAAGACTACGCGCGGCAAGTGATCGCGAATGCGAAGGCGCTCGCGGAAGTGCTCATGGCCGGAGGCGTGAAACTCGTCAGCGGCGGAACGGACAATCATCTCATGCTCTGCGACGTGACGCCGCTCGGCCTGACCGGTAAGACGGCGGAAGCGGCCCTCGGGCACGCCGGCATCACGGTCAACAAGAACATGATCCCGTACGACCCCCGCAAGCCGCTCGATCCGTCCGGCGTCCGCGTCGGCACGCCCGCGCTCACCACGCGCGGCATGGGCATCGATGAGATGAAACGCGTCGGCGCATGGATGCTGGAAGCCTTCCGCCAGCACGAAAGCGAAGCGGCGCTTGAGCGCATTCGCGGCGCGGTGAAGGATCTCTGCAAGTCGTTTCCAGTGCCGGCCGCCAAGCTTGAAGTTTGATCGTGGTTCGCGCACGTTCGGTGCGCAATTCTTTCGGCTTATCGCCTCCAGCCTCCCGCCTGCCCATGCTTTCCAGCCGCATTCTCATCGCCGACGATAACGAGACGAACGTCGAACTGCTCGAGGCGTTCCTGTCCGACGTCCCTTGCGAGTTAGCCGTGGCGGTCGATGGCCGCGACACGTTGGACAAAGTGGCGACGTTCAAGCCGGACCTGATCCTGCTCGACATCATGATGCCAAAGCTGTCCGGCTTCGAAGTCTGCCAGAAGTTGAAGGACGACGAGGCGACCCGCGGCATCATGATCCTGATGGTCACCGCCCTCAACGAGTTGGGCGACATCGAACGGGCAGTCAACGCCGGGGCGGACGATTTCCTTAGTAAGCCGGTCAACAAACTGGAGTTACTGAAGCGCGTCGAAAACATGCTCAAACTGCGGCACGTGTCGGATGAAGTCGAGCGGCTGCGACGCTATATCCAGCAAATGGAAGACGACTCCGGCCCCCAGGGGTAGTTGCATCCAGCGACAGACGGTGACACTTGCGCGACGCGCCAGCAGGGCGGAGCTGACGCGAGGAGTTGAATCGACATCGATTGATGGATTGGGTGTTCCCGCCTTTGCCTGCGCTCCGAGCCGGCAAACGGCTTCCAATGGACTTATGGCGTGCGATGATGCCCCCCATTTGGAGAGCCTGATGTCAAATTGTCTAATTTTTTGGCCTTTGTTGATTGACGATCGGCAGATCCGATCCTAATCTGATCCTGACGTAGCGACCGCCAGCCCACCTTCCCACCCAGGTCGCGTTCGCCGTGCAGGGTCGCGCGGCACCTAATATCCGTTCGCGGCAGCCGGAACTTTCGCGACGGAAGAATCGTCATCGATAGCAGTCAAACTCTGCATTCATGCGCCGTAAAGCGCTGAAGCCGCGAGTTAAAGCGGAACTTGTTGGGCATCTTGGGTCACGAATTCTCAAGGAGTACGTCATGGTTCGGTGGAGGCACAGCCTTTTGATGGCGACGTTTGCCATCGCATTTACAGTCCCTGCGACATTGTTCGCACAATCAACGCTCGTTCCCTACGCCCATTACCGCTTGGGCGAACAAGATTTGGGGACGCCCGTCAGCGGCGGTTCACCCGAGTTGGGACTCACGCTCGACGAAATCAAGTATGAAGGCATCGAGCGCGATCTGCTGACAACCGGCAACCCCGTGTACAGCGACTTCGTTGCGCCGGGTGGCTACAGCAGCTTGTCGATGAAGTTCGACGGCAACAGCGACGTGGGAAATCCCGCAACGCAATGGCATGGCCAGGCGCCGGGGACCTTCCGCATCGGCATGGAAGCTTGGGTCTGGATTGATCCGGTCATGGAGGGCACGGAATTCGTTCCGTTTGCGAACGGTTCGGGCATGGGCTTCGTCGGCACCGCCAGCGGTAAGTGGACGGTCTATGGCACCGGCGGATTCCCGGAAGCCGGGGACATCAAGTATGGCGAGTGGCAGCACATCGCTTTCAACACCGGCGGCAGCCAATGGAATTTCTACTTGGACGGTGAACGGACCGTCACGGACTTTGGGGGAACGTACGGCGCAACGAGTGGCGACATCACCATTGGCGGAGATCTCAACGGCGATCGCAAGATGGTGGGGTACGTCGACGAGGCGCGCCTCTTCCGCTGGACCAATATCGTTCCGAATCAACTTCAAATGCAGATCGACGACCTGCTCGTTTTCCAGGGCGTTACCAAAGGCGACGTCACGGGCGATGGAATCGTCGACATTTCGGACTATGACGTCTGGAGAACCAACGTCGGCAGTGACGTGAGCGAACTGTCGCCACGCGAAACCCTTCCGCTGGGCGATGTGAATCACGACAAGCTGATCAATCTCGACGACTTCGCCTTAATCAAAGCGAATCAAACGCCGGGCGCTGCGCCGGTGCCGGAACCGGCGACTTGGGCGCTGGCTGGCGTGGCTGCTTTGGCCTTGGCCGGATGGCGCCGTCGCAAGCTGTCTGCCGCCATTTCCGCAGTTGTGTTGTGCGGCGTTGTTGGAAATGCCACGACGTCCCATGCCCAGACAGCAGTTTGGGACGGCACTGACGGCAACTGGACCGATGCGAAATGGTCTGGAGGCAGCGGTCCCGGCGGCGCACCAGGTGCGGCTGACACCGCGCAGTTCACTGAAGGGGGAACAGCGACGATCGACTCGGACGTCGGTTCTTACGCTCAACTTTTGACGCAGAAGGGTGGGACGATTAATATCACCCCGACCGGCGTCGTGTCCTTCGACAACGTCAATCTTGGCTTCTCCGGTAACGGACGGGGCGTGATTAATCTTGAAGGCTCGCTCAACGTGCCGGGAACACTCGCGCTGGCTATCGGCGAAGGTGGCAACGGCAACGCCACCAGCGAATTGAACGTCTCCGGCGCTGGCAGCCTTCGCACTCCGGTGATCGATGCTTTTTGGGTCGTGCCAGGAGCACGCATCTCCATGACGGGCCCAGACACCGATGTGGAAGTGGGAGACGTCGCAGTTGGATTTTCGACTTTCGTCGCCAACATCACCGGAGCGGATCACGCTCCGATCCGCGTGGCGAACACTTTTGACATTTTCGCCGAAGGGAGCGCCGCCAACGGCTCCAGGATCGACGTTAACCTCGATCTCGGCGACACCGTGCCGTCGCTTGGCCATTCGTGGACGCTCGTCGACACGCAAGCCTTTACGAACACCCTGTTGGGCGTCGGCAGTGGGGCGAAATTCAAGACCGAGAACGTTCAGGTTGATTACTTAGACGTACCGGGCCTCCGCGCCGAGCTTGTCTATAAAGCTGGTGGAACGTTGGGGCAAGTCTTGGCCGTCGACGTGTTGAATAACCTCAACCTCAAGGTCGACACCGGCACCGGCGTGGCCACGTTGGAGAATCCCACCGTGGGCGGCAGTGACTTCACGATTGACGGGATCATGATCACGTCGGCGTCGGGTTCGCTTGTCGGCGCGAATTACGACGGGCTGGGCGTCGCCGGCTGGGCGCCGGGGCTCAACCAGTCGAACTCGGTGTTGAGCGAGTCGAACCTGCTCGGTTCCACGTCGATTGCCGTGGGGAGTTCGTTCGAGCTGGGCGATATTTTCTCGACAAGCGGTCTCGAAGACCTCGTCTTTGAGTTCCACGTCGCGGGCGGCGGATCGATCCGCGGTACCGTCGAGTACGTCTCCGAGCCCTCGGGCCAGGTCGGGGATACCGACAACGACGGGGACGTCGACCTCGACGACCTGAACGCGGTGCGGAATAACTTTGGGTCGACCGGCGAAGTCGGTTCCACGCCCGGAGATGCCGTGCCGTACGACGGGATCGTCGACCTGGACGACCTGAACGGCGTCCGGAATAACTTCGGCGCCGGCGGCGCCGCCGCAGTCCCGGAACCGTCGACGGCGGTCCTGGGCCTGTTGGGCATCGCCGCGGCCGGCCTGATCTGGCGTCGCCGCAACGGCTAAGCCGAGCGTTCGGCTGAATTCGAAAGTCCTGCCACGGCCTGGGGATTCCTCCCCGGGCCGTGGTTATTTGGGGGGAGGAGAAAAGGAGAAAAGAAGAAAAGGAGAAAAGAAGGGGCGAAGAAACTTTCTCCTGGCTCCTGGCTCCTCCGGCCTGCAGCCTCCCGCCTGCCTCTTCCCTTTCCCGCCCGCGTGATATAATTTCGACAGCAATTCATGCGAAAACTCATTTCCGCCGGGGAGGGCGAGTCGCCATGGCAGTTCGTTTGAGTGAGAAGGCCGCCAACGAGGTCAAGAAGATCATCGCCGAGCAGAAGCTCGAGGCCGACACGGTCCTGCGTGTCGCGGTGGTCGGCGGCGGCTGCAGCGGGTTCAGCTACAACCTCGGCTTCGACAAAACCTACGACGCCCAGCAGGACAGCAAGTACGATTGTCACGGCATCGCGGTCGTCGTCGACAAGAAGAGCGCGTTGTACCTCGACGGCACCACGGTCGACTTCTACGACGGCCTCGAAAAGCGCGGCTTCACGTTCGATAATCCGAACGCGGTGAAAAGCTGCGGCTGCGGCAGCTCGTTCCAGGCCTAAGTGGGCCCGCGACGCAATTGAATCCATCACGAGCCGCCGGGTGAACGCCCTGGCGGCTCGTTTCGCGCGCGACAGGGGCTTCCGTCTGTAGCTGGCCTCTGTGAGGCCGGCCCGTTGGACGCGACCCCGTCAACTCCCCGAGGTCACAGACCTCGGCTACAGGTTTCTCCGCCTACAGCTGCGCGCGGAGGCTTTGGTATACTGCCGCGCTCACAGTAAGCGCCTGGGGACAAATATCGCATGAACATTTTGGCGGCGTTGCGGGACCGGTTTGCGGAGGCGTTGCGGACGGTCGTGGGGGATCGCGCCGACCAC
>CAZUBB010000045.1:9646-15292 GCA_964618485.1 uncultured Pirellulales bacterium
CGACTACCAGGCGAACTTCGCGATGCCGCTCAAGAGTGTGCTCAACAAGGCGCCGCGCGATATCGCCGCCGAGTTGGTCGCCGCCGCGCGACTCGACGATCTCTGCGAGCCGCCGGAAATCGCCGGGCCTGGTTTTATCAACTTGGGGATTCGCGACGAGGTGCTCGCGCGCGGTCTCGAAGCGGCGATTCGCGATCCGCGTGTCGGGGTGGCCGCGGCCTCAACGCCGAAGACCTACGTCGTCGATTATTCTTCGCCGAACGTCGCCAAGCCGATGCACGTCGGGCATATTCGCTCGACGGTGATCGGCGACAGCCTGTACCGGACGCTCAAGTTTCTCGGTCACCGCGCGATTGGCGACAATCACATCGGCGACTGGGGCACGCAGTTCGGGATGATCATATACGGCTATCGCAACTTCCTCGACCGCCCGGCGTACGAAGCGAATCCGGTCGCGGAGTTGGCGCGCATCTATCGACTGGTGAACCAACTCGTCGAGTATCACGAAGCGCGGGCTGCGCTGCCGAAAGTCGACGCCGAAGTCACCGCGGCGAGCGCCAAGGTGCGCGAACTCGCCGCGCGCACCGAGCCCGACGACGCGAAACTCAAAAAGGAATTCGCCAAGGAACTCCGCGCCGCGAAGGATGGCCTGCAAGCATCCGAAGAAAAGCTGGCCGGCCTTCATGCGAAGGTGAAAGCGGTTGACGACGATCAGGCCCTCTCGCATCTGGCGCGCGAGCATGCGGCGATCGGCCGCGCGGTGCTGGAAGAAACCGCCAAACTGCACGCCGGCGACAAGGAGAATCGCAAGCTCTGGGAGGAGATCCTTCCGCCCTGCCGCGACGAAATCGACATGATGTACCGCCGTCTCGGCGTGCGGTTCGACCATACGCTCGGCGAGAGTTTCTATCACGATCGCCTCGCCGGCGTCGTCGAAAGCCTGCGGAAGCATGGCATCGCCCAGGAGAGCGAAGGAGCCTGGTGCGTTTTCTTCGATACGATCGCCACTCCGATGATCGTGCAGAAGCGCGACGGCGCGTTCCTGTACGCGACGAGCGACCTGGCGACGATTCAATATCGCATGGAGACGTGGCGCCCGGACGTGATTCTGTACCTCGTCGGTACGCCGCAGAGCCTGCACTTCGAACAGCTCTTCGCGGCGGCGCGTCGCTGGGGCGCGGCGCTGGGCGCGTGGAGCGACCAGGTGCAGTTAGTTCACGTGGCGTTCGGCAGCGTGCTGGGCGAAGACGGCAAGATTTTCCGCACCCGCGCCGGCGGCACGGTGAACCTCGCCGATCTGCTCGACGGGGCGGTGAACAAAGCGCTGGAAATCGTCAGCTCCAACGACGACGGCAAACCCGGAGGCGCGGAGCTTTCGCCCGCGGAGCGGCAGCGCGTGGCGGAAGCAGTCGGCATTGGCGCCATCAAATACGCCGACTTGAGCCACAACCGCACGAGCGACTACGTTTTCAGCTACGACAAGATGATGGCCACGACCGGCAACACGGCCACCTACCTGCAATACGCCTACGCCCGCGTACGGAACATCTTTGCGAAGGGGGACGTGCGGATCGAGGCGTTACGCGATAGCGGCGCGCCGTTTCAATTGACTTCGCCCGCGGAGCGCGGACTCGCGCTCGAGATCCTGCGCTTCGCCGAGGCCCTCGAAGCCACGGTGTCCGACTATCGTCCGAACCAGCTCACGAGCTACCTGTACGATCAACTCGCGCAGAGTTATTCGACGTTTTACGAAGCGTGCCCCGTTTTGAAGGCGGACACGCCGGAATCGCGCACGAGTCGTTTGCTGTTATGCGACCTCACCGCCCGCGTCCTCAAGCAAGGCCTGGAACTGCTAGGCATCGAGACCGTGGAGCGGATGTAAGTACGCAGCGAATAGAAACGCGGAGGCTGAAACAATCGCGCAGATTCTTACGCAACGCCGCCCATCGCGGGGTCCGTGATCGACCATTGGCCGGTTTCGACGCGGCCGGCGTAGCGTTGCGCGAAGATCGGGTCGCCCGCGATGCGGACGGTCCAATCGTACCAGCCTTGCGAAGATGTCGTTTCGAGCGGCAGCGTGACCTGTTCGCCCGGCTGCAGCAGGCGGCGCTGCGCGGGAGCGCCGTAGGATTCGTCGCGCAACTCGACGACGTGGGCCTGATGCGTTTTGCGATTGACGAGCTCGAGCATCAACGTGCCGACGAACGCTTCACCGCCGACCGGGTGTCGCAGCCGGAATTCGACGGACGGGTTCTTGCCTGCGCCTTGAAACTCGCGATAGAAGCCGTTGGGGCCGTGAATCGCCAGGTGGTAGGCGCCGCCGGCGAAGTCGGCCAGACGCCAGTAATCTTCCAACTGGCCGCCGGCAGATACCGCGTAGTGGCGGACCGCCAGTTCGGTCGGCGCGGTGCGAGCGAACGCGATGAACGGCGAGCCGGCCGCCGCGTCGCCGAACTGGTCCTTTTTTGCGGCGAACTGCAAGCTGAATGTGGCGCCGTCGGTCGAGAGAGCACCATCCACTTCCAATTCATAGGGGAGGGCCGCGGAGCGGCGCACGCCGGGTTCTTGCTTTGGCATCCAGCGCGAGGCCTCTGGATCTTGCTTTAACTGCTCGCGTTCCTCTGCCGTCAGCGCGTGGTAATCGCGCGGGACGTCTTTGAACTTGGCGTTATAGATTTGCTCAATAAACGCATCGCGATCCATGAAGCTGAGCATTGTGTCCTCGCCGTTGAACGGCTGGAAGGCGCTCGTCAAGTCGCCGCAGACGGTGCGCCGCCACTGTGTAATGTTCGTTTCCTTGACCTCTTTGCCGGTCTTGTGGTGGAGGAATTTCTCCAGCAACTGCAGCACCGAAGTGTGATCGAACACCTGTGAGCAGACGCAGCCGCCGCGGCTCCACGGAGAAGCGATCACCAGCGGCACGCGGAAGCCGAGGCCGATCGAGTTTTCGCGCGAGTCGTCGCGCGATTTGTGCTTCAGTTCCTGTTCGAGCGTGACGAACTCCAGGCCGGCGTCGATGTCGGCGGTCACCTTGCCGGTCTCGGGACGGGCCGGGTCCGGCGATTGGAACGTCGGCTGGTGGTCGAAGTAGCCGTCGTTTTCGTCGTAGGTGAGGAGGAAAATCGTTTTCTTCCAGACCTCGGGATTCTGCGTGAGGATGTCCATCACTTCGGCGATGTACCAGGAGCCGAACCAGGCCGAGCCGGGGTGATCGGAGAAGGCCTCGGGCGCGACGATCCACGAGACTGTCGGCAGCTTGCCTTCCTGCACATCCTGACGGAATTGATAGAGGACGTCGCCCTTCGGGACGTTGATCGTGCGTTCCACGTCGCCGTCGCGATAGGTGAGCGGCGTCAATGAGCGGAAATCGGCATCGCCGGAATTGGTCGTGAACGCCTTACGGTGCAGATTCTTTTCGCGCTCGCGGAGTTTGTCCCAGTTTTCACCGGTGTAACGTTGGCGTTCCTGTTCGACGCGTTGCAGTTGCCGCTGCTTGCGAATGAGCTGCTTCGCCATCTCCGCGAGCGCTTTGGGATCGGATTTTTCCTTGGCGATCTGCGCTTGGAGTTCTTGGATTTCGCCTGGCAGCGCGTCTGCGCGTTCCTTCATGTAACGGCGGTGCTGCTCCGCGAAGTAGATGTTGTACTGCTTGAACCACTCGATGGGGTTGTCGGTGAAGTTGCCGAGCCAGGCGTCTTCTTCGCTGGTGAAGCCGGACTCCACGCTCATTTCGTTCTGGTAGATCTTCCAGGAAACGCCGGCGTCTTCCAGTCTTTCCGGATAGGTCGTCCAACTCTGTTCATTGCCGTAGTCGACTTCCGAGTTGAACAGCTTCGCGGGCGAATCGGCTTTTTGTTCGGCGCGGACGGTGCCGGTCCAGAGGTAGAGGCGGTTCGGCGTCGTTCCGGTCAGCGAGGAGCAGAAGTTCTGATCGCAGATCGTGAAGGCGTCGGCCAGCGCGTAGTAGAAGGGGATGTCTTCGCGATCGTAGAAGCCCATCGTGAGCGGCATTTTGTCATATTCTTTGTGCCCGGACGCCTTGGCTTGCAGCCAGCGATCGTGCCGCCCGCCGTTGCTGGCGTCGACCTGATCGGTCCAGGAGTGCGGCAGCGAACCCATCCACGTGGCGTTGGTGCCCTTGATGTTCAGGCGGAACGGCGCGTAGCTCTCGCCAGCGTCGTTGGTTTGCATCCAAACCGGATCGCCGCTGGGGAGCTTCATCGCGCGCGGATCGTTAAAGCCGCGGACCCCCTGCAAGCTGCCGAAAGCGTGGTCGAACGAGCGATTCTCTTGCATCAGGATGACGATGTGTTCCGCATCCATGAAGGTGCTGCCAGGTGCCGGATCAATCGCCAAGGCCTTTTGAATCGCGGCGGGAAACGCGCCGGCGATCCCGGCCGCGCCGGAGAAGAAGGCCGCTTGTTTGAGAAAATCGCGCCGTGACTGCGTACTCATGCCGCTGGTGGCTCCGAGGTAGGAAGGCTGTTGGATAGTCGTTTCGAGCGATTCAGCACACGGTGAGGAATCGCCGAAATGAGGAATACGAACGATCCGCATGAGAACGGCGTTCATGTTGCGTTCATCGTGCGTACAACGTTAATGTGCGTGGCGAGTTTCCGCACTTAGCGACCGCTCTTTTCGCCGAGCGGGACGTCGCGAAACTCTTTGTGGCAGGCGGCGCAGTTTTTCGTGATCGTTTCAAAGCTGGCGGCGATTTGGGCGGGAGCGACTTCCTTTCCTGAGTTTGCGTTGAGCAGCAAGGTTTCCAACTCGCCGGCGGACGTTTCGCTCGACTGCAGGTATTCCATAAACTTCGGGGGCTCGTTCTTCGCCAAATCGGTGCGCATTAACTCGGTGAAATGTTCTTTCAATAGGAGCGCCTCGTGCGCGGGCGCGATGTCGGGGTGATCGTCGGTCGGCATCCAGCCGTTCTGCGAGACGACCTTCAAGTGATCGAACGTGTGCTCGAGCGCCACCATCGCTTCGGCCATTGGGGGGAGTTCCACTGTCTCACGGAATTCGACCTGCAGTTGGTCGAGGAGCGCATCGTCGAGGCGTTTGGCGTTCTCCGCCGATTGGTAGAGCCCGCGGTAGTTTTCGCTCGTGCCGGCGGTTTTGAGTACCAAGAGCGCGGCGCTCGGCGGCAGCAAACCGGTTTCGACGCAGGCCACGGTCGCCGCCGCGGGGCTGCGGTGTTTGCCGTGATGGCAATGAATGTAGATCGGTCCCGGCAGATCGCGGACGGCCTTGGCGAGCTCCTTCGCGCGCTCCTCGGGAATGCCGTCGTAACCATGCGGAAGGTGGACGTAACGCATGCCGTGGCGCTTCGCCGCCTCGATGTCCGGCTTGGCGCCGTCGACGCTGATCACCGTCTTGATGCCGAGTTCCTCCAGCTCGACGAAGGCTTCCTCGCCATCGGGCTGCCCGCCGGAGATGACTTTTTCGTGGAGCTGGTACGCGTTGGGGAGATGGGGCGCTTCGACGCGCACCGGCGGCTTAACGTCGGCGTCCTGCGCTGCCAGTGGAGACGCTGGCGGAGCGGACGTGGTTCCCGTCGTGGCGGGCTTTCCGCAGCCTAGCGAGAGTAAGAGTACGACCCCGAGAATTCGCTTTCCGGTTCGTAGACGCATTGAATTAATCCTTACC
>CAZUBB010000045.1:15302-24873 GCA_964618485.1 uncultured Pirellulales bacterium
ATTATGGCCCGGTGGCTCGGCCAGGAATAGCCACCGGAATAGGGTAATGAATCGAACGAAAAACATCTCTGTAGCCGAGGTCACAGACCTCGGCTACAGACGGGCGGCCGCCTGCTACTGTTCGCTCCAGGGGCGGCCGGGCGGGGGCGGCGGGGGGTCTTGCCATCGCCAGTTGGGTTGGTAGGCGAGCTTGAGGAACGGCGTTTCAATGCGCTTTCCAGAGAGATGCTCCGATTGCAACAGGCTGTCGAGTGCGCCGCTGGTGAGGAGCGTGCGCTCTGCGTTCCACGTTGGCTTCCCGGAATGCATCATTTGTTCGATGCCGTGCAGCAATAACGTGAAATGCGCGCCGGGGCGGGCTTCCTGCGTCCAGAATTGCGTGGAATCGACGCGGCCGTCTTCATAGCGCCATGCGGCCGACCAACCGCCGACCGCGCCGTTGAGTTCCAAGAGATGGGCCCGAAGGCCGTCGTCGTACTCAAGCGTGAGCAGCTTGGGATGCGGCACGGCGGCGCGGAGCGCCGGCCACTTGCCTGAGCGATCGGGAAGGCGCTCGCAGGCCTGCGCAAAAAGTTGCGAGTCGAAATGATTTTCGTTCCAGGCTTTCCAGACCGCATCGCCGGTAAGGCATTGAACGGCGCGGACGCCGGTTTCGCCTCCGCGGCGTTGTTCCGCGACCGCTTGCATCGCTTCCAACGCGTGGAATCCATAGGCGTCTGTGGTGTGAAACGTGAGCGCGACGATTTCCTGGAGCGGCGCGTCGCGCTCGACATCGGCGGCGGGATGCCGCCACGTGAGCGGGACGGATGAGCCGGCCATGAGCGGGACGTTGAGTTCCCGGGCGGTGTCGTAGATATGCTGAGCGTCTTCCCAGTTATCGGCGAGGTGTTTGTCGATAAAGACCGGCACGGAGCGACCGCTCGTACGGAACACCTGGATAATCTCGTCCCAGAAGCGGCGTTTGGGGTATTGCGTGTTGCCCGTCCCGGAGCGGGGATAGTCGCCGTGCTCGGCGATGAGCAGGACGCCGTCGACGGCGAGCTTGTCGCCGCCTAGGGTCAGGGCGTCGCCGATGCGTTCGTAGAGGGGGAAACGATGCGAGGCGGCGAGCAGGCGGCTGATGTCGTTCGCCGGTCGCTGATCGGTGTAGAGCGACGCCAGTTCGAGCGACGACGCGGCGCCTTTGCCATCGAGCGTATCGGTGAGCAACAGACGACTGACGATCATGTCGGCGTGTGAGTTATGCCGATACTCGGTGACGATCGCCGCCACGCGCTTTTTCGGCGCGACTTCCGCGGCCCGCGCCGAAGCTATGATCGCCAGGAGCGCCGCGCAAAGCCCAACGCACTTAATCCAACTCGATCTGAGCAATTCCATACACGAGGAACTCCGGCGCCTTAAATCGCAAACGATCGCCGACTTGCTCCGTTTCGAGCGGGACGGAGTCGTTCGATTCCGGCGTGATGAAGCGAACGCTCCGCACCTTCGCCCCGGCAGGTAGATGATAGTCGACCGCAACGCCCGAGACCGTGATTGGCTTCTCATCGGCAATACCGGCGCCGCGATGCGGCTTGCCGTCATCGTCGAAGGGGCCTTCGTCGCGATTGTAGTTGACGAAATGGAGGTCGATTTCGGGCTCCACACCGGCGGGCTGATTGACAGAAACGCGCACGGTGGCAGGGGCGTCGAACTGACTGCGATCTGTGGGAAGCGATTCGAGCACATGAGCAGGATCGGCGCCCGGCCTGATGACGGTGACATAGGTCGGCGCGGGCGGTTCCGCCCGGTCGTCTGGCAGAATATCGAACAGCACGTGGGCGTCGAGAAGGGCGCGCCCCAGGCGGCGGAAGTTCTCGACCGCGGTCACGTCGCCGCGATGCACCGCCGTGCGCGGAAATAGGAGTGCCACTTCCGCGCGGGAATGGTTATCGCGAAAGAGGGCATCGTGGCGGGCCAGAAATTGGTAGTAGCGTACGAGCTCCGCGCGGGCCAGGGGATCGGTGAAGTTCGTGTAGAAGCCCATCGGCGCGCCGCCATTCGCGGCCAACTCGGCGATGGCGGCGCGAATCCGCGTGGCCTCGTACTTTCCGAGCGTGAACGGGCGATCGCGCAAAGCGCCACGGATGTACCGCGCCTGCAACGTCGCTTCGCCGAGGACTCCGTGCCGGAGGTCGCTGAAGTTCGCGGCGTCCCCGGTGCTGTACCAAGCGTAGTCTTCGCCGCGCCCCCAGAGGTCGTCCGGCAACAGGCAGCGCTCGTCGCCGCTGAGTTGGGAGAAATCGCCCAGGTGATTCCACTGCGCGAGCATCAAGTCGGGCTTGATCGATCGCCCATAGTCGACGAACACCTCGTCGAAGGCCTGCTTGTTGGAGATCTGCGAGAATCGCAACATCTCGCGGCGCAGCGGGGTCGATTCTTCCGGCGCGTGCCAGGAAACGATCTCCGAAAACTGGTGCCGCTTGAGGTCGGCAATGCCGAACTGCTCGCGCAATTGTTCCGCCGTGAAGCGATCGCGCAGGTATTGCTTGATGTCGCGCTGACAGTGCTCGCAGAGGCAATTGTGGCGGTAGAAATAGTTCGCCACGAAGCCATCGACGCCGCGGGCGATGCCCTGCTTGACCCAGGCCTTGAGCACTTGCCTCCAGGCGGGATTGCGGAGGCAACCCCAGTACTCGCTCATGCCGCCAATCGAATACGAGTGATTCACGATTGGCGTGCCGTCCGCGTTTTTTTCGAGCAGTTCGAGCGGATCCGCGACGGGGCGGGGACCGAGCACGTCTTCGTCCCAGAGGTCGCGGTAGAACTTGAAGAAACCGCGCGGACCTTCCGGACCGTCCGGATCGCCGATGAGGAACTCGACATTGAAGTGGCCGACGACCTTCACGTTCCGGGCGTGCAGTTCGCGGTTCAGGTTTTCGAACCAATCGCCTAGTTCATTGAGACCGCGCAGCGGAAAGTTGGCGGGATAACCGCCATAGTGCGGCGTGTGGGCGAGGCTCCAGAAATGCCCGCCGTAGAAACCAACCTGCACGACGTCCGGTTGGGTCGCTTCGACAAAGGGCAGATACTCCGGCCTGCCGTAATCCGACCAATGGGCGAGAAGGCGGGAGAATGATCTCGGAGGCGGCGATTGCGCACGCGCGACGTGGGCAATTACGAACAAGCCAACGGCGGCGAAAAGAAGAGGAACGAGACGCAGATTCATTGGCCGGCGTGCTCGCTCAAAGGAGGGCTATTCGCTACAGGACGTTCTTAAGCCACTCGGAGATGACCCAGCCGACCTTGGCCAGGCTGAGGGCGGAGCAATTCTCGGGGATGTCTTGCTCAGTGTGCCAGTACGTGTGGTTGGGACCGTAGTCGAAGTCGATGATGTCGCAGGTCGGAATACGGCCGATGGTGAAGAGTGGGATGTGATCGTCGAGGATCTCGCGCCCAACAGTCGGCTCGAATTCTTTGACGCCGAGGCGCTTCGCCGTTTGCCAGATGTCTGCCACGAGCGGCCGGACCGTCGGCCAACTGATGCTTTTTTGTTCTTGCGGAAGACGGAGATCGGCGTCGCCGACCATGTCCAGCAGCACGCCCCACTTGTAGTTGAAGTCTCGCTTTTGAGCACGGTACTTGCGGGCGAAGTAGGCGGAGCCTTGGAAATATTCTTCACGTTCGTCGTAGACGAATTCCTCGGCGTCGAAGAAGACAAAATCGACGCCGTACTTGGTTTCCAGGGTCGGCATCTCGTTGCCCAGCTCCATCAAGAGCGCCACGCCGCTGCCGCCGTCGTTCGCGCCGATGAACGTCCCCTGGGGGTGAAGCAAGTCGCGATCGGGAAACGGTCGCGTGTCGTAATGGGCCGCGAGGAGAATGCGTTCCTTACGCTCCGGATGCCACTGAACGATAAGGTTCGTCATCGGCGTGAGCTTGCCGTTCGGTTTACCCCCCTGGCGATCTTTGAACTCTTGCCGAACGACGGTCGCGCCGAGAGCCTCGAAGTGCTTGGTGAGCAGCTCCTGCTGCTCCTTCATGCCGGCGGTGTTGGTGACGCGCGGGCCGATGTCGCAGATTTGCTTGAGGTAGTCGTACGCCCGTTGGCCGTTGAAGGGGATGTCTTCGAGCGTGAGTTCCTTCGTGCTGCGGGTCTGCTGGGCGGCCGGCGAGCAGGAAATGCCGACCGCCGCGCAACCGGCCACGAGCGCCATGGCGACCTGGGGACGGAACGCTTGCGCGAGACGCAGATTCTTGAGCATCGGTGGGCCTTGAAAGGTGTCCTGAACGCCGCGAGTGCCGCCGCGACCGGTATCTTCCCTCAATGGGCGTGCAAACGGCAAGAGCCGTTTTCACAGCTTTCAATACGCCCGAAACGGTAGCGGCGTTTGGCGAACATCCGATAGAACCGCTGCCAGACCGGCAGCGAGCCGGGGAAGTACAGCACCGGCGCGAGCCACCAGAGCGTCGGCAGTCGGCCGGAGAGATAGCGAATCGCCGCCGCGCCGCGATGCCGGCGACCCTGCTGATCAACGACGTACATGTCCGCCATCAGGGCTTCGTGCGTCAGGTCCGGATAGCGCTCCGCCACCGCGGGGTCGTGCAGCGACAGGTAGGCGAGGCGGCCCCCCCAATCGAAACGGCTCAGGCGGCGGATCTGGGCGGTGCAGATGCGGCACTCGCCGTCGAAGATGACCACATCGGCGCCGGGCCGCTCGGCAGGCGTGGGCAAGTCCGCGGCGGGTTCGGCGAGTTGTGTGGACATCGGACCGGCGCTCGAAGGACTGGGACGGGGAGGTTTCACGGTAATCTTACCGCGTTCCAGACGTTATCGATAACGGCGATTCGGGGCGGGCACGTAAAGGCGCTGGGAATCGCGGAAACGCTGGCCAAAAACTGGCCGCCGTGGGGCAGATTGTGTACTCTAGAGAGTGGACGGTTCGCGGCCCCCGCGTCAGCAGTCGACGCAAGGCGGCGAACCGTTACCACCGGAACAGACCTCCCTCCCGCCGGCGACGCAATGTCTTTGCGCCCTACCGATGAAAATGATTCGGCGACCGCCGTGGCGGAGCCGCGCGCGGCGGACCCGGCGGGTGAGCCGCAACCGGCGCGCTCGGAGACGCTCGAACAGCTTGAGCAGCTCGAAAAGGCGGGCCGGCTGGGCTGGCTGACGACGGCCCCGAGTTGGCTCTTTAGCGCTGTCGTCCACCTGATCGCGATCCTCATCATGGGGCTGATGCTGCTGCCAGAGATTAAGCAGCAAGTGCGGAACCTGGTGGCGACCACGGTCAGCGATGAGGAAGGAATCAGCGAAATCGCGGCGCTCGATGCGCCGGAGAACTCGTCGTTGGATGCCACGTCGACCGAGATTACGGTACCGACCGAGGCCGTGGAATTCACCGAGAGCGTCGGGGTGTCGGACATCTCGGAACCGTCGTCCGCCAGCATGTCGGTCGAGTTGGACAACGTCGGCAGCGCGGCGGGCTCGTCGGATTTGATGAGCGAGATCGGCAGCGCGCTTGGTTCCGGACTGCAAGGTCGCGGCGAGGCGATGCGCAAACGCCTCGTGGTGCAACGTGGCGGAACGGGCGAAAGCGAAGCCGCGGTGGCTCGGGCGCTCGAGTGGCTGGCGGAGCACCAGAATCAGGACGGCAGTTGGTCCTTCGACCACACGCAGGGGCGTTGCCAGGGACGTTGCCCCGATCCCGGCTTGCTCGGCGGAAGGGCGAATCTCGGCGCGACAGGGATTGCGCTGATGCCTTTCCTGGGCGCTGGAAACACGCACCGCGAAGGGAAGTACAAGGACGTCGTGCAGAACGGCCTGTACTTCCTGGTGAACAATATGCACACCTCGGAAAACGTTCCGGGGGCGCTCAACGATCCCACGCCGGCGGGCATGTACTCGCACGGGATTTGCTCGATCGCGCTGTGCGAAGCGTACGCGATGACCGACGATAAAGGACTCGAAGGGCCCGCGCAGGCGGCGATCGATTTCATCGCCTTTGCGCAAGACCCGGTCGGCGGCGGTTGGCGCTACACGCCGCGGCAGCCGGGAGACACGTCGGTCGTCGGCTGGCAATTGATGGCGCTCAAGAGCGGGCAGCTCGCGTATTTGCGCATCGACCCGCGCGTCGTGGCGGGGGCAAGCCATTTCCTCGACAGCGTGCAAAGCGACAGCGGCTCCGGCTACGGTTATCAAGGACCGCCGGCGGGGACGGCGACGACCGCCATTGGGCTCTTGTGCCGGATGTACATGGGCTGGAAACGCGACAACGCGGCCTTGATGCGCGGCGTACAGTATTTGAGCGATCGCGGGCCGTCTGAAAACGACATGTACTACAACTACTACGCCACGCAGGTGTTGAGCCACTTCGGCGGCGAGCCGTGGGAGAAGTGGAACCCCAAGATGCGCGACTTCCTGGTCCGCGAACAAGCGGCCGGCGGACACGAAAAAGGAAGCTGGCACTTCCTCGGCGCGCACGGCGCAGATCAAGGCGGCCGGCATTACTCGACCGCGATGAGCGCCATGATCCTGGAAGTCTACTATCGGCATCTGCCGATTTATCAGGAACAGGCCGGGGACGAGAAGTTCCAGGATTGACGCGCCGGGAAAACCTCTTCACCAGCCCGTTGCGCGAGCGAGGGAAAGTTCACGTCGGTTTCAAGTTCGCTGCCCACGCCCTCCATCGTGGCGAACATCCGCAGCGCCAGCAGAATCCGCGGATCGACGGCGTCCCGCCATTGCAACTGCCGCCGCTCCGGCCGCTTCACGCGCACCGGAAGCCCCTCCGCATCCGTCGGTCGCTTGATGTGTGTCATGCCCCCTCATAGCGCCTCACCCTCGAAGTCGGCGGTAGGGGAGGGGAAAAATCACAGGCTCGTAGCGCCAGTAAAGTCGGGCGGCAACGGTTCGACACGTGGCCCGGGCGACGTTAGCTTAGGGGGCACTGATTTCGATCGCGCACCTTGTCGAGGATCATGCCATGTCGCACGTGCTTTGCCGTTTCCCAATGCTTGCCCGCGGGCCGTTGCTCGTGGCGCTGATGATTACGCTCGCGCGCGTGGGCGTGGCTGATGTCGGCGTCGGCGCGGAACCGATCGAGGGCGCCGAGGTGATCTTCGACGGCACGCCAGCCATGTTGGAAGACAAGTGGACCTATTGGCAGGGGCCCGGGTTCGCTTCTTCGCTGCCGGTGAAATGGCCGATCGTCGACGATCCGATCGACGGCGGCACCGTAATGATGACGGACGACCCGGCCGCTGCCGGCTGGCGCTATGGCGCGGCCGATCTCGTGACGAAGAAGGATTACAAGGATTTCCGGCTGCACATTGAGTTCTTCGTCGCCAAGCCGGGCGGCAACAGCGGCGTGTATTTGCAGAACCGTTACGAGATTCAAGTGCTCGACGGCGACAAGACCAGTCACGGCATGGGGGCGGTGATCAACAATACCGAATCGCCCTATCACGCGTACAACGGCGCGGGGGCCTGGAACGCGTATGACATCACGTTCCGTGCGGCGCGTTTCGAAGACGGCAAACGCACCGAGCCGGCGATCGTCTCGATGTACTTCAACGGCCAGAAAGTGCATGAAAACGTGCCGATCCCGCAGGTGTGGGGCGGGCCGAACTCGGGCATCGACGGCGGCAACGACGACGGCAAAGGAATCACCGACTCGCCGGGGGGACTGAAACTGCAATGCGAAGGGCACGATGTGCGCTATCGCAACATCTGGATCAAGGAACTCGATCTGCAAGGAGCTGACACCGATTTCGAGGAACCGCTCGTGACGGCATCGCTGTTCCCGGCGGGAGAGCATCCGGAATTGCTGTTCAATGGACAAGATCTGTCGGGTTGGAAGGGAGATAAATCGCGTTGGTCGGTCGTGAACGGCATGATCCGCGGCGCGAATGCCGATGCCGTACCGAGCAGCACGTATCTATTCACGGACCAGAACTTCCGCGACTTTCGGTTGATCTTCGACGTCAAGCAAACGATGGGCGAGGGCTACTCCACGATGCACTCGGCCGTCGCGGCGCTCGGCGAGCGCATTGACGACGAAGGCGGCAATGCGTTTGGTTTCCGCGGTCCGCTGTTAATGTTCTGCCACGATTGGGGCATCTGGGACGCCCATCGCCGCAACCGCGTCGTCCCCGGCGAAGCGGGTGCGCGCGCCGAACGCGCGGGGGAATGGAACCGCATCGAGATTCTGGTGATCGGCAACCGCATCCGCATGGCGGCCAACGGCGCGGAAGTCTTCGACTTCACGGACCAGGCGGAGATGCTGCAATCGAGCCCGCTCGGTTTGCAGTTGCATAGCAATGCCGAGCCGCAGGAATGGCACTTCCGTGGACTCCTGCTCTCGGAAGCGCCCGAGGACCGGTTAGTGACGGTGCGCCCAGAGTAACGCGGGCGAATTTGCGTTACTTGTTATTGCGGCGAATTCCAAGTCTTCCACGTGTCTCGGAGTGCATAAGCGGCGATCGCCAGCGAGGCGGTGGCCATGAACCACTTGCCGCGCGCGGCCTGCAAGTACGCGCCCGCGCACATGACCACCACGAGTACCGTGGCGGCGAGGATGCGTCTGGTGTTCGTCATCCGCGGCGGGCGCGATTCTTGCCGCGCCGTCGGGGATTGGTACGGGTTTTCGCTCAGCGTGCGGGCTCCCGCGGTTCGCGCCGTCTATACTGCCAAAGCGCGAGACAACCGCCCAGCAGGCCGAAGGCGAGTGAGACGTTGCAGAACGCCAACTGGCTGACGTTCGCGCGACGATCTATTTCCTCGCCGGAAATGAAGTTGAAGCCCGACGTGCCAGGCGGCGAAATGACGACGGCATAGGGTGAGAGGGTGTCCATGTCCAACACGACTTTTGCCACGAGCAGATGCGGCATCGGCCACTGCCGCGTTTCCTTCATGAAATACCCGTCGTGAGTCCAAAGCGTGGCGTTATAGAGGAGAGTGAACAGAAACACGCCGCGAGCGAAGACCGCTTGCGGCGACGTGCGCTGCGCCGCGGTGACCGCAACTGCCGCGAGGATCGCGAACCAGAGCAGATACACTACGACCATCCAGCCTGACATTTGCGCTCGAAACGCCGCGAAGCAGACGGCTGTCCAGGCGGTCAGCGCCAGCAGCGTCAGGATGGAGAAACGGAACTTCATCGAATCTATCCAGCGGCGTCGGGCGGTGCTTAACTATTCTGCCCAAGCGTGGGACCGGTGGACAACGGGGGTGGTTTGCTGGAAAGTAGGGGAGCGACTTCGAACCTGGCGGTGGGATGACATGGACGGGATTCAGAATCCGGCGCGGATTGGGTTGTTGGAATGTGGGCGGGAGCGGCCGCTGCTGGTGATCGCCGGGCCGTGCGTTTTGGAGAGCGAAACGCTGGCCTTAAAGGTCGCGGAGGAGCTGCGCCGACAGCAACAACATTTGTCCGCACAAGTGTTGTTCAAAGGATCATTCGACAAGGCCAATCGAACGAGCAGCAACTCCTTTCGTGGATTGGGTTTAGAGGATGGGCTGCGGATCCTGGAAAAGGTCAAGCGAGAAACCGGATTTTCTGTCACAACGGACATCCACGAGTCGCACCAGGCC
>CAZUBB010000046.1:0-22913 GCA_964618485.1 uncultured Pirellulales bacterium
GGAGATTTGCGGAGAACCAGGTTCGTTCAGGGTGTCGTGGTCGATGCGAGGTGCATCAGCAACGTCTCAGTCACTTCTAATCTTTAGAATTGCGTCTTCACAGGCACATCGAATGAAATCGCGCACGATCGTCCTCGGCCGGTCATTCTGCCAAGCATAGAAGACGTAAGGATGTGACATGCACGCACCGCTAGCGTGTCCCTCTCTTGACTCTGCCTTCGCCCAGACATCACACAAACCGATTCACCAACCCCTCCAGCATCTCCTGCCGGCCGCTCTTGTTTGGGGTGATTTCGCCCTTTTCCAGCATGTATTTTTCCAGCGACTTGAAGCTGGCCTTGCCGGATTCGATCTCCGCGCCGATGCCGCTGTCAAAGCTGCTGTAGCGGTCTTTCACGAACTTCGCCAGTTCGCCGTCGGCGCGGATCGCCGCCGCGATCTTGAGGCCCCGGGCGAACGCGTCCATGCCGCCGATGTGCGCGTGGAACAGGTCGACCGGTTCAAAGCTCTCGCGGCGGACCTTGGCGTCGAAGTTCACGCCGCCGGGGGCGAGGCCGCCGTACTTGAGGATGCTCAGCATGCACTGCGTGGTGAGATAAATGTCGGTCGGGAATTGATCGGTGTCCCAGCCCAGCAGCAGGTCGCCGGTGTTGGCGTCGATGGAGCCGAGGAAGCCTTGCATTCCGGCGTACTCCAGTTCGTGCTGCATCGTGTGTCCGGCGAGCGTGGCGTGGTTCGTTTCGATGTTCATCTTGACGTGTTTTTCCAGGCCGTACGCGCGGAGGAAGTTGATGCAGTTCGCCACGTCGAAATCGTACTGGTGCTTCGTCGGCTCCTTCGGCTTCGGCTCGAACAGGAATTGCCCCGTGAAGCCGATCTCCTTGGCGTAGTCGACCGCCATGTGCATGAACTTCGCCAGGTGATCGACCTCGCGTTTCATGTCGGTATTGAGCAGGTTCTGGTAGCCTTCGCGGCCGCCCCAGAAGACGTAGTTTTCACCGCCGAGCTCCTTCGTGACTTCGATGGCCTTCTTCACTTGCGCGGCGGCGTAAGCGAAGGCGTCGGCATTGCAACTCGTGGCGGCCCCGTGCATGTAGCGCGGGTTGCTGAACAGATTGGCCGTCCCCCAGAGGAGCTTCACGCCGGTGCGTTGCTGTTCTTCCTTGAGGGCCTTCACCACGGCGTCGAGATTCTTGTTCGATTCCGCCAGCGACTTTCCTTCCGGCGCGACGTCGCGATCGTGAAAGCAGTAGAATTCCGCGCCGAGCTTTTCGTTGAACTCGAAGGCCACCTTCACGCGGTTGATGGCGTTCTCCACGTTGTCGACCGGGCCTTCCCAAGGGCGCTGCATCGTCCCGGGGCCGAACGGATCGCTGCCGGTTCCGCGGAAGGTGTGCCAGTAGGCCACGGCGAAACGAAAGTGGTCCTTCATCTTTTTCCCTTCGACCACTTCGTCGGCGTCGTAGTGGCGGAAGGAGAGGGGATTCTTCGACTGCGGACCTTCGAACTTGATCTTCGAGATTTCTGGGAAAGCGGCCATGGCGCGAGAAAACTCCGTGAAAAACGCGTAAGCGGTGGGCAATGCAAGTTGCCCAAATTAGACAAGATTCCGGCCGCCTGTGGCAAGCAGGCGGCTAAGCGGAGGATTCAACACAGAGGCACGGAGGGCACGGAGGTAGGACGGGAGAGGTAGAGAGGGTGAGACGCAATTTGAAACGCGGAGGCGCGGAGACGCAGAGGTACAATTGGGCGAGTGAGGGAAAGAGTGTGTGTCCAGCCGAATGGGACGATTGGCCCATTCAAGCATTTTGAGTTGGACGCCGACCACGCTCTGTCCTGCGATCGAGCATCAAACTCGTTCCTTCCACTCTCTGCGCCTCGGCGCCTTTGCGTTTCAAGACGCCCCCTCTCTCTCCTACCTCCGTGTCCTCCGTGCCTCTGTGGTGAAAAAATCCCTACTCCGTCCCATGCTGCGGATGCAGCGGCGGCGCGGGGGTGTAGAGCATGCGGTTGATGGCCGTCAGTAAGGCTCGCGCGCTGGCTTCGATGCTGTCGGTCGACGCGCCGCGGCCGCGGTAGGTGACGCCGTTCTTCTCCAGTTCGACGTTCACTTCGGCCTGTGCGTCTTTGCCCATCGAGACGCTATGCACGCGGAAGTCGCGGCACTTGACGTCGGTGCCGGTGATCTTTTCGATCGCCAGGAACACTGCGTCGACCGGCCCGTCGCCGGCCTGCACCGTTTCGGTGACTTCTTCGGGCCCGCGGCGCAGCGTGAGCTTCACCTGCGGAACGCCGCCGGTGCCGCATTGCATCTGATAGGCGGCGAGGGTCCAGCTTTCCGGAATGTCGCTCATCTGGTTTTCCACCAGTGACGCGATATCGCTGTCGTAGACTTCTTTCTTCTTGTCAGCAAGCACTTTGAACTGCTCGAAGACCGCTTGCAGTTGCTCGCCGGTGAGGTGGTAGCCCAAGTGCTTGATCCGGTCGGCGAGCGCGGCGCGGCCGCTGTGTTTGCCGAGCACGAGATCGGTCTTGGTGAAGCCGACGTCCTCGGGGCGCATGATCTCGTACGTCGAGCGTTCTTTGAGCATGCCGTCTTGATGGATGCCGGCCTCGTGCGCGAAGGCGTTGCGCCCCACGATCGCCTTGTTGCGCTGCACGAGCATGCCGGTGATGTTGGACACCAGCCGGCTCGTCGGCACCAGGCGCTGCGTGTTGATACGCGTGCTGCAATGGTAATAGTCGTGGCGCGTACGCATCGCCATCACCACTTCTTCCAGCGAGCAATTGCCGGCCCGTTCGCCGATGCCGTTGATGGTGCACTCGATCTGCCCGGCGCCGGCCTCGACCGCGGCCAGGCTGTTGGCCACGGCCAGCCCGAGATCGTCGTGGCAATGCACGCTGATCACCGCGCGGTCGATGTTCGGCACCCGCTCCCGCAAGGTGCGAATCACATTGGCATAGTGCGCCGGCGTGGCGTAGCCGACCGTGTCGGGAATGTTCACGGTCGTCGCGCCGGCCTTGATGGCGGCCTCGACCACGGCACAGAGGAAATCGGGTTCCGTGCGACTGGCGTCTTCGGGAGAGAACTCCACGTCGTCCAGATAGCCTGCGGCGCGCTCCACGCCGGCGATAGCGCGGGCGATGATCTCCTCTTTGTCCATCCGCAGTTTGAACTCGCGGTGAATCGCGCTCGTGGCCAGGAAGACGTGAATCCGCGGCCGCTCGGCCCCTTTGAGCGCCTCCCAGGCGCGGTCGATGTCTTTGTCGTTGCAACGGGCCAGGCCGCAGATGATCGGCCCGCGCACGAGCCTCGCCACTTCGCGGACCGCTTCGAAATCGCCCGGCGAAGAGATGGGAAATCCGGCCTCGATGACGTCGACATTCATGTCGGCCAGCGCCTGGGCGACTTCCAGTTTCTCCGAGAGGTTCATGCTCGCCCCGGGCGATTGCTCGCCGTCGCGGAGCGTGGTGTCGAAAATGATGATCTTCCGGTCGTCACTCATGGGTTCAATGGTCCTTCGATCGCGATGTTGTTGTGTGAGAAAAACGCCTCGTCTCCATTGCCGCAGCGCCGACCCTTGGTCGGCCCGGGCAACAACAACCGCGCCCTCGTGGGGAAGGAATGATCGGGAAGGATGGGGTTCATTTTGGAATTTGAACGATGAACGCAGAATGATGAACGACGAACGGGGAGACTTCCTCAGTTCATCGTTCTGCATTCATCGTTCATCGTTTCCTGTTTCGCGTTTCGACTCGTTACGCCAACAAAAAAACCCCCAGGTCTCAGGACCCAGGGGTTTGTTGCACTTGCTTTTTCGTCTCAGCGTGCGAACCCTAAGCCCTGCGCTTGGTAAGCGCCAAAAGCAACAGGGGCAGCAGGTTGGTACGCATCGACGTCTCGTTTCGCACGGAATCTCTGACTACCAGGAGTCTAGCCGCCAAAATAGGTTCGGTCAAGAAGATCCGCCGCGCTGTCAAGACGCCATCCTCAGAACGTCACCGGCCGATCCGGGAGACGTTCTACGTCTTGCGGCGGCGTTGCTAACTCGCCTTCCGGCAACGCGTTCGAGCAAGGCCCCCGCGCTTGCCCGGCCGCCTTCAAAAAGTTCGCCAGGATTGCATACCCGTGCTCCGTGAGGATCGACTCCGGGTGAAACTGCACGCCGTAGACTGGGTGCCGTTCGTGCTCCAGGGCCATGACGGTGCCTTCCTCGGTCCAGGCCGTCACGCGCAATTCCGCCGGTAACTCGGTCTCCGGCGCGACGAGCGAATGGTATCGCCCCACGGTAAAAGGGCTCGGCACGCCGTTGAACAATCCTGTGCCGTGGTGCGAAATCAGCGACGCCCTGCCGTGCATCGGCGTCGCCGCACGGACCACCTGGCCGCCCAGCGCCGCGGCGATCGTCTGATGTCCCAGGCAAACGCCGAGCATCGGCACTTCCGCGTGCAGTTCGCGCACGATAGCGAGCGAATTCCCCGCCTCATCTGGCGTACATGGCCCCGGAGACAACACCACGGCCGCGGGCCGCAACTGCCGAACGCCGGCCGCGTCAACGGCGTCGTTCCGGACGACAACCGTCTCCACCCCCAGCCGCTCGAAATAGCGCGCCAGGTTGAAGACGAAGCTGTCGTAGTTGTCGATCAGGAGGATCATTGCCGCAGTGTTCGGGCTAATCGCCGAAAAACGCCCCTTGCACAACGAACACATCATACTCGAACAAATCACTCGACTGAGGGGGCATGCGACTGGAGATTCTCGCCACTCATCTCTCCGATGCGTTGCGGCGACCAATCGTTGCAGACTACGATAGAAATCACCGTCCGGAGCTGCTATTTCACTGGGGAGAACGCGCAGTGCCCACTTGGCGAAATGTATTGATCCTGTTTCTTGCGATGGCGAGCGCCGAAGCTGGCCGGGCTGATATTTTTCGCTGGGACAACGGTCAGGTGATACCTGGGACGGAAGGTGTCGTACCCGGGCCCAGTACGAGGTTGCGTTCGAAGCAGCTTGACTACGCGGCGCTGAGTGATCTCGACCTCTACCAGTCGGATTTTACGGGTTCGAATTTTTCATTCGCTCGATTGAGCAATTCGCGTCTCGAGGCCGTCAGCTTTGACGGAGCGAATTTCTCCGACGCCGACCTCAACGGCGCCGACTTGACGTCTGCGCGATTGCCTTTCGTAAACTTCGCCAATGCCGATATCCGCGACGCCATCATTACGGCAGCCCTGCTTTACGATGTCACGGCGCATGGCTTCACGAAGGAGCACCTGTATTCAACGGCCAGCTATCAGGCCCACGCACTTGTCGGCGTGAGCCTGAGCAACAACGACCTGCAGGGCTGGGATTTTCGAAATCAGAAACTCACCGGAAGCGGTTTCAACGATTCGAAACTTTCGAATGCGCTGTTCACGCATGCGAATCTTGAGCGATCCTATTTCGCGAATGCCGTCCTGACGAATGCCGATTTCTCCGCGGCGATGATTGCCGGAGCGACTCTCGATAGGACCACCGCCCGCGGATTCACCAAAGAGCAGCTCTATTCCACTCAGAGCTATCTCGACAAAGCCCTCAGCGGCGTGAAGCTCAACCAAAATGACCTCTCAGGTTGGCACTTTCAAGGCCAGCAACTCGCCCAAGCAAGCTTCGAGAGTTCCAATCTGAGCGACGTCGATTTCCGAGGCGCAGTCCTGTCACGTGCGAATTTTAGTTCTGCCAATTTGCTTGGCGCTCAGTTCGACAACGCGATTATTGCCGGCTCAAGTTTGTACGGCGCGACGTCGAGAGGTTTCACCTCCAGCCAGCTTTATTCCACGTCCAGCTATGCCGCGAAATCGTTGCCGTCGACGGAACTCTCTGGGAATCAAATGTCCGGGTGGAATTTCGACGGCGTGGATTTGTCTTACTCCGGACTAGGATTTGCCAATCTCTCCAATGCCACGTTGCGAGCAGCCAATCTGACAGGCGCCAACTTGCAATTTGCAACGCTCGCCGGCGCTGACCTGTCCGGAGCGACGATTGAGGGCGCGAATTTCGAGGACACTATCTCACGCGGGTTGACGCGCGAACAGTTCGAGTCGACGGCCAGCTTTCAGGCCAAGCAGTTAGGCGCCATCGGCTTTGCCAACAATAATCTCCAGGGATTTGACCTGAGCGGCCAAGAGATGATGGGAGCGCGGCTCCGTCGCGCGACGATGGCAAACGCCCGACTAGCAGGCGCGAATCTGGAAAACGCGGACGCACAGGAAGCGGATC
Organism: uncultured Pirellulales bacterium; assembly: GCA_964618485.1. Lineage (GTDB taxonomy): Bacteria > Planctomycetota > Planctomycetia > Pirellulales > JALHLM01 > JALHLM01. The sequence continues at coordinate 6,260 of CAZUBB010000046.1, forward strand.
TGTCACATGCGGACCTGGCGAACTCGCGCCTGGTGGGAGCGACCTTCTCCCTTGCAACGATGCCGGGGGCGCAAATCGTCGATGCGAACGCACATTCGGCAAGGTTCGCCGATTCTGAATTGACCGGAGCAAGCTTTCACCGCTCGGAGCTTACGGAAGCGTACTTTTATCGTGCCTCCATGGATGGCGTCGACTTGCGCGAAACGAATCTCAGTCGCGCTTGGTTCGGCAGCACAAAGCTCGCCAATGCGCGTTTTGACGATGCCGACATCGCCGGCGCTGTATTTTACGGATCAGACTTCTCACTGGAGCAACTCTATTCGACAGTTAGCTACCGCCAGAAGCGGCTCCAGGGCATTGGCCTTTTGTCCCTGAACCTCGCTGGCGGAGATTTCCAAGGACAGCGCATGATGGGCGCGGATCTATCGGAGTCCAACCTGTCTGGCGCCGACTTTTCAGCAGCCGACCTCCGACACACAGTCGCGCGGCCATACCAATGGGATCCGGCCGTAACCCGCAACGCCATTCTACCGGACGGCCACATCACAGGGCTTGAATTGCTTGCCAATGAACGGCTGAGCATTGGCAACTATGATGGCCATCCCGATGCCTACCCGGAACCCATTCCGCCTCTACCGGTTGTCGTTGAGGATCGCTTTGTCATCGCCGCCGGCGGAGCGCTCGAATTCGTCTTTGACGCCGACGAATGGAATTCCATCGTGCGCGTGGCAGGAGACATTCCCATTGAATTGGGCGGAACGCTTGAACTGGCGTTCGCGGCGGGAGTCGATCTCGCCACCCAGGCGGGACGTACGATTCGGGTTTTTGACTGGAACGAAAGGTCGCCAACGGGCACGCTCACCGTCTTGAGCGATTATCCGTGGGAGACAAACAATCTCTACACAACCGGCGAAATCACATTATCATCCACACTTCAAGGCGATGCCGATGCGGACGGCCAGGTGGGGCTCGACGACCTTAATCTCGTTCGCAACCATTTCGGTGAAATCGGCCAGCCAGGGTTGCCCGGAGATGCAATTCCCTTTGATGGCGTTGTCGACTTGAGGGACCTGAATGCAGTGCGAAATCACTTTGGCGCAAGCCAGTGGCGTGTCCCCGAGCCGGGAACCGCGTGGTTGACCATCTGCGCCGCGGCTTCCGCAGCTATTTTTCGGCTTCGTCGCAGAGTCTAAACGCCGCAATCGGTTTCCGCGGTCGCTTCTTGCTCCGCGACGGATGGATGTCGCCCAGGCAGGTCGTCCGCGTACCAGCGATCGAGCACTTGCTGCCATTCGCCGGGCTGGCGGACGTGAATGAAGGCTTCGCGCACCGCCAACGGCTCCGGGTGGAGTTGCGCGTATTTGATGCCGAACTTGCGCATCTGCCGGCAGCAGGGCTCGACCCCGTAGATCTGCTCCGCGAAGTGATAGTGTTCCTCGATGACTGCTTTTTGCTCAAACAAGGTGGGCGGCGCCGGGAGCGGCTCGCCGGCAGCCAGTGCTTTCGCCTGCGCGAAGATCCATGGGTTGCCAATCGCGCCACGCGCCGCGGTGACGCCATCGACGCCGGTCTCGCGGATCATGTTCAGGCAGTCCGCGGCGGTGAACAGGTCGCCGCTCCCCAGAACCGTTCGCTCTCCGGCGTGCGCCTTCACCTCGCGCAGAAACGACCAGCGGCTGGGGCCGATGTAGCGCTGTTCCACCGTGCGGCCGTGGACCGTCGCCGCCGCGATGCCGCGCGCGAAGGCGCCGTCGAAGATGGTGAAAAACTTGTCCCGGCTTTCCGGCGTGTCGTCGATCCCGCGCCGCATCTTGACGGTGACCGGGATCTCCGGAGGGACGGCCTCGCGGACGCGCGATACGATCTCCAGGGCGATGTCCGGACGGCTCAAGTGATAGCCGCCGCGGCAGCGCCCGAGGACTTTTTTCACCGGACAACCAAAATTGATGTCGATCACCCGGAAGCCAACTTTGACCAGTTCGCGCGCCGCCGCGGCGAACTCGATCGGGTCGCTTCCCATGAGTTGCCCGCCGACCGGCTGCTCGTCGTCGGTGACGCGGAGCCGTTTGAGGCGGATCTTGCGGCCCGCCTGGTTGACGATGCGATCGAGGACCACCTCGCAGAGCGTATAGGGAGCCCCCAGCCGCCGGGCGACCATCCGCATGGCCCAATCGCTATAGCCGCTGAGCGCTGCCTGAACGACCGGAAAACCGATCTCGACCGGGCCGATAGCGAGGGGTTTGAGCGAAGGCATAGCTTTACTATCGCCGATCGATTTGCCGGGATGAAGGTGGCTGGGGGAGGAGATTGGCCGCGAAAAACACAAAAAGGCGTGAAAAAGGACCGGGGCGCACTGGCATGGAGAATGCTACGTAGAAGGGGAGTCGCCGCGTAGCGAAAAATGGCAGACGCGGAATTCATGGTCCGCCTGCGACGGAGCGACTAAAATTGCTGGATGCGGGTGGCGCGGGACCAATTTACGGATATGCACAAGCGCGAAAATCGACCCCCGCGGCTGTCCCCTTCCTGGGAGCGGCTGCGTTCCTACCTGCCGAGTAAGCCGATCGCCGTCCGCCGCTTTGCGGGGCATGCGCTGCATGCTGCGCAGTTGCAGCGGCCGTTGCGGATCGCCCATGTGACGGACCTGCACGTCGGGCGCGTCACCCCGATGCGCGTCCAATTCGAGGCGGCCGATTTGGCCAACGCGTCGCAGCCCGATTTGATCGCCCTGACCGGCGACTTCGTCTGCCACGGCCAAAGGTATCTCGACGAACTTGCGGCGGTCCTAGCGCGATTCAAAGGGCCAGTCTACGCGGTGCTCGGCAACCACGACCATTGGTCGGGCTCGCGCGAGGTTCGCCAGGTCTTGAAGAAGGCGAACATCGAGGTTCTCGATAACGCGCACACCGTCGTCGAGGTTGCCGGGCAGAAGGTGCAGATCGTCGGCGTGGACGACGCCTACACCGGGCATGCCGACGTGCAACGCGCGGTGCGCGGGTTGCATCACGACTTACCGTCGATCGCCCTCTCGCACATCGCGGAAGAGTCCGAGGCGCTATGGGCCGCCGGCATCCCGCTGGTGCTATCGGGACACACGCACGCTGGCCAGGTGACCGTCGCGGGACTCAACGACATCGTCTTCGGCCGCGTCATCGGCCACCGTTACGTCCACGGCCTCTACGGCACGCGCCAGGCCGGCCCGCCGAGCGGCGCGGTTTACGTCGGCGCCGGCATCGGCGCGGCGGTGATGCCGCTCCGTGTCGGCAAGCGAGCGCAACGCGAAGTGACGATCTTCGAACTCGGCGCAGCGCCCGGCAGCATTGACGAAGAGCACCCAGAACAAACGCCGCTCGCCGGCCGCCCGCTGACAGAAAAGCAAAAAGCGAAACGCGCGGCGAAGGTGGTCATGAATCAGCAGAAGCGCGATAAGCAGGCGTCGAAGTCCCCGCGGAAGTAACGCGACGCCACGGTTGGAATCTGCTCTCCCCCCAAGTTATGCTGACACGTCGCGGCTAACGATTTCTCGGCGGGGGGAGGCGGATTCATGTTACCCGGCATCAAGCTCTTTGATCTCACCGGCAAGGTCGCCATTGTCACCGGGGCTTCCAAGGGGCTCGGGCAGGCGATGGCTGCCGGGTTGGCGTCGGCCGGCGCGGACCTGGTCATCACCAGCCGTCATCTGGACGAGGCGGAAGCGGCCGCCGAGGAGCTGCGCCGCGATTTTGGAGGCCGCGCGCTGGCGCTCCAGGCGGACGTCAATTCGCCGGACGACAACCAGGCGATGGTCGAGAGGACGCTCGCCGAATTCGGCAAGGTCGATATCCTCATTGCCAACGCCGGCGTGAATATCCGCGGGCCGATCGAAGATTTATCGTTCGATCAATTCAAACAAGTCATCGACACCAACGTCAGCGGACTCTGGCTCGCCTGCCGCGCGGTAGTGCCGCCGATGAAGCGGCAGCGCTATGGCCGGATCGTCGTGATCGCCAGTTCGCTCGGCGTCGTAGGCCTCAGCGATCGCACGCCTTACGCGATGAGCAAAGGGGCCGCGGTGCAGCTCGCACGCACGCTGGCGTTGGAACTCGCCACGAGCGGAATCACCTGCAACGCCATCTGCCCAGGTCCGTTCCTAACGCCGATGAACGTGCCGATCGCCGAACTGGAGCACACCAAGAAATCGATCGTCGGCGCCGTCGCACTCGAACGCTGGGGCGAACTCCAGGAAATCCAAGGCGCCGCGATCTACCTCTCCAGCGACGCCTCCAGCTTCACCACGGGCAGCTTACTGATGGTCGATGGAGGGTGGACGGCGAGGTGACGGGGAGGAGAAAAGGAGAAGAGAAGAAAAGGAGAAGAGAAGGTGGAGGATCATCGCCACTCCTAACTCCGTGCTCCGTGCTCCGTACTCCTACTTCCTTCCCCCATCATTTCCATAAACCGCCCGAACAAATAACTGCTGTCGTGCGGGCCCGCCGAGGCTTCTGGGTGGTATTGCACGCTGAAGGCCGGCAGCGTCTTGTGGCGCACGCCTTCGATGGTGCCGTCATTCAAATTGCGGTGCGTAACTTCGAGGTCGGCGGGCAGCGTCTCTTCGTCGACCGCGAAACCGTGGTTCTGCGAGGTGATCTCGACCAGGCCGGTCTCCTGGTTCATCACCGGCTGATTCGCGCCGCGGTGGCCGAACTTGAGCTTGAACGTGTGCGCCCCGCACGCCAGCGACAGCAATTGGTGCCCCAGGCAGATGCCAAAGATCGGCTTCTTGCCCAACACGCCGCGAATCGCCTCGGCGGCGTATTCGAGCGGCTCGGGATCGCCGGGGCCATTCGAGAGGAACACGCCGTCCGGCTGCTGCGCGAGAATGTCGTCCGCCGTGGCATTGCCGGGCAGAATCGTCACACGGCACCCCTTGGCGACCAGATGCCGGGGGATGTTCCACTTCATGCCGTAATCGATCGCCACGACATGCGGCGGCTTGCCAGCAATGGCGGACGTATCGGTCGGCTCGAAAATCGCAAGCGGGTTAAGCGTCTCGTCCCAGTTGCGCGACTGTTTCGGCATGACTTCTTGAACGAGATCGCGCCCGACTAAGCCGGGGCTCGCCTGCGCCTTGGCCACCAGGCTGGCGTCATCCAGGTCGACGGTGGAGAGCACGCCTTTCATGGCGCCGCGATCGCGCAGATGCCGCACGAGCGCTCGGGTATCGATCCCTGAAATGCCGACGATGCCGGCGCGCTTCAGATAGTCGTGCAGCGCCCCGTCCGCGCGGTAATTGCTGACGCGGCGGCTGTATTCGCGCACGACGAAGCCTGCCAGATGTAGTCCACCGCTTTCGACGTCTTCCGCATTGACGCCGTAGTTTCCGATCTCGGGATAGGTCATCGCGACAATCTGTCCGCGATAGCTCGGGTCGGTGAGGATCTCCTGGTAACCGGTCATCGACGTGTTGAAGCAGACTTCACCGTCCACCTCGCCTTCGGCGCCAAGGCCGTAACCGGAATAAACGGTTCCATCCTCCAATGCGAGTTTTGCGCGCAACGCCATCACCTAAAGTCCCTCGGAAGGTTGGCCCGATACGAACTAACGGCTGTGGGTCTCCGGGCCGCGCGAACCCTCACGGGCAAGCAACCGTCCGGACAGCCTTTCAGAGGGCTCCTGTCCCGGCGAACAGGGGCCCTCACTTTTTTTACCCAGCCAAGCAATTCTAACAGTCCGCCCGCCCCTGTAGGAGGCGTCTCCGACGCCGAATTGGGCGAAGAATCTGGCGGTGGCTTGGCGCGCTACACTAGCCCGACGCGCAAGCGACGGAGAGTTGGCGCGGAGTCCTGTTCGACGTGGAACGCGAATTCTACGTCCACTCTCCCTCGCTCGCGCGTCGGGTTAGTGTTAGCACAGGTCGCCGTCTTAGTGAGGCGAGCTCATCTTCGCCGCGGCCGTCTTTTCCTGCTGCCGCGTCTCATAATTGTGGGCGAAGACCACGACGTGCCAGGGGTGCTCCATGCCGAAGAGCGGCATCTGCTGGAGCGAGTCCTTGGCCGTGAGATGCCGCTCGCGGATGTCGTACATCGCCAGCGCCTTGACGGTTCGCTCGCGGCCGTGCTGGCAGTGAATCCAGATCGGGTAGCTGGCCGGGTCGTCCAGGATCCGCTCCATTTCCGCGACGCTCGGGTAGTTCAGGTCCCAGGTGTCGTTGGGCGGGAACGGCAGGTCGATCAGCTTCGCCCCGGCCGCCTCGACCGCCTCATGCTGAGCATCGTTGCGGTTTCCCATTTCGCCGGGATAGCAAAGATTCACGACCGTTTTCACACGGTACTTCGGAACCAGCTCCGCGAAGACATCGCTATCGACCCAGGCGGAGCGATAGACCTTTCCCGGCACGTGAACCGCGAAATGCTTGTAGCGATGATGTGACCAGTAGGCGTACCCACCCGCCGCGAGCGCCAGAATAGCAAGCGACGCCACGACCCATTTCCAGCGCGCCACGCGTTGAAAAGGGCAGACGGGCGCATCACAAACGGCGAATTCCTGGCTCATCAGCACGTTCTCCGGACACATCACGGAACGCGCACGTGTTTATCCAAATAGCCGCCGCCGAGCAACATGAATCGGCGCGGTGCTCGGCGCGAGGCGTCAAGCACGGCAGGAGAGAGAATCCAGGCAAACGTTACCGGGTCGCTTTGGGGCGAGCCGCCAGTTCTTTCGGCAGCGAGCCGACGACGTACAGCGCGGGATCATCGATGATCCACTCCGTCGTCCAGCTTTTGCCGTCATGCCGGTTGGCCACGTTAAAGAAGAACGTGCTGAACCGCACCGCGCGATAGCCGTGCGCGTAGTACGAGGCGACGTAATCGTCCTCGGTCAGGTCATCGACCCCTTCGCCGGCGTAGTAATGCACCATACCGTCCGCGGTGCATGACATGCCGAACGTCCACCAACCCGGGGTAATTTCCGGCCCTGGCATGTCGCCGCGGTTGCTCGCCCGCAGGATTAAGTTTGCGCTCGGCCCCTGGCTGCGCGGCGTCCCGCGCGGATGGTACTGAACGAACATCCCGGGCCAGAACTTCTCCGAGTCCTTTCCCGGTTTTCCCGGGGCGATTCCTCGCAGGCTGAGGCGGTAGCCGAAGGAAAGCCCTTCGCGCTGCTCGAATTCCTCGAACGGCGGCACGTAGACGCGCACCACGGTGCTCGGCGAACTCGAAACCGGGATCATGCCGCCCACTTTCGCGCTGCAGCTAGCGTGGAAATCGTCCTGATGGACGTCGCCGCGAAAGCGCCCCGGCACGCCGGTGTCCCGCGAGGTCATGAGCAACGAGCCCTCGCTCCCCTCCAGGCCCCCGTCCGGCGTGGCGACGCGTTCCACAACGTCCGGCTGCCCGCGGCCAGTCCCTTCTTTCCAGCGACCGTTCTTCGAGCGCCCGTAGGGCTTACGACGCTGCCCGTCGATATCGTGGCTGCTTTTCGCGCCGTTGAATTCGTATTCCCAGTCGGCGTTCTCGAAGTCATCGCCGACGCGCGGCACCTTCCGCCCGCTCCCAGGCACCACCGGCTGGACGGCCAGGGCCTCACGGGCGACCCCCAGAACCACGAAAACGAAGGTGAACCCTAGGGAAATCCAACTACGGCGCATCGCGACACCTGCCGGCAAGAGACGAAGACCGGGCCGCGCCGTACAACCGGCAAATCAGCCCGTATCGTCAAGATCGGCAAATTCCGATCGCGGATTCGCTAAAAAAAGCGACGGATGTCGCTAACTAGCGCACCTTCGCACGCGACTTCCGCGCCGCGTTCAATAACGACTCTTCCCCCAGCGACCCGAACAGCAGATCCGCGGCGTCGCGATTCGCTTGCGGCACGAGCGGAGCGACCCGCTTCGCGACGAAGATCGGCGTCGCGCCTAGCCGCATACTTGACCCGTCCGGCGCGACGGTCACCTGCAGCGACTGCGACGTAAGCGGCGCAGGCGCGCCGCCACTTGTAGCGCCGAAGTTGTTCCGCACGTTGTTCAGGTCGGTCAGGTCGACTGCGTTGTCGCCGTTCGTATCGCCGACGACGCCGACGCCCACCGCGCCGAAGAAGTTGCGGACGTTGTTCAAGTCCGTGAGGTCCACGCGACCGTCGCCGTTGGTGTCGCCCAGCAGCGTCGGCACGGCCTCGACCGTCAGCACGAACGTTTCCTGCACGTTGGCCGCGCCGTCGCTCACGGTGACGGTGATCGTTGCCGTACCGGTGACGCCCGCTTCCGGCGTGATGGTGACGGTGCGGTTCGCGCCGCTGCCGCCAAACACAATGCCGCTCAGTTTCACAAGCGCCAGGTTGGACGAAGCGCCCGTGACCGTCAACGAACCCGCCGCCGACTCCTGGTCGCCCACCGTAAACGGAATCGCCGCCGTCGACGTATCCTGATCGATCGTCACGTCGTCGATCGCCGTGATCGTCGGCAAGTCATTCACGGCGTCGACCGCCAGCACGAACGTTTCCACCACGTTGCCGGTACCGTCCGAGACGGTAATCGTGATCGTCGCCGAACCATTTTGATTCGCCGCCGGCGTGACCTGCACCGTACGATTCGCGCCGCTGCCGCCAAAGACGATGTTTTCGTTTGGCACGAGGCTCGTATTTGAGGACGAACCTGTTACCGTCAACGATCCCACGGCGGTCTCTACGTCGCCGACGGTGAATGCGATCGTCCCCGTCGCCCCATCTTCTGGAATCGCGATGTTGTCGATCGCCGTGATCGTCGGCAGGTCGTTGACCGAGTTGACCGTGAGCAGGAACGTCTCCACGGTCTCCGCATCGCCGTCGCCGACCTTGATCGAAATCGTCGCCGTGCCGAAACGATTTGCCGTCGGCGTGACCACGACGCTTCGATTCGCGCCGCTACCGGTAATCACGATGTTCGCGTTCGGCACGAGCGTCGTATTGGACGACGTTCCAGTCACCGTCAAACTTCCGAGCGGCGTTTCCACGTCGCCGATCGTGAACGACAGCCCTCCCGTCGCTCCGTCCTCGTTAATCGTCTGATCGTCGATCGCGGTGATCGTCGGCGGGTAATTCGACACGAAATTGGTCGAGCCCGGCGTGGGATTGGCGCCGTCCCAACTCGTGGCGAAGTCGCCAAAAGCGGTCGTTGCCAGCCGCGTCAACGAGTCGCCTTGTCCATCCGGCGTCCCGGGCCATGGCGCATCGTCGTCGTACTTCACCTGGTCGACGAGCAGATACGGAATCAACTCCGGCTGCGTCACTGGCGGCTCGTCGGGCTGTTCAAGGCGAATCGCCTCGCCGCCGTTGTCGAGCACGCCCGGACCATACGGTCCGACCAGCGTCACGCCTGCGCCGATGCCGTAATGCGTGCGGAACGCGCCGGCCTTGGCGGTATCGGCCGGGTCAAAGCGCACGACGACGAGCGTTTGCTGCGCGCCGATCGTCCGCCCCGCCGGGAACACCAGGTCGGCGCCGCCGCTGATGCGCCAATTCGAGAGATCGATCGCCGACGTGGTGGTATTGAACAGCTCGATGAATTCCAGGTCGTCGTCGCCGACGGCCGCGCTGGCGTCGTACATCACTTCGCTGATGATCACCGGTCCGAACAGCGGCCCGCTGTTCGGGCCGTCGAGCGTGACCGCGGTCATGGGGAACAAATCTCCCGTGCCGTTGGGCCAGCGTCCGAACGACACGCCGTTGGCCGCCGCGCCGAATTCCGCGCGATCGGCGAAGCGCTGCAACTTGCCGGTAGCGTTCGCCGACAGCAGCCACACGTCGTCCCCTTCCGCGGCGCTGAACGAAAAATCGTTCGGCCCCGGCGTTTCCGGCGTGGGATTGAAGTCGTCTTCGTCGAACACCACATATTCGCCGGCGGGAATGATCGTGCCGTTCGGGATGCGGAACTTCTGATAGTTGTCGTTCGAGTCGCTCAAGTACCAACCGCCGATGTTGATCGGCGCGCCGGTCGTGTTGAACAACTCGACCGCGTCCTTCTGCGGCAGATCGGTGTGCGTGAGCACCTCGTTCACCACGATGTCGGCGAACGGCCCCAATCCCGCGACGCCGGGCGAACCGCCATACTCGGTGCTCGGCCGCCAATTGTTCGGATCGGCATAGTCTCCCGTGGCGCTGATCACTTCCAGCGAACTGGCGTTGCCGTCCGCGCGCCCAGGCCAGGCGCCCTTGTCGCTGTAGGTGAAGCTATCGATCACCTCGCCCGACCGCGAGCGGAGCATGATGGCCTCGCCTGAGTTCGACAGCGCGCCGTCATACACGCCCGCCACCGGCAGGCCCGTGCCGTAGCGCAGTTCAAACGCCGCGAGGTTCTTCACCACGAGCACGAACTGATTGGGATCGAGCGACAACACGCTGCTGCCGGAGAAATTGAAGGTCATCGCCGTTTCAAAGTACGCGCCGGCCAGGTCGATCCGTTCGCCGCCGATGTTGCGCAGTTCAATGAACTCGAAGTCGTTTTCGTCCGTGAAGCCCGCGGCGATTTCTTCCGCCGTCGGCTCGTACGGATTGTAGTTGAGTTCGGTGACCGCCAGGTTCGACGCGTCCGCCGGCGTGTTGAGGAAGAATTCCGCGCTCGACAGCGCCGACCATTCGCCGTTTTTGAGCGCGCGGGCATTGACGATCGCACTTTGATCGAGCAACTCTCCTTGGCCGACGGAATACGCGTCGAGCTTCGCCTCGACGAAGAAATCGGAGTCGTTCGCCGCAATGTTCAACCCGTGAATCGCCAGCACGTTGGCGCCGTCGACCAGATGCTGCTTGAAGGAAGAGATGTTAATCGTCTCGAACACAATCGCCTGCTGGTCCGCCCGCGCCAGCGAGGCCGCGGTGGTGTGCGTGGGCGTTCCCGCCGGAGCGTTTCGCCGCGCTACTTCGACGCCGTTCAAGTAGGCGACGAAGCCGTCGTCGTACTTCATCAGCAAGTTCAGCGTCTGCACGTCCGCCACATCCGACGCGTTGAACGGCAGCCGCAGGTACGCTCCCGAACGTTGATTCGCCATCGACGCTTCGATGTCGGTTTCGATCAACGGATCGAAATCGAATGGAATCCCGGTGGTGGTGACCGACCAGTTCTGCGTACCGTTTTGCAGGATCTGGAAGTTGCCGTTAAAGCCCCCCTGCGTCCCGGACGCCAGCGACAACTCCAGCGAATCGCCGCCGCCCCGCTCGTAGAAGTCGAGTTGAATCGTCGTCGTCGTTTGCGACGCGACGGTAAACGTGCCGCCGCTTTGCGAATGAGCGCGCGGCGAGGAATACGCAAACCCGTTGCTCGGCTGCGTTCCCTCGTTCCCGAACCGGCTGGTGAACGTCACATTGGGAATCGTCACGCGGAAGCCGTCGTCGCTGCCGACCGCCAAAGTCCACGTGCCGGCCGGGATAACGATGTTCGCTACCGCGCGCATCGCGTATTGCTCGCGATCGGACGTGCCGGGTACGGCGATGTCCGGCGGAGACGAGAGGTTGCCCGAGTCGCCGAAGTTGACGTATGAGAAGACGCTGGACGTGTCCGAAGCGACCGTGAAGCCGCCGGTATTGCCGTTCAGCAGGCTCGTCGCCACGTTAATACTTGAGATATCCCCCGCGCTCGTGTCGACGGTCCGCACGGTGAATCCGGGACTCGAAGTGACTTGCCCCGTATCGAAACCCAGCGGCATCGGTCCCTGCGCCCAGCTCGCGTCGTTATAGCCAGGCAGTTGCCAAGTGCCTTCCGTACCGTTCGGCACTCGCCACCGCGCGTTGGTCGTGTCGGCGGAGACGTAACTGGTGATCGTGTTGTAGGGAATCGCCGTCGGCGACAACCCGCCGCCGGGCGCGCGCGGATCGCTGCCGTCGATCGTGTAGTACACGACGCCGTCGATCGTCGCGAATTCCACTTCGTGCCCATTGGGGACCGAACCGCCGTCCGGCACCTGGACCGGCGGCGTGACGTTCGGATACAGACCATCCAGCTTTAACTGATTGAGCACGACGTTGGTGCGCGACGGGATGTAGCTGTTCACGATGCTGTTGATCGTGTTCTGCCAATCGACCTTCGTAAACGGCGTCGATTGCTTCGAGTCTCCCCACCGCGCCGACTCGGCGATGATCGCCAGGTCGATCTCGCTCTTGCGCTCCAGAAAGCGATCGCGATTGGCGTTCGGCGTCAGCTCGCCGTCGCCGAAGAACGTCTCCTGAACGCGGTCCGCCACTTCCAGGCGAAAATCCTCGCTCGTCCACAATTGCTGGAAGATCCACTGCGGATTGCTGTACTGAAATTGATTGCCCGCGGGGAACGGCCCGGTGCGATCCTCGTTGACGTTGAGCAGCGTGTGCTCGTTATCGTGCGCCAGGAATCTCCAACCCTCGTCGCCGGTGCGATCGCGGATTCCGTACCAGTTGTTGATCGCCGTGTTGCCGAGGAAGTTCGAGATCGGCGCGTCGAGGTTGCCGCCGTAGATAATCGTCAGCATGTAGTCGATCAGATTCCGGCTGTCGAGCTGCACCGCGTAATTGGGATTGCGCGTGCCGTCCGGATTGAGCCCCTTGAGCTTTTGATAGAGCGCAAATCGGGTCGTTTCGTTCGTCGCCGCGGCCACGGCGTTGGCGCCTTCCCAGAATTGTTGCCAGGCCTCGAGGTTGCCGTCGGTCGCGTTCAACGTGTACGGCCCGGCCTCGGCCTTCACGACGTCGTAGTTGTCCTTCTCGCCACCGAAGTATGACTCCGCGTACGCCGCTTCGGACCGTTCCTGGCTTTGGTACAGCCCCCAATAGACGCCGTTGATGAAGAGATGGTGATACCGGCTGCGCGTGTACGGATCGCCCAGGTCGCGCTGCAAGTCGCGCGAGAACACGTCGCGATTCATCGTGTTCAACGAGCTACCGTCGAACGACCAGGAATAATTCTGCGCGGTCCGCAGATCCATGTTCTCGAACTCATCGACCCCCTCGTCGCCGAACCATGCGTAGTCCAGTATTCGTCGCGGAAAAACAGCCGGAACGCGTGCTTCGGATTTCCCCCGGACCGGCTATAACCGCCGCGAATGCGAATCCCCGCGTCGATCTGAAAGTCCGTCGAACCGTCCGGATTGATCAACTCCACCGACGCTGGACGTTCCCACTGCCGTCCCTGACCATTGGCATTCACGTAGATGCCGGTGCTGGGGTTGAACAAATCGTTCAGGTTCATTACCACCGAGACGGAACTGATCGAAAGCAGCGCATCGTCCAACAACGAGCTATACGCCGGGTTGTTGACGATGTCAGGGTCCATGCCGTAGTTGAGTTCCTGCCCGTTCACTCCCGAAGCGGCCCACCCCGGTCCTGGCACCTGCCCGTTCGGCTGTTGCGTGATGATGTCGCTCACGAACAAATAGGTGGCGGTCTCGGCCCGCGAGGGCTCAAAGCCGGTCTTGAACGCCGCGGCGCGCACGGTGCGCGTCCCGGTGATGTTGATCGGGCCCGCATAGAGCGTGCTGCTGGCGGTCGGCGCCGTGCCGTCCAGCGTATAGCGAATCTGCGCGCCGGGCGTCGTCGTGGAGAGCGTCAGCGGAAACGCGGCACTCTTCCAGCCGTGCGCCTCGCTGAAGGTCGGCGCGGCAGTGAAATCGATGAAGCCGCTCGTCGAATTGAAGTCCCCCGGCGTGGCGTCCTGGAAGTAGCGCAACTGCCCGTCGGTGACCGTGACCTCGGAAAGCTGCGCGGTGAGCAGGAACTCGTTGCTGTTGATGGCGTCGTTCAGGCCGTGAATCGCCAGGATGTTCGTCTGCCCCGCGACGAGCAGCCCAATGTACTGCGACAGGTCGATGTTCTCCTGTAGCACCGCCTGGCTTTCGCTGCGGTCGCTGGACGCGAAGGAATTGAAGGAAACGCTCGCCGGCGCGTTGCGCCGCGCCACTTCCGTACCGTTCAGGTAGACGACCACGGCGTCGTCGTAGCGGAGCCGCAACGTCAGCGAATCCAGCTCCGCCGGATTCGCCACGGTGAACGGCGCCCGCAGGTACACGGTCGACTTCGCGTTGTACATGCTGGCTTCGACATCCGTGACGATGTAATCGGTGAAGCCGTCGGTGCCTCCCGACGAAGGGTCGGTCTCGACGGCCAACCCGCCGGACGCCGTGGCGCCGACCAGGCGGAAGTTGCTGTTGTAGGAGCCGAACGCTCCCTGCGCGGCCCAGAGCTCGACGCTGGCGCCCCCTTCGTGCTCGAAGAACAACAACCGCACGGGGTAAGTTCCGGCCGAGGGAAAGTTGAACGTCGACACCGTGTCCGATGCGCCGCGCAGACCGTCGAACTGCGAAGTGAATCCGCCGATTTGCAGCTTGAAGCCATCGTCGCTATTGACGCCGAACGTCCACTGTCCCGCGACCGGAATGGTGATCGAGCCGACCGAGACCGTGACAAAGTCGTTCGTGTTGTTGCCGACTGCGCTCCCCGGAAACGGAAGATCGCTCGTAAAGCGGCCGGCTCCTTCGTTCTCCAGGTAATTCACCACCGGCGTGATCTGCGTCACCACGCTCGTCTGCTGGCCTGGATTCGCCACCACCGACTCGGCGCCGGCCAAGCTTGTCACCGGCACACTGGCTTTGATCGTCTGCGTGGTGAATCCCGGCACGGCCCGTTCATAGCCAATCGCAGACGAAGCGCTCGCGAACATCACGTCGCTGAAATTCTGCTGCGTCCAGGCCGGGTGCAACGCGTCGCTGCCCGGGAAGAAAGTCTTCGCCGCGCCCCCTTCCGGAATGATGTCGTTGATCGCGACACTCTGCTCCAGGCCGTAGGCCACGTCCGGGTATTGCTGGCCAAATCCCGGATCGTACGCAGAGACGACTTCGACCTGGTTCCCCGCCACGCGCCGCGAGAGCGCCAGGTACTCGCCGTCCCCCGACAGCCCGAAGTTGGTGTGCAACTCCTGCCCGGCCGTGGCGCGATCTTTGTTCGACGCGAACACGACCAGGAAATTACCCGCCGACAGCTCCTGCGACGGGAACTCCCACTTGTCGAGCTCCGTGGCGTCGTCGGTCAAATACCAATCCGCGAGATTGATGTCGCTCGGCCCCGGATTATAGATCTCGAGCCAGTCGGAGTAGTCGCCGTCTTCGTCCTGCAACGTCGACTCATTCAGCGCCATGAACTCCGTGATGACGGGCAAACCATCCATCACCCAGCGGACTTCCAGGCGTTCGACCAGGGAGAGACGCGGGGCGCGGCGGGCGGAAAGGGAGCGCGACATAAGGGAAGGTCTACCTGGGGGGTGGGCGCGAAAGAACACGACGCCCGCCTGGTATGCACGCACCGCACGTACCCGCCTGGGAAGACGTCGAGTAAGAATCTGTTCCGGTTCGCCGGCGCCGGGAAGTCGATCGCCTTCCAGTCACCGAGCAGCAATGCGCGGCGGCGAAGTGCCTGTGAAACAAAAACGTGATAAGTGCCGCCTATCAAATCTTTATAAACGCGAATTGAGTTTTCGACAAGAAAATTGTTAGAACCGGCAGATCGCGTTTTACTCCCCCTCCCCTGCAGAGAGGGGGCCGGGGGGAGGGTAGAATCGCGAGCAGCGCGCAGGTTTGCGCGTTCATCGCCCAACAACAAAAAAAGGGCGGCCCCAACCGGGACCGCCCTCGGAAATTCAATCAAACCGAGAGTCTCAACTACACCTTGCTGAGGTATTCCTGGCTGCCCAGCAGCCCGGCCTGGATCGACTCCTGCGACTGGCCGTTTTGCATCTGGTTCAACCAGTACTGCACGCCCCCCTGTTCCGGAGCGCGAGAGAGGTAGTCGAAGTACCAATCCGAAATCATGCTGGAACGGAATTCGTCGCTATAGACGAAGCCCAGCACGATGGTCTGCAGGTCCACGCCCGGCTGATGCAACCGGTTCACGTGGTAGTCGATTTCGCTCTGGCTGGCGGTGCGTCCCAGGATGTTCTTGTACATCGCCGCGACCCACGCCTGATCGGTTCCGCCGGCCGTCTGGTAGTACTCCGGCGAGCCAATGATGCCCGACTGCACGCGTTCCGGCCCGTTGAACCGGCTCCAGATGCCGAGCCAGAACTCCATTCCGGCAGCGTCCGGGGCTCGTCCGAGGTAATCCTGGTACAGCTGGGCGATGATCTCCGATTTCCGCTCGCGGCTTTCGAGCAAGTCTTCGGCGATGTCGCGGTGCGACTTCTGCCCGGTGCTCAACTCGGCCGATTGCCGGTTCAGCTCAAAGGCGGAAGGATCGCGCTCCAGGACCTCGTCGTACACGGCATCGAACCAACGCGCGTTCGGCGTATTGCCTCCCGGCGCGGCGCTCGCTTGCGCCACCAGTCCGCCGTTGCTCGCGGCGCCCGCGGGCACGCCGATCACGACGCCCAGGTTGCTCAGGTCCGGCGGCACCGGCGTGGAAGCCAGCAGCAAGCTCTTCGAGGGATTCTCCAGCCCCCGCTCGCCGAAGTTGTTGTTCACGCCGTCGAAGGCGGCCGGCAGCACGATATTGAAGAAGATATCGTTGCCGGTGTCCCCGCCCGGCGTGCCGATCGTGTCTTTGCCGTCCAGGAACCCATTCGGCTGCGTCTCGATGATCGAGTACGTGCCCGGCTGGAGGTTCGTGAACTGGTAGAATCCGTTCACCGCGGTCAGCGTCGTCAGATCGACCGCGACTCCCTGGCTATCGATTCCCGTCAGACGGATGAACACGTTGC
>CAZUBB010000046.1:22923-24511 GCA_964618485.1 uncultured Pirellulales bacterium
ATCGTGAACTCGTTCGGCTCCTTAATGCCGTTGTCGTTCACGTCGACGTACACGTAGCCCGACACGCTCGACGGTCCGACCGGGATTTCCTGCAACTCGCCGAAGTTGTTCTCCACGCCGTCGAAGTCTTGCGGCAGGAGGATGTTGAAGAACAAGTCGTTGGCGGTTTCGCCCCCCGGCGTGCCGATCGTGTCCTTGCCATCGACGAAGCCGGGCGGTTGCGTCTGAGCGATGGCGTACACGCCGGGACGCAGGTTCGGGAAGATGTAGAAGCCCGTGGCGTCGGTCAGCACGACCGTGTTCACCTGGGCGCCGAGATCGTCAGTCCCGGTCAACGTGATCGTGACGTTCGGAATGCCCGGGTTATTGCCGCGCTGGCCGTCGTCTTCTTCGTCGATGTACGTGTAACCCGACAGGCTGGAGGGCAACAACTCTCCGAAGTTGTTGTTCACGCCGTGAATGTCCTGGAACAAGACGATGTTTGAGAACACGTCCTGCCCGGTCGTCCCGCCCGGCGTGCCGATCGTGTCCTTGCCGTCCAGGAATCCGGCCGGCTGCGTCTCGGTGATCGTGTACGTGCCGGGGCGGAGATTCTCGAACAAGTACGCGCCGTTCGCATCCGTCGTGTCGACGATGTTCACGGCCGCGCCCAGGTCGTCCGTCCCGGTCAACGTCACGGTCACGTTCGGGATCGGCGGCTCGCCCGGATCGAAGACCCCGTCGTTGTTCTGATCGTTGTAGACGAACCCAGCCAGCGACGACGGCAGCAGTTCGCCGAAGTTGTTGTTCACGCCGTCGAAGTCTTGCACGAGGACGATGTTCGAGAACACATCCTGCCCAGTCGTTCCGCCCGGCGTGCCGATCGTGTCCTTGCCATCGAGGAACCCGGCCGGCTGCGTTTCCGTGATCGTGTACGTGCCGGGGCGGAGATTCTCGAACAGGTACAGCCCGTTCACGTCCGTCGTATCGACGACGTTCACCGCCGCGCCGAGGTCGTCCGTCCCGGTCAACGTGATCGTCACGTTCGGAATCGGGGCCTCGCCCGGATCGAAGACGCCGTCGTTGTTGGCGTCGACATACACAAACCCCGCCAGCGACGACGGCAACAGCTCGCCGAAATTGTTATTCACGCCGTCGAAGTCTTGCGGCAGGATGATGTTCGAGAACACGTCCTGTCCGGTCGTGCCGCCCGGCGTGCCAATCGTGTCTTTACCGTCCAGGAATCCGGCCGGCTGCGTTTCCGTGATGGTGTACGTGCCGGGACGCAGATTCTCGAACAAGTACAGCCCGTTGACGTCGGTCGTGTCGACGATATTCACCGCCGCGCCGAGGTCGTCCGTCCCGGTCAACGTGATCGTCACGTTGGGGATCGGCGCTTCGCCCGGCTGGAAGATGCCGTCGTTGTTCGCATCCACGTAGACGAAGCCCGACAACGACGACGCCAACAGCTCGCCGAAGTTGTTGTTCACGCCGTCGAAATCCTGCGGCAGGAGGATGTCCGAGAAAACATCTTGTCCAGTCGTCCCGCCCGGGGTGCCGATCGTGTCCTTGCCGTCCAGGAATCCGGCCGGCTGCGTCTCGGTGATCG
>CAZUBB010000047.1:0-300 GCA_964618485.1 uncultured Pirellulales bacterium
ACGCCCACGCGTTTCCCGCTCTCGGTGGTTCGCCCCGAGCAGCGCGGCGAAACGCGCGACCCGCTGTCGTTCCTGCTGGACGTAAGCGAAGTCGATGGCAAACCGACGACCGGAGACGACGCCCGCGCGGTGAACTGGGAACTTGCGTCATCGTCGCCGATGACGGCCGAGTTCGGCCTGGCGCTGCCGTCGGGCCTCGTACTCCACAAGCGCTATGAACTCGTTGCGGTCGCCGACAAGGCGCCGAACGACCCGCGCGGCTACGAGCTAAAATTCCAAGTGGCGGTCGAGAACCCGACT
>CAZUBB010000047.1:310-11781 GCA_964618485.1 uncultured Pirellulales bacterium
CAGTCTATCGCCTGGACGGCCCCACGGGGCTGCCGACCGAAGGCTGGTGGTACGGCAGCAAGATCAGCCCGGAATGGTTTAGCGCGGTGGGTATTCGCGACGTTGCCTCGCAATACTTCGTCAACGGCGTGCCTACGTATTACTTAACGAGCGCCGTCAGCATCGCCAAGGAAGAGAAGCCGGCGAACAAGACTGATCTTTTGCCTCTAATCTATACCGGCGTCGATGCACAGTATTTCGCGGCGGTGCTCTACCCCATCCGCGACGTCGAGCCCAAGTACTGGCAGTCCGAACCGCCCACCGATCCCTGGTACGAACGGTTCGACACCATGCGCGTCGGCCCGGTGCCAGAGGATTCCCGGTGGCGCAAGACGGTAAACACCTCGTTTCGCCTCACGAGCCGCGAGTTGAGCGTCAAAGCGGGCGAAACGCTGAAGCATGATTTTCAGATTTTCGCGGGACCCAAATCCCCGGACGTCCTCGCGAGTTACGGCCCAATCGAGACCGGCGGGCTGGACGATCTCTTGCAGTACGGCTGGTTCTGGTGGGTCGCCCAGCCGATGTCGCGGATTCTGCATTTCTTCTATTGGGTGATCCCCAACTACGGCGTGGCGATCATCCTGCTCACGGTACTCGTGCGCTCCTGTATGTTCCCGATCAGCCGCAAACAGGCACTCGGCGCGCAGAAGATGCAGATGCTGCAGCCGGAGATGAAGAAAATCGCCGAAAAATACAAGACCAACCCCGAACAGCGCATGAAGGCGCAACAGGAACTGTTCCGCAAGCACAATTACAATCCGCTCGCCGGCTGCCTGCCGTTGTTTTTGCAAATGCCGATCTTCATCGGGCTTTACCGCTCGCTGATGGTGAACGTAGAACTGCGCCAGGCGCCGTTGTTCCCGGGCATCGCCTGGTGCAGCGATCTGGCCGCGCCGGACATGCTTTACAACTGGAGCGGCTGGATGCCGGAGTTCATTCAGAACTTCCTGGGGCCGTTCCTGAACGTGTTGCCGCTGGTGACCGTGGGTTTGTTCCTGTGGCAGCAGAAGCTCTTCCTACCGCCGCCGACCGACGAGCAAACGCGGCTGCAACAGAAGATGATGCAGTACATGATGGTCTTCATGGCGTTCATGTTCTATCACGTCGCCGCGGGGCTCTGCCTGTATTTCATCGCGTCGAGCCTGTGGGGCATCGCCGAACGCAAGCTCTTGCCGAAAACGCTTCCGGCCACCGACGGCGGCGTACTCACCCTCCCCAAAGACGACGAGTCCGGAGGGGACAACCAGGCCGTGAAGACGATCAAGTCGTTCTTCACCAACGGCAAGGAAGAACAGAACGGAAACGAAGCGCGGCGAAGAAAGGAACGCGGGAAAAGGAAATAAAGGGGAGGAGAAAAGGAGAAGAGGAGAAAAGAAGGGGAGTTTTCAGTGTTCGGTTTTCAGTTTTTCGTTGCTCACCTCCTGACTCCTTACTCCTAGCTCTTGGCTCCTCCTCACCATGCCTCGACTCACCTTTCATGGCGCTGCGGAGACCGTTACCGGCTCGAAGTATTTGCTCGAGGCCGAGGGCGCGAGCGTGCTGGTCGACTGCGGGCTCTTTCAGGGACTGAAAGAGTTGCGGCTCAGGAACTGGGCGAAGCTGCCCTTCGACGCGCGGAGCGTCGACGCCTGCGTGTTGACCCACGCGCACATCGATCACTTGGGATACTTGCCGCGCTTCGTGAAGCAAGGCTTCCGCGGGCCGGTTTATGGCACGCCCGCGACCGTCGAACTGGCGGACTTGATGCTCTTCGATTCGGCCGACTGCCAGGAATCGGACGCCGAGTACGCCAATCGCCACGGGTTCTCAAAGCACCACCCCGCGGAGCCGCTCTACGACAAGCGCGACGTCGTGGCCACGATGCGGCTGCTCAAACGCCGGCAACGCGACGAATGGTTTCAGGCCGCGGGGCCGATCTGGTGTCGCTACCACGACGCGGGACACTTGCTCGGCAGCGCGATGATTGAAGTGGAGATTCGCACCAGCGCGCCGCCGCTGCGGATTCTCTTTTCCGGCGACGTCGGCCGTTACGGCGCCCCGCTCTATCACGACCCCACGCCGCCGCCGGCCTGCGATTATCTGATCTGCGAGAGCACGTACGGTAATCGCGATCACCCGCAGGAGTCGATTCTCGATCAACTTTGCGAAGTCGTGCTGGCCGGAATCCAGCGCGGCGGGGTGCTGCTGGCGGCCTCGTTCGCGGTCGGCCGCGCGCAGCAGTTTGTGTACTTGTTGGAAACGCTGATCGAGCAGCGGCGCATTCCGGAGATACCGATCTTCATTGACAGCCCGATGGCCGTCAACGCGACGGCGATCTTCCAGACCTATCGGGCCGATCACGACTTGAGCGAAGGCAAGCTGCGCGGCACCGGCGGCGCCCTGTTCGGCTCCAACGTGCATCTCGCGCGCACCGCCGACGAATCCAAGCGGATCAACGACGTCGACGGCCCCGCGTTCATCATCGCCTCGTCCGGCATGATGACGGGCGGGCGGATTCTGCATCACCTCAAGCGCCGCCTGCCGGACGCCCGGAACACGGTGGTCCTCGGCGGCTACCAGGCCCCCGGCACCCGCGGCCGGAGCCTGCAGGAAGGCGCTGACTACATCCGCGTCCACGGCCGCGACGTCACGGTGCGGGCGCAAGTCGTTTCCGCCTCGGCACTCAGCGGCCATGCCGGCCGCAGCGAATTGCTCCGCTGGTTGAGCCCGTTACCGCCGCCGCGCCAGACGTTCATTACCCATGGCGAGAAACCGAGCGCCGAGTCATTCGCTACGGAGTTGCGCGCGACCCGTGGCTGGGACGTTACGATCCCGCGGATGGGACAGGGGTTTGAATTGTAGAGCGTTCGACGTGACAGGATTTTCCCTTGCGTGGCCGCCCTTTGTGAGCCACAATAATGGCATGAACGGCATTTCCCGCGATCGATTTTGGTTCTACTTTTTTAGCCCGCTGCCCGCGGGGGTGGAGCCGGTCTATTGCTGAAATGCCACGACCGAACGAATCCCAGACCCCGCGAGCCTTCGAGTTCGCGGGGTTTTTTTGTTGGAGCACTTCGAGCATCCCCACGCCCATCGCCATTCGCCAGGAGACCTGAACCGTGATTGTCGTTATGAAATCCGGCGCCACCGCCGAAGAGATTCGCCATACCGCCGAGAAGGTGGAATCCCTTGGGCTCAAAGCGCACATCATCCAAGGAACGGAGAGGACCGTGATCGCCGCCATCGGCGAGAAAAGGGCCGAGCATAAGATGTCGCTCGAGAGCGCGCCGGGCGTCGCTGAGGTGGTGCCGATCCTCGCCCCGTACAAGGTCGCCAGCCGCGAAGTGAAAAAGGAGCCGACCGTGGTCACAGCCGGAAGCCTGGTCGTCGGCGGCGGGCGGATCGGCGTCATCGCGGGCCCGTGTTCGGTGGAGTCCGACGAGCAAATTCTGAAGACGGCGCAAGCGGTCAAGGCGGCCGGCGCGACGGCGCTCCGCGGCGGGGCGTTCAAGCCGCGCACCAGTCCGTACAGCTTCCAGGGACTCAAGGAGCATGGTCTCAAGTTGCTGGCGGCCGCGCGTGAAGCGACGGGGTTGGCGATCGTCACCGAAGTCGTCGCCACCGAAGACATGGAACTGGTCGCGCGTTACAGCGACGTGTTGCAGATCGGCGCCCGCAACATGCAGAACTACCGACTGCTCGAAGCGGCCGGCAAGACCGGCGTGCCGGTGCTGCTGAAGCGAGGACCGTCGGCCACGATGGAAGAGTTGTTGCTCGCGGCGGAATATATTCTCGACGCCGGCAATCCGAACGTGATGCTCTGCGAGCGCGGCGTACGCACGTTCGAGAGCCACACGCGATTCACGCTGCCGCTGGCCTCGGTGCCGTACCTGCACGCGAAAACGCACTTGCCGGTCGTGGTCGACCCGAGCCACGGCACGGGGCACACGTACCTCGTGCCGGACGTGGCCGCCGCGAGCGTCGCCGCGGGCGCCGATGGCCTGATCCTGGAAGTCCACCCCGATCCGGAAAACGCGCTCAGCGACGGGTATCAGTCGCTGAACTTCAAGCAGTTTGCCGAAACGATGGAACGCTGTGCGAAGGTCGCCGAGGCGCTCGGGAAGAAGCTGGGTGCGTAGTTGTTGAATCGAGATTACGAGTTCCAGGAGTGGCCCCCATGTTGCCGCGCCAGCTTGAGCCGGAGGTAATGGACACCGCCGAGGATGCGCTCGACTACGACCGCATGGATCACCGGGAAGTGAATCAACGATTCGTCGCCGATTTTCTCGCCGCTGCGCCGAACCTCGACGAAGTCCTCGATCTCGGCACCGGCACGGCGCAGATTCCAATCGCGCTTTGCCGGAGCATTGACGAGGGCAGAGTCTTGGCGATCGATCTCTCTGCGGAAATGCTGCTTGTCGCCAAGACGAACGTGGAAGTGGCCGGTCTGCGCGAACGGATCATGCTGCAGCTCGTCGACGCCAAAGGGTTGCCTTATCCTGACGGGCGGTTCAGCGCCGTGATGTCGAACAGCATTGTGCATCACATCCCGGACCCTGCGCCGGCGCTGGCGGAGGCGGTGCGCGTCACGCGCAGCGGAGGCCGGATGTTCGTGCGCGATCTCGCGCGGCCGGACGACGAAGCGACGTTACGGTCCCTTGTCGAGCATTACACGGTGGGCGCGAATGACCATCAGCGGCAGCTCTTCGCGGATTCGCTGCACGCTGCGCTGACGGTCGGCGAGATGCAGGAGATCGTGGCGGCGCTCGGTTTCGCGCGCAGCACCGTCGCGATGACGAGCGACCGGCATTGGACCTGGTCGGCGGCAAAACCCTAGAAAAGCTCCGCTTGCGCCGCCGACTCCTTCGCGTAGCGGCGTAGATAAGCCTTGACGTTCAGCTTGCGGCGCGTGTTGTCGGAGGACATATAGCGGATCACGCCGAAGATCGGCCGCTCCGGCGCCCAGGGACGATCGTAACGGCCGAGGACCCAGAAGATGCCGGTGTATGAATTCGGGTCGCGGCCGTCGACCGCGTACTTGTTGTTCAGCTCGATCATCGTCGCCAGCGCGTCGCGCGGCGTCGCGGACCATTCGAGAATCTTCTTGCCCCACAACATGCGCAAGTAGTTGTGCATTCGCCCTTCGCGGATCAACTGGCGCTGCGCCGCGTTCCAGAGCTCGTCATGCGTGGCCGCGCGCTCAAACGCTTCGAGCGAGTAAACATGCTCGCGCCGGTCCGCGGCGTGTTTTTCCAACGACGCCTGCGCCCAGGCCGGGAGCGATTCGTAGTGGTCGTAGTCTTCGCGGTGCGCGCAGAAATTGAATCCCAGTTCCCGCCAGGTGACCAGCTCGTCGAGGAAGCCTTCGGCCGCCGGGCTCATCCGCCACCAACCTTCGCGGGAGCCATTTCCCTTCGCGGCGACGTGCGATGGGTTCCAATCCTCGCGCGCGGCGACGCCGTCGAGAATTTGCTGCACGCCGATGTGCCCAAAATGCAAATACGGGGAAAGCCCGCTGGCCACATCGGCATCGGGGTCGTTCCGCTCTTCGCCGTAGCGAGCGAGGCGAAGATCGAGGAAGCGTTCCAGCGCAAAGTCCGCCGCCGCGCTGCCGCCAGTGAAGGCCGCTGGGCCGACCGTGTGATCTATCGGCAACGATGCCAGTCCGTCGCGCTCGGCGCGCAGCAGCTCATCGGTCGCCGCGGGCCAGCGATCGAGAATTTCTCGCGGAGGCCCCTTGGATGGCGGTAAGTCATTCTCCGTCAGCGGCGCTCGCGATGGGCGGTCGCCAAAATGGCTCGGCAATTCCCGCTGCAGGAAGCGGCGGAACGCATAAGCCGTCGGAAACACTTGCTCGGTCGCCCGCATGGGGAACAGGCCGTTGCCGTCGACCTTTTCGACGCGGACGTTGAGCTTCGCCGCGGCGGCGGCGACCATGCGCGGCAGGAAGAACGCCGGGTAATCATCCGTGACGACGACGGCGGCCTTTTGGGCGAGCGCTGCGAGGAGTCCTTGACCGTCGCCATGCTTGGGCTCGACGTAGGGATAGTAAGACGCGTTGGTCGGCGCGACGCGACGGCGGTTTTCGGCCATCCCTTCCACCACGAACTTGTGCAAGCGATCGCTCGCCCAACGGTATCCGCAACGGAGCGGTTCAAAAATCACGAGCGGCTTGCCGAGGTCCAGCGCCCATTGCACGGCGCGATCGAGCGCATGATTCGACGCCACGCGCCGCGCGGCGATCATCCAGTAGAGGACGTATTCGCCGGTCGGGTTGGGGGGAATCGCGTTAACGGTCTGTACGCGTGCCTGAGGGACATTCATGCGAGCCAATTGCCGACAAAGGTCAAGTGCTACCGCAGAGTTGTAGCAGGCCTCGGCGCTTCGGCGAGGGGCTTTTCGTGCTGTTGGAGGCGACTCCGTCGCCGAAATGATGGGCGCTGTCCGCGAAACACGCCAAACAATCTATGCGAGCATGCCATCGGCGACGGAGTCGCCCCCTACAGCGTTGCCTGCTGCCAAACCGACGCCAGTTCGCTCAAGATGATCGCCGTCGCTCCCCAGATGCGATGACCGTGGTAGTCATAGTACGGCGCACTGAGCGGAAGCAGTCGTCCGGGGATGACGTCGTGGCCGCGCGAGGCAGGGTCAAGTAGCGCCGCCAGCGGCAGTTCAATCAGCTCCGCGACTTCCGCCGCCGAGGGAACGAACTTCGGCGCACCCCGCGCGACCGCCACGCTCGGAATCACCGCGAAGTTGCTGACGTAGAGGTTAATCGGCGAAAGACGCCCCAGCAGTTCGACTTCGGCGCTGGCGATGCCCAGCTCCTCGTGCAATTCGCGGAGCGCCGCCTCTTCCGGCGTTTCGCCAGCGTGGCTCGCGCCGCCCGGAAGACAAATCTGCCCGGCGTGATCCTGCAGATTCGCCGGGCGCACGGTCAGCGGCAGTCGCCACTCGCGGCTGTGGCGATATAGGAGCGCCATCACCGCCGCGGGGCGCGCGTTCCACGCCGGGGGATCGGAGTGCCGGCCGTAACTCAGGTCCGGCGCCATCAGGCGATGCGCCGCGCTGCCCGGCAGCGGCTCGGCGAGCCGCGCGCGGAGGCGTTCGATGACCTGCTCAGGCCGCATGGCGAATCGGAGTGCGCAGCAACCGGCGCTTGATTTTCCCGCTCGTGGTTTTCGGCAATTCGCTGACGAACTCCACTTGTCGCGGGTACTTGTAGCCGGCCGCGTTTTGTTTGACCCAATCCTGCAATTCGCGCGTCAGCGCGACGCTGGCCTCGACTCCGGGACGCAGCACAATGAACGCCTTCACCACGGTGCCGCGCAATTCGTCCGGAGCGCCGACCACGGCCGCTTCATGCACCGCTGGGTGCGCGGCGAGGCAGCTTTCCACCTCGAACGGCGAGATACGGTAACAGCTGGCCTTGATCACGTCGTCGGCTCGACCTTGAAACCAGAGTTGCCCAGCGCGATCGCGAATCAGCACGTCGCCGGAATAATACCATTCGCCGCGGAAAATCTCCGCCGTCTGAGCGGGCTTGTTCCAGTAGCCGTGCATCATGCCGGGATGATCGTCGCGATGCACGCACAACACGCCCGGCTCGCCGGGAGCAACGTCGCACATGTCGTCGTCGACCAGCCGCATCCGCACGTACGGCGCAGGGACGCCGCAACTGCCTTGGTGCAGCCGCTCCCCGGCGCGATTATAGCAGTAGACCATGCACTCGCTCATGCCGATGCCATCGAGCGGCTCGAAGCCCAGGTGGCGCTTCACCGCTTGGATCGTATTGGGCGGCAGCGGCTCGCCGGCGCTGACTCCGTGCCGGAGCGTGTAAAGGTTCGCCTCGGCGACGTCCGGCGCGGCGATCAGCATGCGGTAGATGGTCGGCGTGCCCACGAAGTTGGTGATGCCGTGCCGCGCAATCAGATCGAGCCAGGCCTCGGCGCGGAAGCGGCCGTCGACCGGGTGGTAGAGCATCGCGCAGATGCCGGCCCGCATCGCGTAGAGGAACGTCGACGCCACGGGCAACAGCCACCCGAGCTCGGCGGGACAGGCGCAAACGTCCCCTTCGCGATACTGATGCCAGTCGCGGATCAGATAGTCGTAAGCCGCGGCGTAGCGGTGAGCGTGGACGACCCCTTTGGGCTCGCCGGTCGTCCCGGAAGTGTAGGCGATGAACGCCGTGTCTTCGGCGCTCGTGTCGGCCGGCGTGAAGTGGCTCGGCGCTGTGTTCAGCGCCGTCGAAAAATCGAGATCCTGGGGCGAGCCTGGTACATCGCCGCACGGCACCGTGAGTACGTGGCGCAGGTCCGGACACGTGGCCCGCGATTCGTCGATCGCGCCGACCAGGTGTGTCGTGGTAATCGCCGCGACGGCGCCGGAATCGCGCAGGCGGTATTCCACCTCAGCGGTGCGGAATTGCGTGCTCGTGGGAATGAACACGCCGCCCAGCTTCGCAATGCCGAGCGCAGCAATGTAGAACTCCGGCAAGTTCGGCAGACGCAACAGGACGCGGTCGCCGCGCCGCACGCCCAACTGCGCGAGGGCCGCCGCGCAACGGTCGCTGAGGACGTCCATCTCGCCATAGGTGAAGGTGCGCGACGCACCCGCGGAGTTCTCCCACACGAGGCAGTTTTGGTCGCCACGGCCGGCCTCGACATGCCGACGGGTGAGGTCCACGCCAAGGTTATAACGGCGCGGAATCGCGGACCAGAGACCAGTGCGTCCTTGCATTGGGTCGGCCTTGAGCTAGCGGTAGAGTGAACGAAAAACACTGCGAAAGGCACGCGGGCTATTGCTCAGTCGGGCGCATTTCGACAGGTAACTTGTACACCCAATACACGTAGTTCGTGTAGACCGGTTTGGCGCCCCATTGATCGTACAGAGAAATGAACTCCTCCGGTCCCTCGACGACAAGATAGTCGGCGTGAATCGACTCATTCAGTCGAACTATATCGCCCCAATTGCGCAGGTACACGCTCTTCTCGGCAAATTCCGGTTTGTCGTAAACTTGGTCGAGCAGTCGACGCCACTCGACGATCGCCCCGGCGTCTTGCGGAATATCTTTCCAGGTAACGACTTCGGCGCGTTCCGCATACCATTTGAACGACTGGTTCTGACGCGGCGTGATGAACTTGGTCCCCGGTGGAGTGTTGCTCTTGATCCAAGCGCAGACATCCCGCCATGCCGCTGCGTTCGCGACTTTTCCGGGGCGGTCCGCGCGAGCATAGGGAAGCGTCTGCGTCTGAATGCCAAACTCGGCAAGGTGGAATGCTGCGAAAGCTGCCGCGGCGGTCACCCACGCCTTCCCCCACCCGGGCGACGATCGCAATGCACATTGAAAGTATGCCATCGCCAGCAAGCTAGCTGACAGTGGAACGGCTACATCCGCCAGCCGGAACCAATAGTACTTCAGGAGCGCTGCGGCGATGTTCGGAGAGGCGCGAAACGCGACTGCGATTCCCCAGCCCAGTAGCGCCAGTCCGGCCGTAGCCGCGGAAAACCGCCATGCGATGCGCGTCGCTCGCGTTGAGGGCGCTGCACGACTCAGAATGCCCGAGAGGAGAAACAGCAAGGTGAGCAGGCTCACGCCGCGCGGTGCGAACACGAATGGATTCAAGTGATGCGGCAAACGCTCGAACACATAAATGTGATTCGCGTCGCCAAGAATGATGGGATCAACGCCGCGACTGAGCGTAAGCGCCGGCAGCAGCCCGGCAAGTGAGAATACGAAACCCGTCAGGAGCGAGGGGAGCATCTCGGCCAGTGTAGGCGCCGCGCCGCGCCGCCGCTCGAGCCACCAGGCGAACAACATCGCCACGACCGCCCAGCCGCCAACGAGTACGTGCCACGCCGAAGCCGCGCCCAGCCAGAGCCACACGGCGCGCCAGCGCCCGGCAAAGGCCGCGTCGAGTCCGAAGAACACGAGCGCGTAGGCGATGCCTTTCGCTTCGAAGCCGCCAACGAGCCATTCGCCGGCGACCTGGCAGCGCTCCTGGAGCGCGATCATCAGCGCCGCGGAAAACACCGCCCACCAGGGCTTCGGCACGATGCGCCAACTGAGGCGCTGCCAGCCGACGGCCATCAACGTCCAGGTCAGCAGTCGGCCGATCCAAGCCACGGCCGGCAGCGGCAGAAACAGCGTCCACCAGCCGAAGACGGCATAGAACAACTGATGCGTGTGCGCCGATTCGAAGAAAGAGTCGCCGGCGCAATAGGTCGGATCCCAATAGTGTCGGGCCTTGCCGAGATAATGCGCTTCGTTGTTGTCCGGCACCGCCCAACCGGAGTTGAGGTAGAAGACGCCCAGGATCAGCGCAACTTCCAGCCACCGCTGCCGGCGCGAGGGAACGGGCATGGGGTTGGCGGCGGGATCGGCGTGGGACATGCGCGAGACTCGATCGGAAGGCAATTCGGAACTCGGATTTCGGAATTCGGAAGTTGGCGAGACAGAAGTCTTATCGTACTTCCGAATTCCTCCTTCCGAATTCCGACGTTCCCCGTTACTTCTTCCGATCGGCCAGCGAGTGCTTCAACATCCACTTGTAGAGTTCTTCGTTGTCGTACGTTTCGGTCCAAGAGTCGTGCTCCGCTTCCGGATAGACCGTGAACAGCACATCGCCGCCGGCAGCCTTGACCGCATCGACCATCACTTGCGAGCGATCGAGCGGGACCACGCTGTCTTTCGCGCCGTGAAACACCCACATCGGAATATCCTTGAGCTTCGCAGCGTCCTCCGGATTGCCGCCGCCACAGATCGGCGCGATCGCCGCAAAGCGGTCCGGATGCGCCGCCGCCAGGGTCCAGGTGCCGTAGCCGCCCATGCTCAGGCCGGTCAAATAGACGCGATCGGTATCAACGCGGTACTTGGCGATCACGTCGTCCAGCAACCCGTTGAGCACGTCCGGCTGCCAGCCGCGGCCGGGACTCTGCGGCGAAACCACGATGAACGGGAAGTCGGTCTTGTTTTCGACGATCTTCGGCGGGCCGTGGACCTTGACCTTATTGAGGTCATTCCCCGACTCGCCGGCGCCGTGCAGGAACAGCATCAAGGGATACTTCTTGTCGCTGGTCTCGTAGTCCTTCGGCAGGTACAGCAGGTACTTCGTCGTCACGGTGACCTCCTGAGAGAACTCGGCGGGCGTTTGCTTTCCGGCGGCGGGCTCCTCCCCGTGCGCGATGGCGCTGACGAGGGTGACACAGCCCAGCCATAGAGCGAGCGGCAGTGAACGGCGCATAAGGGTCTCTCCGAGTTGAGGGGGCGCTATGCAAACGCTGGGAGAAAAACTCCTCGCCCAGCCAGGCGGATTATAGGCTCGGGACGAACAGGGATGAAAGCACGGCGGCGATGGCGCTATTCCGCTGGTTCCGAATCCGCAGCCGGCCCGCGGAGTTTCTTGCGGAGCGTCATTCGGTGTAACCCCAGCGTCCGGGCCGTTTCGACGCGG
>CAZUBB010000047.1:11810-17100 GCA_964618485.1 uncultured Pirellulales bacterium
TCGCGCGCCAGCGTTTCATCAGTCCAGGCGGCGAGGGCTTGTTGAGCGCGCTCGGCGTGAGATGCAGCGCTGACGCTCGCTAGTTCCAAGGGGGGCGGCAGGTGTTCCGCGCCGAGCACGCCGCCGCGCGCCAGGATCGCCGCGTGGAGCACGGCGTGTCGCAGCTCGCGGACGTTACCGTGCCATTGGCGTTTCCGCAGCGCTTCGATGGCCTCGGCCGACAACACCGGGCGTTCCGTACCGCGCCATTCCGTGTCCAGAAAATGCCGGGCCAGCGTGACGATATCATCGCCGCGATCGCGCAGCGCCGGCACCGCGATTTCGAACCCCGCCAGGCGGTAGAAAAGGTCTTCGCGAAACCTCCCTTCGCGCACCGCGGCGCGGAGATCGCGATTCGTGGCGCAGATCAAGCGTACGTTGATCGTGCGCCCGCTCGTGCCGCCGACCGGCGTGATCTGCCCGAGTTCCAGCGTGCGCAGCAACTTCACCTGCAATGGCAACGGGACTTCCGAAATCTCGTCCAAGAACAGCGTGCCGCCGTGCGCCGATTCGAGCAAGCCGCGGCGCGTTTCCACGGCGCCGGTGAACGCGCCGCGCACGTGGCCGAACAACTCGCTCTCCGCCACGCTTTGGTTGAGCGCGGCGAGATTCACCGGAATAAGAGGGCGATCGGCCCGCAGCGAGTGACGGTGCAGCGCGGCGGCGACAAGTTCCTTGCCGGCGCCGCTTTCGCCGGAAATGAGCACCGGGGCCTCGGTCGGCGCCGCGAGCGCGATGCGTTTGTAAACCTCTTGCATCGAAGGGCTCGAGCCGACAAATCCGCCAGGCGCCGCGACCGCGCCTTCAGACGCGGTCGCGGGGCGCTTTCGCGTCGCCTGCTGCAGGGCCTGCAGCGCCAGGTCGGGATCGAACGGCTTGGTGAGATAATCGCTCGCGCCCTGTGACATCGCGCGAACCGCGGTGTCGAGATCGCCGAAGGCGGTCATCACCACGACCGACGCGGCGGAAGAGGTCGCGCGCAGGTCATCCATCGCCGAAAGACCATCGCGCCCCGGTAGTCGAACGTCGAGGAAAATCACGTCGGGCGGAACCTGCCTCGCGCAGCGCAAGGCGTCCTCGGCGGTCGCCGCGGAATAAACTTCGTGCCCCTCGTCGCTCAGTATGCGCTCCAACGCCCAGCAGATGCTCTCTTCATCGTCAACCACGAGTACACGGCTCATACGGCTGCTTCCTGATACTTAGCGGGGGCAACTTTTGAATTCACGCGCGGCAGCCGGGCCTCGAAACACGTCGCGCCCGGAATGTTCTGGACGGTGAGCGTTCCCCCGCAATCTTCCGCGATACGGCGGCAAATCACCAGCCCCAGGCCGATGCCCTCCGGCTTCGAAGTCACGAAGGGATCGAAAGCGGTCTCCGCCACTTCCGCGGCGAGCCCTGGACCAGAATCGATGACACGCAGATGCACGTGCGAGTCCGCTTTATACACCACGTCCAACCGAACGGAACCATCGGCGCCTGCGGCATCGACGGCGTTCGTCAGCAGATTGGAAAGGAGGTGCCGCAAGTTCTCAGGGCTGAGCGGCAGCTCGATTTCCTCCTCCGGCGGCGCCCAGGCCAACGCCACGCGACGATGTCGGAACGTCGGTTCCAATAACCGCGCGACATCCTGCAGAACTTCGCCCAGCCGGCACGTGGCGTTCAAAGTGGCGCCGTCCCGGCGCATCACCAGGTAGCGATGAACATGGTCCGAAAGCAGGTCGAGTTGTCGTTTGGCGACTTCGAGGCTGTCGTCCGCCGCCGGGCATTCTTTGCGGTGAATCTGCAGGGCCATGCGCGCGCCGGTGGCGCAGTTGCGAAGCTGATGCAACAGGCCGGCGCTCAGTTGACCCACCAGCGTCAACCGCTCATGGCGCTGAATCGCCTCGCGAAGATCTTGCAGTTGATCGGAAAGCTCGTTGGCGGCGACCGCCAACGAGCGCAACTCGTCGGGCGGACCGTCGACCGGAAGCCGTGCATAATTGCCGGCGGCCAGCGAGGAAATTTGCTGGCGCAACTGCTCGATGCGCCGCGCCATCCCCCAGGCGAGCCGCCGTCCCACCGGAATCCCGCACGCCGCGCCAACCAAGCCGACGAGCAGTGGCGGCCACACCGCGGCCAGGACCGCTTCCCACCACAGTTCCTCGGGGAAT
Organism: uncultured Pirellulales bacterium; assembly: GCA_964618485.1. Taxonomy (GTDB): domain Bacteria; phylum Planctomycetota; class Planctomycetia; order Pirellulales; family JALHLM01; genus JALHLM01. Next base: position 14,000 of record CAZUBB010000047.1, read on the forward strand.
AAGACGTGCAGCGTCTGCTCCTCCACATTGCCGGATCGTTGCGCTAACGCCACGGTGCAATGCAGAAACCCCGCGCCGGTCTGGTCACGGAGCTTTCCTACCGCCGAAACGCCGCGCGACGCCCCTGGCGGCGCAGGAATGCCGTCCGGAAAAGTGCTGCCCAGGTCGTCGCTCGATTGCACGATGCGCCCTTCGCCGTCCGTCACCGCCAGCGTCGTCGCGGACAGATCGCGGACCTGCGCGAGCACCGCGCTCGTCAACGGGAACCGAGAATTGGCCAGCGTGTTCGCCATTCCGTGGATTTGGCGATCGATACGCCGATCGGCGAGCTTTGCGGCCCAAATCGCTCCCAGTAACGCTGCGCCGAGCACTGCCACGCCCAAAACGGCCAGATTCGGAATAAGAAGCTGGTACCGGATCGGCCAAGTGATCGATGCGGCGTGTGGCGAAGAATTGTCATTCATGGCGATTGTTTGTGCGCGACGTGGGCCGATGAGGTACTCTCGCGTGATGAATCCGTCGGCGCAACCTGTTGCGGTAGGAGTGGTTGTTCCTATTGCGACGTTTCTTGCACCTGCCTGGCCTGACTTTTGCTTACGCCCCCCGACGCCGCGCTCCGCCGGGGCGAAGCTCACCTCTATGGGAATTCTGGATCAGGGAGTCGATGCATGCAATGCCTGGCAAGGTCGTCACGTCGCGAACGGCGCGACGCATTTACGTTGGTGGAACTGTTGGTGGTCATCGCGATCATCGGCGTATTGATTGCGCTGCTGTTGCCGGCGGTCCAGTATGCGCGCGAATCCGCGAAGCGAGCCGCTTGCCAGAACAACCTGAAACAGGTGGCCCTCGCGTTTCACAATTTCCAAAGCGCGCAGACGCATCTGCCCTTCTCCAAACGCGTGGAAAGCGACGGCGCCGCCCGCAGTTGGGCCCCAGATATCCTTCCGTACCTCGAAAAAGCCGGGCTGGTCTCTGGTTCGAACTACGATCTCGATCAGGACTGGTGGCGGCTGAAAAGCGAATACATCGAGGATCCGGCGAATCCCGGAACGTACATCCCGTCGCCGACCAGCGCGGATGTTCCCAACGGCGTGACGGTGCAAAAATTCATTAACGCGTTTCTGTGTCCCTCGACGCCGATCCTGGAGCGGACGCAGTTGAAGCTCGACCCGGGCGTCGGTCACAAGATCGGCGCTTGCGGTGACTATTTCACGCCAGAAGGTGTTCATAGCAACATTCTGCACGAGTTCCCCGCGACGCTGCCCGTCGGCGCAGCGGTTCCCGGGTTTCCCACCGGCACCACGGCGACCAGCAACGTCGTCGTGGCGGGCGTTTTGCAGCCTTACGGCGTGGGAAACCTTCCCTCGTGGACCTCGACGTTAACCGGCGACCCCCGCATCGAAGCGGTCCGCGGCCGGGTGAATTACCCGACGCTGACCGGTGTGCGAGACGGCACATCGAACACGATCATGGTCGGAGAATGCGCCGGCCGGGAGGACGTGTGGCGCGAACGCAACATGTCGCCGGCGAACGCCGATCGCTCGCAATCCAATTGCGCCCGCGCACGCGGCGGCGCCTGGGCCACGAACGACAACCCCTATTCGATTGGCCAGCGGATCGACTGGTGCAACAGCTCCGGCACGATTCCCGGCAAGATGAAAATCAACAACTCGAACGAGTGGGGGCACTTGTACTACAGCTTCCACGACGGCGGATCGCAATTCGCGTTCGCCGATGGGTCGGTGAAGTTCCTCTCCGACAAGGTCGCTCTCTGGGTGCTGGCGTCGATGACCACGCGAGCCGGCGGCGAACCGGTGAGCGACGCGGACTATTAATTGCCGCCAGCCGAGATGCTCGTTCGCTCCCAGTGCCGAAGGGGGTCGAATGGCGACATTCGACCCCGCGGCACGTTGGTCCGTCGCTTGACGCTGCCCCGCGGACTTTGTTTTACCATGATGGCAACTCGTCCCATCGCCTCCGCCGAGACACCCACGAGCGGCGAACGCGAGTCGCTCGTTCAGGATGTGAAGTCGGCGCCGTACGGCGAAGGCTTCAAGATCACGCTGACGTGCCCGCAATGCGCCACCACGGCCTGGGTCGCTTGGAAGCGGCTGACGCATAGCTTGCGCTGCCCCAAGTGCCGTTGCCAGTTCTTGATCGGCCCGCACGGCAAATTGTTCAAGCCGGAGGACCTTCCGCAGACGCGCTATAGCTGCCCGCGCTGTGGCGCGGCCGGTTCGGTCCCCACGATGCTCACCGTGCGCCGGGCGGAGTGCATGAGCTGCAAGCTGCCGCTCGCCCATGGGCCGGACCAGCAGTTGCATGGCGTCAAGGAGGCCGCTGAACTGCAGCGCCAGACGCTCGAAACGTTGCGGGAGTTGCGGGCGTCGGGAACGCCTGAGTGGCTGCAAGCGATCTTCGCGGGGCTCGAACGTCGGCCCGGCAAATTGAGCCTGGCAGTCGTGTTGATTGTAGGGGTAGGCGCGATCTGGTACGTCGGCTCGGCGATTGCCAGCCTCTTTGCCCACCGGCCGGACCGCCACGTCATCGGCTTCGTGGACTGTTGCCTGCGAGGGGACGAAGACGCGGCGGAGGATTACCTGCCGGACGACGACGTCGAGCGCGTCGAGTTTGATCGCTGGCGCGTGCGGAACTTCGCTTCGATCATCGAGAAGTTTCGCCCGGCTGGCGATGATGCCGAAATAACGGCGACGCTCTTGTCGGAAACACCGGACGCGCGGTCGTTTGAAATCACGATGAAATCGCCCTTTTTGGGCGAACGGAAGCAGCGTCAGGAATGGCGCCACCGGGACGGCGACTGGCGCTTCAGCCCCGTGGAAACGCTCGCCCAACAAGACGGGCACCGAGCCGCGAACGTCGCGCCTTCGGCGCCGGCGAAAAAGTTGACGCCGCGTGATCGGAACGCATCCGCGAACTAGCCGAAACAACCGGCATCTTCCGCATGCGCAGGAAGCGCAACGGCGCGGTTCTAGCGGATTTGTTGGGCGCATCCTCGGCATGTTTGGCTCAGCCCGTCCGCCGCGAGCTTCTGTCAAAACGGGTGTCAGCCGCAGTCGATGAACAACACGCACCGAGGCGGC
>CAZUBB010000047.1:17110-19527 GCA_964618485.1 uncultured Pirellulales bacterium
GCAATGGGCGACCCCCGTGAATGGATCGCGGGGGAGCACCGACCTCGCTGGCGATCCCTGCACGGAGGTAATTGTTCGCCATGAAACGCACGCTCGTTTCCTATTTGCCCAAGCTGCTGCGTTCGCTCGCCCCCGCGGCGATGCTGTGCGTGGTCGCCACGTCCGCTTCGGCGGCGCAACTGTTCGACCCGGCCGTGAACTACGGTCACCCGATTCAACCGGTCGCCTACCGCACCTACGCCGACGAAGAAGCGGTGGAAGAAGCGGTCGCCGACGTGACGGCGGCCCCACAATGCCTGGCGTGCGACGACAGCGGCTGCGACGCCTGCTGCAGCTATCCTTGCTATTGCTGGTACGTCTCGCTGAGCGGCGCCTGGCAGACGCGCGAAACGGTTCACGAGGTCGGCGATCCGGCCACGTTCCTCGAGTTCAACGACGGCTTCGGGATCAACGTGGCGCTCGGCCACCAGTTCGATCTGTTCCGCCTGGAGTTCGAATACAGCTACCTGAACAACCAGGTGGCGACGGCCGGCGGCAACGAAGGGAGCACGAACTTCGTGAGCGACGCGTCCGGCAATATCTCGGTCAAGGCGTACATGCTCAACGTGTACCACGACTTCGATTTCGGCACGCGTCTGAAGCCCTACGTCGGCGCGGGCATCGGCCTGTTCCAGTCCGAAATCAACAGCATGTTACCTGGCTTTTTCGCCGACCCGAACTTCTACGGCGGCGTGAACGCCTACCAGGGTCTGAACACCACGAGCGACGTGGCCTTCGCGTATCAGTTCCGCGCGGGTTTCAACTACGAACTGACGCGTCGCACCGAGTTGTTCACCGGCTATCGATTCTTTGATAACGGCGACCCGCTCACGTTCGCCGCGCAACCGTTCGGCGTGTTCTATCCGGACAGCGCCACCTTCCACAGCCTGGAAGCAGGCCTGCGGATCAAGTTCTAGTAAGCAGCGACTTCGGCGGGCCGCGGGAGCGGATCGGGAGTTGACGGCAGTTGCGAACCTACGGTTCGCGGCAGTCGTCGAATCCGCTCCCCGTAGCCCGGCCCGAGTGACCTGAGATTCTTACGGACGGCGTGCCTCTCCGTCCTGCATGTACCGCTGCTCCGCCCCGCGCGGCGCGACGTCCGGCGTCCACGAAACGCCGCCGGCGGAGCAGTGGTGCATGATCTTCGACCGGCCTTCTATGAGGCCCGTCCAATTCCATGCCCGCGTTATGTTCCCCATGCGCACACGCAGCAACCAGCCGCCGCCATCGAAAGAATCGAGACCTGCTCGGCGCCTGGCGCAACGGGCGCTCGGCGCCTTCGGGTTGCTGTTGCTATTCGTAGCGCCGGCGTTTGGACAATCCGTCGGGAATATCGGCGGCGCGTATCCGAACGGCACTTCAGGCCTGCTAGCGGGCACCGTGCCGCCGCCGGGGCGTTATTGGCTGTTCTACAACCGCTTTTATCACGCTCCCGTGACGACCGGTCCCACGGGCGAGGCGCAACCGGTCGGCTTCAATCTCGATACCTACGTCAACGCGCACCGCATCGTAACGGTCACCGACAAGAAACTCTGGGGCGCCGACTTCGCCTGGAACTTCGTTGTCCCGGTCGTGTCGATCGACGTGGAGATCGACGCTTACGGAATCAATCAAAGCGCCATGACGCTCGCCGACATGAACGTCGAGCCGTTCGTCATCGAGTGGCACGAAAAGCAATTCGACTTCGGCTTCGTGTTTGGCTTCTTCGCCCCGACCGCGCCATATAACTCGAATCAACCGTCACTGCCCGGGCGCGACTATTGGACGCTCTATCCCGGTCTGGCGGGAACCTACTACTTCGACGAGGAGCGCACCTGGACGGCGTCGTTTCTGTCGCGGTGGGAATTCCACACCGATCGCGTGGCGGACGGCTTTCACCGCGGCGACGATTTATCGTTCGAGTGGGGCATCGGCAAAGCGCACGGCGAGGCGATCTTCGGCGTCTCCGGCTACTGCTCGTGGCAAGTCACCGAGAACACGGGGAACGGCGCGTTTCCGGAGGATCGCGCCTACGCCCTCGGGCCTGAGATTCAATACTTCAATCCCAAGTGGAAACTCGGCTACCACATCCGCCACTGGTGGGAATTCGGCGCGGAAAACCGCACCGAAGGCGCGATCACGACGTTCACGTTAGTGAAACCGTTTTGAGCAGGCGGGAGGCGGTAGGCTGAAGCCCGTAGGGGCCAGCGGTCAGGAGTGTGACTGAAAACTGAACACTGAACACTCCCCCTTCTTTTCTCCTGTTCTCCTCTTCTTCTTTTCTCCTCCCCCCTCACCTTTTCGGCGGCGCGAAGCGGATCTTCTCGATCAGCTTTACGATGTTGCCGTCGGGCGAGACGTAGCCGGAGCAGGCGGTGATGGCGTCGATGACGTGGCGG
>CAZUBB010000047.1:19537-24301 GCA_964618485.1 uncultured Pirellulales bacterium
TGGCGGTAATGGAGCCCGTAATCGCAGTCGAGTTCCACCTCGGCGCTTTCCTTGATGGCATCCGTGGCGTCGACGCCGATGCGATCGATGATCGCTTCGTGCAGCGCGCTGAAGCTGTCGATCGGATTGCCGTCCAATTGGATGCCGGCCAGCTTTCCATCCGCGCCGGCCACCAGGCGGACTTTGAACGGAGGGAGCGCTTCGCTGTTCATCGCCGCGCCGCCGGCGATCGGCATCTTGACGTTGAAGTCCCCTTCCTGCGTAACGATCTTGAACGAAAAGATAAAGAAGATCAGGAGTTGAAATACGACGTCGATCATCGGCGTCATTTGCAGATCGATCTTGTCGGACAGTCCGCCGGCGGACTTGCGAATGCGCATCGCTTAACCTTCCTCTTGCCGGGCACGAAGCGCGAACTTCTCGAACTCGCGTTCCTGGCAGGCCTGGATCAGCTCTTGAACCTTGCCCGTCGGCGCGTCGCCATCGGCGCGGATAATGATCGTGGCGTTGCCGGGTTTCTTGCCCAGTCGCTCCATGACTTGCTTTTCAGCGGTGAGACGCGAGCCTACATTCGCCAGCGCCAACTCCTCGCCGCCGTAGAGGACCGTTCCGACGCTGGTGAGCTGCAGCGTGATCGGCAACTCAAAAGGAGCCTCGGCCGGTTTGGCCAGTTCGCTGGACGGCAGCTTGATGCGCTCATTCCGGTCGGCGTCGTCGAAGCTGAGCGCCACCATGAAGAAGCAAATCAACTGGAACGTCATGTCGATCATCGGCGTCATGTCCATCTCGGGCGGCGCCGCGTCGTAGCGTTTGATTCGCATGGGAGGAGAAAAGAAGAAAAGGAGAACAGAAGAAAAGAAGGGGGAGTCAGGAGTCAGGAGTCAGGAGGATAATGAACGCGTTCGGTCAACTTCTTTTCTCCTCTTCTTCTTTTCTCCTTTTCTCCTCCCCACCATCACTTCCCCGCCTTGAATCGGCTCATCAGCCCTTCGCTGACGATGCCGGCTTCGAGGACGAGCCGGGCAATGCGGTTCTTCAAGAAGTGGTACAGGCCGATCGCAGGGATCGCCAAGAAAAGACCGATCAATGTCGTGACCAGTGCCAAGGAAATGCCTTGGGCCAGTTCGGCAGGCCTGGGCTGCGTCGTACTCGTGGCGATCTTGTCGAACGAACTGACCATACCGTCGACAGTCCCCAACAGGCCGAACATGGGGCTGATGGTTCCGATCAGCGCAATATAGCTGGCGCGCTGCTCGAGCTTCATCGTTTCTTCTTCGCCCACTTCCTGCATGGCCTCGATCGCTTCCGGGTAGCCCGTTTGCAATTTGGCTAGGCCCGCCGACAGGACGCGGCCAAGAAACGAATCGTCGGTACGGGCCAGTTCGTACGCTTCCTGATACCTCTTCTCGTTGAGATGCGCCTCGAATGCGGCCACCAGCGACTCCGGCACTACGCGATCGCGTTTCACTGACAAAATGTTCATCACGATCAACGCGACAAACGTAAAGGAGAGCGTCAGAAAGATCAGCGTGTAGCGCCACTGGAGTGCATCGAATAGCCAGCTCAGCAAGTTCTTAGGCGGCGTTACGGTGACCGGCTGTTCGGCGGCGTTGTTCGCAGCCGCGGCTTCATTCGCGGCGGGAGCGGGTTGCGCCGCTTCCTCTTCGATCTTTTGCAACTCAGCATCTTGGGCCGAGACTGCTGAACCGCCAATGAAGAGCACCAAGCCGACCAGCGCCACCGTCGTGCCGGCCAACCAGAGCTTACCGGCGATGCCCGCCCATTGCGCCAACGAACGTTGTTTGCTGACCCGCTCCGCCATGTTTCGCCTCGTGTTCCGCAAGTGAATCGCAAACTTCAGTCTAGTCATGCCGCCCGGAAGCGTAAAGCAAACGCCGCCATTGATTGACGGTTGTGACGGCCATGCCGGTAATGGCGTCGCTGGCGGTTACTTTTTGGCCCAGGGACTGTTCTTGTAGCGCTCGGCGAGCATGTCGGCCGCCTGCTGGGCGCGGTCCGGCTTGCCGACCTCGTTCCAGAGCTCGCGCAGGTTCGCCAGCGCCTCGGCGTGGGCCTCGGCCTGCGAGGCGTAGAGCACGTCCACGTGCAGGAACGCCAGCAGGGCCTCCTTGGTCGCGCCGGGCTTTTGCCGGTAGCAGTTGCCGAGCGTGACGTACGCCCGGGCGTGCAGGTCGGCATCTTCCGGATCGGCCTCGGCGATGACCCCCTCGATCAGCTTGATCCCCTCGTCGAACTGGGCCGTGGCCGCCAGACAGGTGGCTTTGCCGAGCGTCGCGGCCTGCAGTTGCGTCTTCACCGCGGCGGTGGTCGCCGCCGGCGGGTTGCTGAGCACCTTCTCGAATTCGGCCTGGGCTTCCGGATACTTCTTTTGCGCCAACTGCGCACGTCCCTTGGCGATGGCGGCGCGCACCTGCACATCAGGCCAGGGGGCTTTTTCCAGCTTGGCGTATTCGGTAGTCGCAAGATCGTATTGCCCGATCGCCACGAACAGGTCGCCGAGGGTTTCCGATGCGCGGAGGAGATGGTAGCTCCCGTCGTTTTTCTTGACGAAGTCGCGCATCAGCATGCCGGCTTCCTTGACGTCGCCGCCGCCGGCGAGCGCCAGACGGGCCTTCGCGAGCGCCCGGTAGAACTCCAGGTCCTGCTGCATCTCCTTGCGCTTCAGCTCGTCCGCCTTGATTTTGTCGGCGGTCTGGATGACGAACTCGTAGTCGCCGGCCTTCAACCGGGCGCGCATTGTGTTGAATTGCGCCGGCTCGCCGGTCCAGGAGATGAAGTCGATCTCATTCACGGGCAGCACTTTCTCGGCACTGCCGGCTTTCACTTTCACCTCCAAGGGAGACATCTCCGCCACGTCGCCGTTGAGCGGCGGTCCCTCGACACGGCGCACGACATCGGCGCGGAGCGCCCCGCCAACAAGAAAGATCATGCACCAGGCCAACAAGCCGGCGGCGATGGATACGTTGCTTCTCATTTGCCTCTCCCGAGAACCTTCATCGCAATCGCGAGCCGAGCGCTAACGCTTCCGACTCCCACGGTTGGTGCGGTCAGCGCGTCGCCACCGGCTTTTCGGCTGGCAGCCCGGTCGCGGGTTGCCCCGCGGCCTGCTGGATGACGCGGAGCAGGCTGTCGAACTTCGACGACCACTCGGCGCCTCCCATTTCCGGCGTCTGCCGATATTGGATGTTGATCTCCGCCGCGCCGCGGCTGAGCGCCTCTTTTGCCAGGTCGGGCTTGTTGAGCTTCTTCAACTTCACCGCCTGCTTCAGCCGGCACTTGGCGAGGTTGTACCGGGCGTCGAAGTAGACGTCGATGTATTTCGCATTGCCCTGTACGCGGCGCGAAAGCTGCGCCCAGCCCCAAATGATCGGTACCACCTGGCCCTTACTGTTCTTGGCCTGCAAGTGTCCGCGAATAGCGGCGTCGAAGTACTTGATGTCCTGCTCGCCCCAACCTTGCAGCGCGAGTGCCGCCTCTTGCTGAGCGTCAAGCAGTTGATTGTTCTTCATCAGTACGTCGGACAGCAGCTTGACGGCTTCCTCATACTCGCCGAGCCGCCGCAGCGCCGCGGCCGTGCGCACGGAGAGGGCGAGTTTCTGCTGCGGCGTCGCCTGGAATGTGCCGTCCTCGCACTTCTTCGCCAACTGCCGGTACGCGTCGGCCGACTGCTTGAAATACGGAAGCGCCTCGGCCGAGGCCTCGCCGGGACCGGAGTCGAGTCCCGAAGCCAGGCTGTAGAACGTGCCGGCCACCCAGTTCAAAGAATTGAAATCGTTCCCCGTTTCACGCGCTGAGATGCGCTTGAGGAAACTCTCGAAACCGGCGGACAGCGCGGCGACCTTGTCGTGTTGGTTCGCCGCGCGCAACTGTTTGATCTGCTGTTCCAGCTCGCGACCGAGCGCGACGAGCGACATCGTCAAGCGCTCATTCGCCGCGGCGTCGCCGGCCGAAGCGACTTCCTTTTCCAGTAACTCCAACATCTCGTCGGCTTTGGAAAAGTCTTGCGAGGCAATATTGGCGCGCAGACCCAAGCGGTACGTTTCGGAACGAAGGTTCCCCTGGGCCAGGACCGGATCATTCGCGGCGGCCAGATTAAGCGGCCCGCTCCCTTCCTGCGTCAAGATCTCCAGCGCTCCGGCGGCATCTCCTTCATTGAGCTTGATCGACGCTAACGTCAACATGCCGGCGACCAATTCCGTCGAGGGCTTGCCGCCGTTCTTGCCTCGTTCGACGCCGGAGGCGAGCAGCTCTCTGGCCTGCGTGGCGAATTGATCGAGTTGCTCCTTGGGCGGCTGGCGCTCCGGCTCGAGCTTCGAGCTGGTCAGGTAAAAGTTCCACAGCGCGCGGCCGGTCTTGAGCTCCGCGTCGCCACGGCGCGGCGAGCCCGCGGGCACCTGGCTGAGGTAGCCGACGGCGTCGTTGAGCCGCTTGTCGAGCACCGCCAATTCCACGAGCAACATCACCGCTTCGTCGGCCTCCGGTTCGCCGGGCCACCGCTTGGCGGCGTAATCGGCGATTGCGCCCAGACGCTGCGAATCGAAACCGCGATTGGCCTCGGGCGTGGCGTTGTGCTCCGCCAGGTACGAGGCGATCGCCAACTGCGCGCCTTTGCGCCCCCAGCTCGACTGCGGATAACCGCGCGCGAGGAACTCCCCGAGGATCGCGGCGTCGTAGTAGTTCTTGAGCCGGTAATTGACGTACGAGAGGTAGTAACGAGCCGAGTTGACCTGTTCCAGTTCGATC
>CAZUBB010000048.1:0-14111 GCA_964618485.1 uncultured Pirellulales bacterium
CCGTGGCTGACGATGAAGGCGTTGCGCACTTCGACTTTTATTCCGGCGCCGGCGAGGCAACCTATCGCGTGCGCCTGGACGCCCATCACGCCAACGGACGCCTCGGCGCGGCGGAAGCGACGTTTGACGTCGGCTTCCCGATTCAACTGGCGCAGACGTTGTTGCCGGAGGGGATGACGGCGGGGGATCGTTACGACGCGCCGGTCGACGTGCAGAACTCGAGCAACGTCCGGCAGTCGTTGGAAATGAATACGCTCGGACAGGTCGACGCGCCGGAGGTGGCCAGGTTGACGGAAACGGTCGAGCTCAAGGCGCAAGAAAGCAAGCGGCTTTACCTGCCGTTCACGGCCGGCAAAGTTGCAGAAAAGGACGTGATGCTCGGCATCGAAGGCAACACGCTTACCGCGAATGACTGGAGATTCAGCGAACGCGTCGTGCAGCGCATGGATGTCACGTCGCCGGGTTACCCAGTCACGCAGGCGCAGGCAGGTTGGCTGCGCGGCGAGACCGAGGTCGTCATCCAAGTGCCGGAAAAGGCGGAGCCGGGTTCGCTGGAGGTGCGGGCCTGGTTTTATCCAAGCGTCGAGGCCGATTTCGCGCACGCCCGGAAGGCGCTCGAGCAGTTGCCGCAAGATAATTGGAACACGCAGATGGCCTTGGCGTATGTCGATCGGCGCGGCGCGAATGCCGAGCAGTTCGGGCTGGCGCAAGGCGGTTACGGCGGTGGAGGAGGAGGCTCTAGGGGTGGCGCGTACGGCGGACGTGCTCCCGGCGGGGGCCTGCAGAATTTCAATCGCCAGTTGACCCAGTATTGGGCGTACGATGCGAGCCTGTACGGCAATGGCCCGGCCGCGAACGTGGCGGCCAATCGGGCTGGCGGCGCGCAGCGTTATGCGTCCTCAATGCAACGCTCTTCGAGCAGCTACGGCACTCAGCGCGGCGGGGAGTATCCAACGGGCCCCGGGGGCGCAGTCGGCCGGTCGCCGTACGGACCATCGGCTTATGGACCGTCGCCTTACGGTGGCGGGCGGATGGCGGGCGTCGGCGTTACGGACGAAGGGTTTGGCATCGCCGCGTTAGCCCAAGCGCCAGCGGACGTCGCGGCAAGCTGGGCGCTCGCGAATCAACCGGTGTTGGGCGGCGCCCCAGGGGCCGTCGACCTCAAAGGCGCCGAGGAATATGCCCGGAAGTTGCAGGAACCAGCCACGACGGGGGTCGTTGCGAATGGAATGCTTGCCGGCGGCGACACCGCTGGCGCTGAGCCGTTGTTGGACCGTATGGTTTCATGGCAGCAGGCGGACGGCCGCGTGGAAAACACGGCGCAGGACGCGGCATCCACGAACGCCGCGTCTTCAACGGTAGCGAACACTGCCGTCGCCGCGCTGGCGTGGTTGAAGGCGGCGAAGTATCAGAACGCCGCGACGAAGGCGATCGACTGGCTCGTGCGTCAACGGCGTGGCGGCGGGTTTGGCTCCGCGGACGATACCTATCTGGCACTGCGAGCGCTTCAAGCGCATGCGGCCAGCGGGTTGCGTCCGGCGTCGTCAGGTGAGTTGAGCGTTTCGCTGGGCGGCGAGATTCTGGCTCAATCCGCGTACGATTCGGCCAATCCGGAATTGGTCGAGCTCGATTTGTCGGCCGCGAGGCTCACACCGGGAGAGAATCGGCTGAAGCTCGCGAACACGTCTGGAGAGGCCGTTCCGTATGCCGTCGAGGTCCGTTATCACTCAGATCAACCGCAAGATGCCGCGGCATTGCCGGTGGCGTTAGCGACGTCGCTCTCCGCAGAAAAAGCCGTGCCGGCGCAATCGATGAACTTGAGCGTCGAGTTGTTGAATCGATCTGCCGCGCCGCAGGATTACATTGTCGCGGAGTTGGGCTACCCCGCCGGGTTGGAACCGAACTTTGAGCAACTGAACCAACTACGTGGGCAGGGGGCGATCGATCACTTCGAGGTCCGCCCGCGGACGTTGATTCCGTACTGGCGCAACCTGGGGCCGAATGAAACGCGCCGCGTCGATTTCGAGCTTCGCGCCGTCGCGCCAGGCGAGTTCACCTCGCCGGCCTCGAGCGTCTACCGCCTCGCAGCCCCGGAATTGCGCAACTGGTCGGCCCCGGTCAAGGTCGAAGTCGAGCGCCCGACCGAGTAATCCGTGATTTCATTGCGCCGGCAACCAAGTTCCCACCCGTTGCGTAGTTACGGTAAACTGGGATCGGGCGCTTCGTACACGGAACTTTGGGATCGGCGCGTGGTTTCTCGACTCGGCATCTTGGCGCTGACGCTGCTTGCGGGACTGCTGGACATCCCGGCGGCGCGGGCGGATGTCGTCGTGATTGCCAATCGGGCCTCGAAGGGGGTGCGTTTCTCCGTGGCGACGCCTGGCGGCGAGCCGGTGCAACTCACCCTGGCGCCGCAAGACATCGTGCCGATCCGCGCTACCGAGACGCTCGAATTGTGGCACGGCGCCAAAGGGAGCGAAGTGGGGTACGAGCTGCTGCCGAACTCGGCCTATTTTTTCTCGCAGAAGGTAGGCGAGAGCCGGGTCGAGCTGCATGAGATCGGCCTCCGCAGACCTAAAGACCTGGCGCCCCGGCAACCATCCAAAAAGCCGCCGCAACCGGTCGTGATCACCGTCAAGCTGCTGGTGGACGACGACCAGCCGCTCGAGCGGAAGTTGTGGGAGAAAGACCTCCGGGAACGAATCGCCGATTGCTCGAAAATCCTGGAACAGCACTGTTTCGCCAAACTGGAAGTCGTGGCGGTCGAGACCTGGGAGACGAGCGACTCGATTAACGAATTTGACCTTGCGCTCAACGAGTTTGAGTCGAAGGTCGATCCCTCGCCGGCGCGCATCGCCATCGGCTTCACGAGCCAGTTTCAGCCGGTGAAGGGACGCACGAATCTAGGCGGGGTACGCGGGCCGTTCAGCCGGCATGCGCTGTTGCGGGAATGGAACCGTCGCGTGGCGCCGGCCGAACGCCTCGAACTGCTGGTCCACGAGATGGGGCACTTCTTTGGCGCGGCGCATAGCCCGGAGACGAACTCCGCGATGCGTCCGTTGCTCGCCGACAAGCAAGCCAACAGCGTCAAGTTTCGCATCGGATACGACCCGCTCAATACGCTGGCGATCAACCTGGTCACGGAAGAAATGGGACGCCGTGACGTGCGTTCGCTGCGGCAACTCGATTTGCGCTCGCGGCAGATGCTCGGCGCGGTGTACACGGAGATCGATCGCGCGCTGCCCGATGACGACGCCGCGCGGCGGATGCGGGCGATGCTCGGCCCGCTCGACGAGGAACCGAAGATTAAGGGCCCGGCGTATTTGCCGGCGGCGCGGCGCGTGCTGGCGGCGATCGTGAACTATGCGGAGAAGAACTGGGCGTTGCCGGAAGATGCCGCGGAAGGGCCAAAGCGGCTCACCGGAGACGCGCTCACCGAGGCTTACTTGCGAGTCGCCGCAACAACGGCCTCGAAACTCTCGCCGGGCAATTCGGCCAAGGCGTACTTGATCGGCACGGCGATCGCCTTCGATCATTCCGATCAATTGCGTGGCAACCCACTGATCGATATCGCGTTGGCGACCGTCGAAACCGACGACGAACGCCGCCATCGCATCGAAGTGCTCGGCAGACCTACGGCTCTCGGGCGCGAAGATTTGCTGATGCACTTCGCCGTCAGCGGAGCGCTGACCGCCGCACTCAACGAGCAGCTCGCGGAATCTGCGGGCGTGCTCAAGGAACTCAAGGACTCGCAAGGCGGCAGCGGATTTAGCTTTGTTGACCTAAGCGCCGACCTGGCTGGCATCGCCTTCGCGCGCACCTTGATGGATCATCCCGAGCGCTTACGCAAATTCGCCGAGGGCGTCGCGGTGAAGGATTTCTGGCCGGACATCGAAGGGCTGCCGGAAGGGCTCGATTCCGGCGCCTTCGTGAGTCAGTACGGCTCGCCATCCGATGAACGCTACCAGGCAGTCAAGGCCGACATCCTGGAGCGTATCAAAGCGACGCCGGGATTTGCGGCGGAAGAGAAACCGACTTCGCCGCCGGCTATGCCATGACTTCGCGGATCGGTTCGGCTTCCTGGACGCCGGTCAGTTTCTGATTGAGGCCGCTATAGAGATAGGTCAATCGGCGGTGATCGAGCCCCCTCAGGAAAAGGATCGTCGCGTGCAGGTCGCGGACGTGGCGGCGATCGACGGCGGCCTCGTGGCCGATTTCGTTGGTTTCGCCGTAGCTGGTTCCGCCTTTCGCGCCACCGCCGGCGAGGAAGTAGCTGAATCCCTTGGGATTGTGATCGCGTCCGCTGCCATTCTGCGAGCACGCCTGGCGGCCGAACTCGCCGCCCCAGACAATGAGCGTCTCATCCAGCAGGCCGCGCCGTTGCAGGTCAGTCAAGAGCCCGGCGATGGGCTTATCGATTTCAGGGCAGTGGATCGCGAGGTTCTCTTCGACGCCGTTGTGCGCGTCCCAGTTCTGTTGTTGGTGCCCGCCGCCGGAGTAAATCTGCACAAAGCGAACGCCGCGCTCGACAAGTCGGCGCGCAATCAGACATTGCCGACCGAACACCGCCGGGCCGAGCGATAGCTTGTGCTCCGGCTTCGGATCGTTCAGCCCGTACAGGTCGAGCGTTTCGGCAGTTTCCTGCGAAAGGTCGAGGGCATCGGGCGCGGTCGACTGGAGCTGGAACGCCAACTCATAGCTCGCGATCCGCGCTTCCAGCTCGGAGTAACCGGGGCGCTCGGCCAGGTGAGGCGCGTTGAGTCGGGCGAGCGCGTCGATTTGTTCGCGCTGCAGCGCCCTCGTCAGTCCCGTGCTGGGCGAGAGATCGAGGATCGGCTCGCCGACGCTGCGAAATACGGTGCCCTGGTAGGCCGCGGGCATGTAGCCGCTGGCCCAGTTTGATGCGCCAGAGATTGGTCCCCCGCGCGGGTCGAGCATCACGACGAAGCTGGGCAGGTTTTCGTTGAGCGTCCCGAGGCCGTAGCTCATCCAGGCGCCCAGCGACGGGTGGCCTTGGAGGATACGGCCGGTGTTCATCTGCAGGTTGGCCGAGCCATGCGCGAACGAATCGGCGTACAGGCTTTTGATGACGGCCAGTTTGTCCATGTGCCGCGCCAGGTGCGGCAGGGCGTCGGAGCACCATTGCCCGGACTGCCCATGCTGCGCAAACTTCCGCTTGGAGGCTAGCAAGGTCTGCTCGCTGACATCGCGCCGGCGGACTTCGACGGTGGCCTTCTGCCCGTCGCGCTTTTGCAACTCGGGCTTATAGTCGAAGAGGTCCATCTGGGACGGACCGCCGTACATGTAGAGGAAAATGACGCTCCGCGCCTTGCAGGGGAGTTGCGGCGGCTTCGGGGCGAGTGGATTGGCCGGGGCCGACTCCGCGCCCTGCGCGGCGTTGAGAAAGCCGTCGCGGCCGAGCAAGGAACTCAAGGCCAGGCCGGTGAATCCGGCGCCGGTTTCCCAGAGGAATTCGCGCCGCGTGCGGCCGCAAAACTGGCTGCGGGTCCGAGAGTCAGGCATAAGGCGGGGTCCTGATCGCTGGCCGGAGGGAACGGACCCATTGTAATCGATGGATGCGTTGGCGGTAGTATGAGGAGGCCTTGGCGGCGCGCCCAATTCGACCAGCATGCGCGACGGCCGGGCACAAACTTGCACGCTCCTTCTACAGATGATTCACAGTTGGCGGGAAACCGCTGGTGCAGGACCGCGCAGCGCCGGACGCACGGAAACTCAACCCCCACTTTGGTTTACCGACGCCAGGGGCGCGTATTCGCAATTTCCGTCACAATCGGAGCGCCGTTTGCTAAGTATCGAGTCTCCCAGACGCGGCTGCGTGCCGTGAAACCAACCGTGAAGACAGGAAATGCAAATGTCCCCTGCGCCGCGCGAGAGTCGGACGGATCGAGATCGTGAGATTGAGCGCAACGTACAGAGCGCCCTTTCGGCTCGGCACATTCCCTCGCTACGGCGGCTCAAAGTCTCCTCGGAGGCGGGCTCGGTCACCGTCCATGGCCACGTCCGATCCTTCTACGAGAAGCAGATCGTCAATCAGTGCTGCCAGGACATCGCGGGCGTGAGCTGCATCAACAATGCCGTCGACGTGGCGGGTCCGGAGTTCCGCAGCCCAGCGTTTGCTTGATTACACACCTGCGCTGGCGACGGCCTTGGCGATAACTCCAGGCGCCGACGCTTCCGGCTCGCTTCCCTTGGGGCGGATTCCCGGCGCGCTAGCATGACGGGGGCGATTCACCGCTTATAATTGCCGCATGTTCGAGGAGCGGCGATGACGCGGTTGGCACTGGTACCGGTCGTAGGATACGCCACGGTGGCGCTGGCCGCGCTGGCGCTCGTGGGCCTATGGCTGTGGAGTCTGCGCAGCCTCCCTCTCGAACCCCGGCGTGCCCGGACGCTTTCCGCGCTCCGCCTGGCGGTGATTCTGCTGGTGGTATCGATTCTCCTACGCCCGACGCTCGTCTACACCAAGATCGAGCGCCAGGCCGCTACGGTGCTGGGATTCTTTGACGGTTCCCGCAGCATGCAGGTCGTCGATAGCGTCGGCAATCAGACCCGCGACGCGGAGATGCGGCAATGGTTTACGGACGCCGCAGGGGACTTCGCCGAACTGGGCGAAGAGGTCGATCTCAAGTTTTATCGCTTCGATCGTGCGCTCAAGCCGCTCTCGTTCGCGGGGGGCAAGTTCGATTTCGGCAAACCGGCCGATGGAGATCAGACCGCGCTCGGCGCCGCCTTGGCGGACGCCCTGGAGCGCGAGGCCGGGAAGCGGATCGCCGCTGTGATTATCGCCAGCGACGGGGCGCAGCGGGCGCTGCCGCCGCGCGACCAGTTGCCGCAGAACGTCGCTCGACGCCTGGCCGACCAAGGCACGCCGATTTACGCGGTGGCCTTCGGAAAACCAAGCGGCATAGGCCAAGCGCGCGACGTGGCGGTACGGGAATTCGTCGCGCCGCGAACGGTGTTCGTTAAGAACGAGCTCACCGTCGACGGCGTCATCCAGGCCGACGGATTTTCCGGTCAGGACGTGAACGTCGAACTGCTCTGCGAGACCTCGCCGGGGAAGATGACCGTCGTCGACTCGGCTACGGTATCCATTCCGGAGCAAAGTGCGCGGCAAAACGTGACGCTGAGCTTCATTCCCGAGAACGCGGGGGAGTTCAAGCTGACGCTCCGCGCGGCGTCGATGCCGGATGAGTTGGTGACTTCGAACAACGAGCTGAGCACGTTTGTCACGGTGCTGGCCGGCGGCCTGCGGGTACTTTACTTGGAAGGGGAGGTCCGCAGCGAACAGAAATGGATTTACCGCGCCCTGGACGCCTCGCAGGACATTCAACTCGACGCGTGGCGCATCAACGCGCAGGATCGCCTGACGCGCCCGGCCGATTTCAGCCTGGCCTTTGAGCCGGGCAAGTACGACGTGTTTATCCTTGGCGATATCGATTCGAGCGCCTTTACGAAGCCGGAGCTTGAGGAGCTCGCCCGGCGCGTCGAAGAGGGGGCCGGGTTGATTATGCTCGGCGGCTTTCACAGCTTCGGCCCCGGCGGCTATCAGGGCACGAAACTTAACGACGTGTTGCCGATCGAAATGTTGCGCACGGAGAAGCAAGACTTCGGGGCGCCGATCGCCGAGGATCTGCATCTTGGCCGTGAGACGCCGATGCGACCCAAGGCCGCGGCCGGCGGACGGCACCCGATCATGGCCCTCGGCCCGCGCGACAAGAACGACGCCCTGTGGGCCGAATTGCCGCCGCTGGAAGGCGCCAATAAGCTGCGCCGTCCCAAGGCCGGCGCCACGGTACTGGCCGAGTCGGACCAGGGCGAGCCGCTCCTCGTGGAAAAAGCCTACGGCAACGGACGCGTACTGGCCTTCGCGGGGGATTCCACCTGGCGTTGGGCGCTCGGGGGCTATGCCGATGCCCACCGGCGCTTTTGGCGCCAAGTGATTCTGTGGCTCGCCAAGAAGGACGAAGCCGCGGATGGATCGGTGTGGATCAAGTTCGCAGAACGCCGCTTCAGCCCGGCGTCGCGCGTGGAGTTTACGACCGGCGCGCTCGACAGCGACGGGATCGCGGTCACCGGCGCAGAATTCACGGCCAAGGTCACGCTGCCTGACGGCAAGGTGGAAAGTACGAGTCTTGCGCGACAGGGTGACCAAGCGCTCGGGACGTTCCTGAATACGCTCGCTCCGGGGGATTACACAGTCGAAGTCGAAGGCGTGAAAGAGGGGAAATCGCTTGGCCTCGGGCGAGCGCGCTTCCTGGTCTACGCTCAAGACTTGGAACTCGACAACCCGGCGGCTGACCCGTCCGCGCTGGCCTCGCTGGCGATGATGACCGGCGGCCGCAAAGTAGCGCCGGAGCAGCTCTCGGTGCTGATCGACGAGTTACGGGAGAAGACGCGCGAGCTGGAAGTGGCGAGCGAAACCAAGCAATCGCTGTGGGACAACTTCGGCGTGCTGGCGATCTTCGTCTCGGTCCTCGGAGCGGAATGGTACCTTCGCAAACGCTGGGGATTGGTTTAGCCAATTGGGCTGTTTATTGCGGCGCAAGCGCGATCAGCGCTCCGCGTGCGGCGTCGGTCGTTTGATCGATGTCTTCATCCGTGTGCGCGGTGGAGATGAAGAGCGCTTCGTACTGGCTGCAGGGCAGATAGACGCCGCGATCGATCATTCCCCAGAAGTACGAGGCGTATTTCTTCGTGTCGCTCCGGCTCGCCTCCGGCCAGTTGCGAACGGGGCCCGTTTGGAAGAAGAACGTCATCATGCTGCCGACGCGGGCGATGTGGTGCGCCGTGCCGGTTTCGGTTGCCGCTGCGCGCAACCCTGCTTCGAGCCGCGCCGCGAGGCGCTCCAGACGCTCGTACGCTTCGCCGTTGCGCAAGAGCTTGAGCGTCGCGATGCCGGCCGCCGTGGCAAGGGGATTGCCGGACAGCGTGCCGGCCTGAAACACCTTTCCCGCCGGAAGGATATGGTCCATGATGTCGGCACGGCCGCCATACGCGCCGACCGGTAATCCGCCGCCCACGATCTTGCCGAGCGTCGTAAGGTCCGGCGTGACGTCGAACAGACTTTGCGCGCCGCCATAGGCGACGCGAAACCCCGTCATGACTTCATCGAAAATAAGCAGCGCGCCGTGTTGCGTAGTGAGCGATCGCAATGCCGATAGGAACTTTGTTGACGGCACGACGCAGCCCATGTTCCCAACGACGGGCTCGAGGATTACGCCGGCGATTTGGCCGCCGCGCTCGTCGAACCCCGCTTCCAGTCCGGCGACGTCGTTGTATTCGAGCACGAGCGTGTCGCGCGTCGTACCGGCGGTGACGCCCGGTGAATTCGGGACGCCCAGCGTGGCCGCGGAACTGCCAGCGGCGACGAGCAGGCTATCGACGTGGCCGTGGTAGTTGCCCGCGAATTTCACGATCACATCGCGCCCCGTGAAGCCGCGCGCCAGGCGAATGGCGCTCATCGTGGCCTCGGTCCCCGAGCTGACGAGCCGCACTTTTTCGACGCTCGGCACCGCCTCGACGATCATTTCGGCGAGCTCGCTCTCGGCTTCGGTCGGCGCCCCGAAGCTCGTTCCACGCGAGGCCGCTTCCTCGATCGCGGCGACCACGGCCTCATGTGCGTGCCCGACGATCATCGGTCCCCAGGAACCGATATAGTCGACGTAGCGATTGCCATCGAGGTCGTAGAGATAGGCGCCTTTGCCCCGTGCAAAAAAAAGCGGTTCTCCCCCGACGCCCCCAAACGCTCGGGCAGGGCTGTTGACGCCGCCGGGGATGACGCGCTTCGCGCGTTGAAACGCCGCGTGGCTGTGATCGCGTGACATAGGATTCCTGGGGCGTCGTGGAGAGAGATTCGGGACCAACCGAATGTTACCCTCGCAGTGTTTCCGCTGGGAGCGGTCGAGTGCGGCACAGCATTCGCTAAGCCATGGATTGAGCTGACTCCACTAGCCCGTTGCGCGAGCGAGGGCGAGGTGGCGTTGATTCATGTTCGATGCGTTAGTGGTGGTCAACCTCGACTCTCCCTCGCTGGCGCTACGGGCTGGTAACGAATCCCGAGGAGCAACACCATGGCTAGCACACAATCGCCGATTGATGATGGGTTTGCCGATGAGATTCCGCCCTCGCCTGCTCAGGTCGAAGGGGACGCCAAACCGTCGCTAACGCTGCGCGACGTTGCGGGCGTAGCGCGGCTCATCGGTGAAATCCGCGCGAGCCTCGATCAATTGCCCGGCGGCATCGCAGCCGAGGTGACCAATCTGCTGGCGACCGTCGAGGGGCACTTGGCCGCCGATCCGCCCAACCCGGTGGCGACGGGCGAAGCGTTGGCGCTGATTCGCGACCAACTGGAAAAATGCCCCGATTCGGCCATCGCCCGGCGGCTCGCGGATCAATCGATTCCCGTCTTGAAACTTCTCGGGGAGACGGTGGCGTAGCGAACGCATGGGGAGGTCGACTTAGATCTTGACCGTCAATCCCTGATAAGCCAGCGTAACTTCGCACGCGGCGGGAAGTGCGCGAGCGCGTGCGGCGAGTTCGCGGAGCGCGGCGTCGCTGCGCCGCGGTTCGTGATGGCCGAGATAGAGTCGCGTCACGCCCGCGGCGTCGGCGGTGGGAATGCAACTCTCGAGCGGCGTGTGTCCCCAACCGACGCGCGATTGCGGGGGCTCGCCGTTGAGTCCGACGAGGCCGTCATACTCTTCGCGCAGATACTGCGCGTCCATATACAGCAAATCGGCTCCGCGTGCGAAGGCCGCCAGCGATGCGTCGGGCGTGATTGGTTGTTCGTGGTCGGTCGCGATCACGATGCGCTTTCCGGCACGTTCAAACCGGTAAGCGAGGCAGCCGCCGGGATGGTTCAGCGCGTGCGCCGTGACGCGCACCTCGCCCAGTTCGACGACTTGATCGGCCTCGATTGTTTCGATCGCCTTTAACCCCGGCATTTGCGCGAGCGTCTGCGGAAAGAACACCCCCGCCAAGGACTCGCCTGGTTCGCCGACCGCGCGCAACGCCTGCACGGTGCGCGGCGCGCCGTAAATGGCGAAGTGCGCCTTTGGGTCGTAAAAGGGTTCGAAGAACGGCAGCGAGCAAACGTGATCCAGGTGGGCGTGTGTGAGGAAGATCACCCCGCACGACGGGCTGCGAGCCGCGAGCGCTTGATTCAATCGTTGCATTCCGGTGCCGGCGTCGACGATCAGCGTTTGCGCGCCGGCTTCAATTTGAATGCAGGTCGTATCGCCGCCGTAGGTGAGCGGCTCGACCGCGTTATTCGACGCAATCGCCGTTAAGTCGGCCGCCGTCAGCGGACGCGGGTAGGAGCCGGTCACGCCCCAAAACGTCACTCGAAAGGCCGGCTCAGATAGCATGGCTGCGCGACGCCCATGGAAATCGCTGGATCTCACGCGCTCCGCCGCGCGACACCCAGAAATCATAGTCTACGAGAATCATCGACCGCCAGCATGCGCGCACGAAGTTACGCCGCATAAGCCTCAAAGTTGACGGCGTTTGGCCGGTTTTGCGCCCAATCCCCCTCGCCTACGCGACGGACCGCGGGCTAGTGTATCTGCAGCGGCGAATTGCGTGATTTTCCTGGCGTCAACCGGCCCGATGACTACCACCGTCTTCAAAGTCCACGGATTGGATTGCGCGGAGGAGGTTGCGCTGTTACGGGCGGAATTATTGCCGCTACCAGGCGTATCCGAGCTGTCGTTCGACGTCGTGCGCGGCAAGATGACGGTCGTCCATGCCCCGGCGACGGCACCCGAAGGCGAGCTCATCGCGGCGGTCACCCGCGCCGGGCTGAGCGCCGTGCGGTGGAGCGACGAACATCGCACCGCCGCCCCCACGCTGTTTCGCTGGCGCGACCGGCGCATTCTGGTGACGATCGTCGCGGGCTTGCTGCTCGTCGCTGGGAACATCGTCCACGTAGCGCGCGAAGGTTGGACGTCGGTGCTCGAAGGCGCCGACGTGCCGCTCGCGTCCAAGGCGCTCTATGTGCTCGCGGCGATCGCCGGTGCGTGGTTTATTCTGCCGAAGGCGTGGCGGGCGCTCGCCCGGTTGCGCCCCGACATGAATCTACTGATGACCGTCGCCGTGAGTGGCGCGATTCTGCTCGGCGAGTATCTTGAAGCGGCCACGGTTTCCTTTCTCTTTGCGCTGTCGCTGGCGCTCGAGGCTTGGAGCGTCGGCCGCGCCCGCCGCGCGATTGAGTCGCTGCTGGCGCACTCACCGCAACAAGCCACGGTGATTCGCGGAGGCGTGGAGTCGTCGCTCCCGCCTGGAGAGGTCGCTGTGGGAAGCGAAGTCGTGGTTCGCCCCGGCGAGAAGATTCCCCTCGACGGCCGCATCGAGCAGGGGGCCGCCTCGGTCGATCAATCGTCGATCACCGGCGAGTCGACGCCGATGGAGAAGGCGATGGGCGACGAGGTGTTTGCCGGGACGATCAACCTCGACGGCGTAATTCACCTCCGTACGACAAAGCTTGCCGAAGACACCACGCTGGCGCGAATCGTGCGACTCGTGGGCGACGCGCAAAGCCAGCGTTCGCCGAGCGAACAGTGGGTGGAACGTTTCGCGCGGGTTTATACGCCTGCAGTGATGATCGCCGCGCTGGCGATCATGGTCGGCCCGCCGCTCGCGACTGAAGCCGCATGGGGCGAGTGGTTTTATCGCGGACTGGTGCTGTTGGTGATCGCCTGCCCTTGCGCGCTCGTGATTTCGACGCCGGTGAGCATCGTGGCCGCCATCGCCGCCGCGGCGCGCCGCGGAATCCTCGTTAAAGGAGGCCCGGCCATGGAGGCGCCGGCACGGTTGCGCGCGATCGCGTTCGATAAGACCGGCACGCTCACCGTCGGCCGGCCGGAAGTGGTCGAGGTCGTCCCGCTTTCCGGACACAGCCGCGAGGAGCTGTTGCAGATTGCGGCGGCGATCGAGGCGCGGAGCACGCACCCGTTGGGCGTGGCGATCGTCAGCGCGGCGCAGCAGGCTGGCATCCTGCCGGAGCCTTCGACCGACTACCGCATCGTGCCGGGCCAAGGCGCGACGGCGCGGCTGGACGGCCGCGACGTGTGGATCGGCTCGTACCGGCTGCTCGACGCGCGGGGGCACGGTACGCCAAAACTCTACGAGCGCTCGCGGGCGTTGGAACAGCGCGGGATGAGTCTCGTGGCCGTTGGAGAAGATCGCCATGTGTGCGGTTTGATCGGCCTTGCCGACGCCGTACGCCCGGCGGCGCAGGGTACGTTACAGGAATTGCATGCACTCGGCATTCGGCCGATCGTGATGTTGACCGGCGATCACCGCGCTGCGGCGGAAGGCGTGGCGCAGCGCGCCGGCGTCGACGAGGTGTACGCGGAGTTGCTGCCGGAAGACAAAGTGAAGCGCGTCGAGGAGCTCGTCGCACGTCACGGCGCGGTGGCGATGATTGGCGATGGGGTGAATGACGCGCCGGCGCTCGCGCGGGCGACGATCGGCATCGCGATGGGGGCCGCCGGCGCGGATGCGGCGCTGGAGACTGCGGACGTAGCGCTGATGGGGGACGACCTCACCGCGATTCCCTGGCTGGTGCGCCACGCCCGGTGGACGGTCGCGGTCATTCGGCAGAATATTTTCGCGGCGCTCGGCGTGAAGCTGTTATTCGTGCTGCTGTCGCTGTGTGGATATGCGTCGCTGTGGGCGGCGATTGCGGCGGATACCGGGATGAGCCTGGCCGTTGTGATCAATGGACTGCGGCTGCTGCGCGGCGGTTACTCCGGGCGATAGCCAATGTTGTGGCGCGGTCTCCTGACCGCGCCACCAGGCGGGAGATCTACGGTCGGGCCGGTGGCAAGGTCGGGAGACCGGGCCACAACGAAGTAAGCGCGCGATTCACTCTGCGACGCGCTCGATGTCGGTCACTTTGAGTTTCACCGCGCCGAGGACGTTCATCCACGCGGAGTCGCCGCCGTCGTCGATGGAGAATTGGATGTGCGTGGGGTCGACGCGCACTTGCTTCCATAGCGGGTCGACCGAAATCCAGCCGCGGCCATCGTGAACTTCCGCCCAGGCGTGCCAGGCGAACATCGGCTTCGGCTCGTTGGCATAGACAACTC
>CAZUBB010000048.1:14121-23673 GCA_964618485.1 uncultured Pirellulales bacterium
TGCCGCGCGGGAACGCCCGCCGCGCGGGCGAGCGCCGTGAACAGCAATGCGTGTTCCGTGCAATCGCCGGCGCGACGTTCAAGAACCGCCGTGGCGGTCGAGGCGTTCGCCGAATAGGTCGGTTCGAGGTTGTCCGTGAGCCAATCGACGATCAGCCTGGCAATGGCGACCGGATCCGTTTCGTCTCCGACAATTTCCGCGGCCAGTTCTTGAATTTCTTTTCGGTCCGCTTGCACGCTCGGCGTGGCGCGCAACAAGTGATTGCGCTGCGACGGCGTGATGGGATACGACTTGCTGGGTTCGGATTCCAGGCGCGTCGTGACACGCACCTTGCCGTCCCCCAGCGCTTCGGCGATCTGCCGAGGAGAACGCGGGAAGGTGAAATCCTTGAGCCCGCTGAGTTCCATCGTGAACTTGGCGATCGTCTCGCCGTCGCCGAGCGGCGTTTCCACGAGAATGGCCGAAGCGGCGAGCATGTCGACCGGCTCCTGGTCGAGGGCCTTGGCGACCACTTCTTCCTCGGCGCGGATTTCCATCAGCGCTCCCATGGTGCCGCTTAACAATCGACCGTTCGGACTGACGAGCATTTCGCTCTTGCCGCCTTCCATGTCAATCAGCGCGCGGGCGGCGGTGATCGGCACGCCGCCCCAGACGAGCGGCGCCGACTCCAGGAACTCGACGCCCATCGCGAGGTCGATCGCGTCATCGGCGAGCGCCACTTCGTAGGTCGTCGTCTTGTCGCCTTTCTTTCGCGGGCCGGCCAACCAGACCTCGAGATCCTTCGCGGCCTGCAGCGTATCTTTGGGCGGCGCAGTCGTGCGCTCGGTGACTGCGTCGTTTTCGGCGATGCGAATCTTGAACTTGCCGCCATCCGGACGGCCCGTGCGGGTGACTTTCGACTCGCCATCGGTTTCCACTTCTTCCACGAACAGCAGTGCGCCGTCGCCGTCGAGTGCGTAGCGCGCGACGTTGTGCGAAGTCGTCGTTGAGGTTTCTCCCAAGATTTGCATCGACACCAGGAAATCGGTCACTTCTTCCTGGCACGGTTGTCCGTCGTGTTCGGTGAGGCGCGTGTCGATGGTCATCCAACCGGCCTTTTTGCCAGCCAGGTAAACGCCGAACGCCTCGCGGCCGACGCGCTGCCGCGCGTAGTCTTCGAGCGATATTTCGGCAGTCACGGCCGCGGGCTTGGCCACGGCTGGCTCGTCGGCGTGCGCGACATGGACGGAAATCGCGATCGCCGCAACCAGACCGACAACGCTACAGCGCGAAATTCGTCGCAGAATCATGGGCATACATTCCGAGAAGGGATCAGCCGGCCGGGGAACAGCACTATTCTACGTCTGCGGCGGCCGCTACGCGAAGAGCACACGCGCCGTTGCCCATTGAATCGGCGTAATCACCCGCCTACTCTGGGGGCTGCGGCGCTCCCCCGGGGAAAGGAGCGTCGCCGTCGTGCTCCTCCTTTTCTTTGCCCTTGCGAGGCCCATCGATGCGAACCACCTGGATGATCCCTTCAGCGCTGTTGGCGGCGCTCTTGCTATCGACAATTTCCGTGCCGGCGGACGCGCGGGAGCGATGGACGGAACAAGAGGCGAAGGACTGGGCCGCCCGGACGGGTTGGCTCGTGGGCGCCAACTTCGGCCCGGCCTATGCCATCAACCAGTTGGAGATGTGGCAGGCCGAGACGTTCGATCTCGAGGCGATCGACCGGGAACTGGCGTTGGCCGAGTCGCTCGGCTTCAACAGCATGCGGGTTTTCTTGCACCACCTGTTGTGGGAGCAAGATCCCGAAGGATTTCTGAAGCGGCTCGATCAATACCTCGAAGTCGCCGACAAGCATCACATCGGCACGATGTTCGTGCTATTCGACAGCGTGTGGGATCCGCATCCACAACTCGGCAAGCAGCGCGAACCGCAGCCGGGCGTCCATAATTCCGGCTGGGTACAGAGCCCCGGCGCGGTGGACCTGATGGACCGCGGGCGCCACAAGTTGTTGGAGGATTATGTCCGGTCCGTGGTGACACGTTTCAAGGACGATCCGCGCGTGCAGGTTTGGGATCTCTGGAACGAACCGGACAACTGGAACGGCAACAGCTATGGTGATGGAAACCTGAAGCAGGAGCCTGCTGGCAAGCAGAAAATGGTTGAAGAGTTGCTCCCCCAGGTGTTCGCCTGGGCCCGCGACTGCGAACCGCAACAGCCGCTCACCGCGGGCCTATGGATTCACAACCGCATCACCGATCCGGCGAAGCTGATTCCCACGGAGCGGACGCAATTGGAAGAATCGGACGTCGTCAGCTTTCATAGCTATGGCAAGCCGGACGAACTGGCCGACTGGGTTAAACATCTCCGCCGCTACAACCGGCCGCTCTTGTGCACCGAATACATGGCCCGACCGGCCGGCAGCACGTTCGACCCGTCGCTGGGATACCTGAAAGAGCAGGGGATCGGCGCGTACAACTGGGGGTTCGTGGCCGGCAAGACCAATACGATCTACCCCTGGGATTCGTGGCAAAAGAGCTACTCCAGCGAGCCGGAGGTCTGGTTCCACGATGTTTTTCGCGCCGACGGCACGCCTTATCGCGCAGAAGAGGTCGACTATATCCGCAGCGTTACCGGCCGCGGAAAATGATGTCGCCGACCAGGGCCAGAACGGCCGTCAAGGAAACGCCAATCGCGGCGTGAATCGCATCCAACGACATGGGAGGCCTATTCAATGAGGGCGCGACGGACTGCCCTCCGTGAACAGTTTCTCCTCCGTGGATAGAAATAGTTTATCGTCGCGTTAGGAGTCGATTCCTCACTTCGTTTGCGGGCGGCGTGAGGACTCCTTCCAGTGGCGCGTCCGGACCGCCGGGCAAAGGTTGCCCAGGCGGAGCAACGTGTTTTGCTACAGCTGCTGCGAGACGACGGTTGCGCCGCGCTCCAGCGAACGCTTGGCGTCGATGCGTGCCGGAAGGAGTTCCACGAGGTTGTCGGCGGCTGCGCCCATGCCGACGCGCACGGCGTCGAGCATCGATCGTCCAGACTGAAGGCCCCAGGCGACGCCGGCCGCAAGACAATCGCCGCAGCCGACTGGGTTTTCGATTTTTTCGACGTGGCAAGGGGTGAGCCGATGGGCCTCGCTGGCGGAGGTCAAGTAAGTCGCCTTGGAGCCGTCGCTCACCAGTACCCATTGTGCTCCCTGAGCGTTGAGCGTGCGCATCGCGGCGATGAGTTCGGACTCCTGCGTCAACTTACGACCGACCGTCATTTCTAACTCCTCGCGATTCGGCTTCACCAACCGCGGCCGCTTCGGCAGCGTGGCCAACATCTCGGCGCCGCGGATGTCGAGGACCATTTGATCGCCAGTGACGCCGCCGCGCTCGATGAGGTCGGCGAAATAGCTCGCTGGGGCGCCTTCCGGCAACGAACCCGAGAAGACGATGAAGTCCGCCCCGTGCACCGCGGGAACGAATGCCTCGGAAAACAGGTGCAATTCCTGCTCGGTAAGTGGCTTGGCGTTCTCGACCAGTTCCGTGGTGCGTCCGAGTTCGGTCTCGATGATCGTCGTGCAGACGCGCGTCGGCGCTCGCACGAACACCCAACGGGCGGCGACGTCGTTCTCCTCAAATTCGCTTTCAATCGTGCGGCCCGCCAGCCCGCCCAGCGGCGCGATAGTGAGCATCGGCCCGCCCAGGTGCGAGAGCGCGATGGCGACGTTCAACACCTTTCCGGAGGCGCACCAGCGGACCTCGCGGGCGCGGTTCACCTCGCCGGGGCGTAGGGCGCCGTGGACCTGGATCTGTTGAAACGCGGGCGTGAGGCCGGCGACGACGATCATAAGTTCTCCTCGAGTACCGCCTGAAGTTCCTCGTCGGAAAGCGACCGTGGATTGCCGCTCATGCTGTTCCCTTGCGAGGCCGCCGCGAGCGCCGGCAGTTGCTCGCGCTGCACGCCGAGAGCGGACAGTTTCTCAGGAATGCCGAGCCGCCGCGAGAGCGCGCCGATCGCGGCGATCAAGCCGACGGCGTCTCCGAGGCCGAGCGACTCGGCGAGCTCGTCAAGTTGTGGGGCGCAAACGGAAAGATTCGTCCGCAGTGCAATCGGCAACATCACCGCGCAGGCGAGTCCATGCGGTGTACCGACGATTGCGCCGAGCGCCGCCGCGACGCCGTGCGCCATCCCGAGGCCGGAGTTGGCGAGCGCCATCCCGGAAAGGAGCGCGGCGACCGCCATGTCGCTTCGCGCCGGTATGTTGCGGCCATCGGCAAAAGCCATGGGAAGCGCCGGCAGCGCGAGTTGCAGACCATGGGTGGAAAACCGTCGCGTGATCGAGTTCGCGCGCGGCGTGAGGTAGCTTTCGATCAATTGCGTGATCGCGTCCATACCGGAATGTGCCGTGACGCTCGGCGGCGCGTGGATCGAGAGTTCGGGATCGATCAGCACGATGCGAGGCACGAGCGCATCGTGCCGCAGGCTTTTCTTGCAAGGCGGATCGCTGCAGGAGATCACAGCGTTGCGCGTCGCCTCGGAACCGGTCCCGCCCGTGGTGGGAACCGCCAGGATCGGCAGCGGCGACTCGGAGAGTTGGAGTCCGCGGCCGATGCCTTCCAAATAATCGCGTACGGAGACATGGTCCTGGATGACGCTCATCGCCGCGACCGCTTTGCCGAGGTCGAGCGCTGCGCCGCCACCGAGCGCGATCACCAGATCGCCCGGGCCGGGGCTGAACTCAAAGACCTCCTCGGCGGCGCGATCTACGACTTCAATCGTCGGCTCGCCACGGGCTTCCATCGCGGCGATGACTTCCACGCCGGCGGCGGAGAGTCGCTCCGCGAGTTCTTCCAACACGCCAAGGTTCGCCAGCGTGCGCGAACCATGAATGAGAAATGCGCGCCGCCCTAACGAACGCGCCAACGTACCGATTTCCGCGCGACGCCCTGGGCCGAGGATGACGCGCGAGGGGAGTCTTAGGTCGAAGGGGTGCATGGCTTACAATCATGACATGAAAAGCGGATGGCGCAAACTCCTGCATGTCGGCGAACTGCTCTGCGCCATCGGGACCGCCGTGCTGGGCACGATTGCCGCGGCGGATCCCAACGCTCAGCCGCTTGCACTTCTTTGGTGGACGATCACCATTGTTTCCATCTTGCGGCTGCTGACTGTCCGGCGCGATGTGGCACCGCACGAACGGCGAGAAGTGAATATCGTCGCCCGCGCCGCAGTCGCGAGCGTGGCCGTGTTTTGCCTGGTGATGTTGGTGGCGTTCTCGCTGTGGATGCAACCGAAAGCAGCGCCGTTGGGACGCGCAGATCTGATTGCGTTGATCGTGTTGGCGACCGTGGGCGTCAGCGCGCTGGTGATCGCCGTGCGAATGATCTGGCGGTGAAACTCCATGTCGACCGGCCGTTCACTAGCCCGACGCGCCAGAGAGGGGAAATTGACGTCGATCCATGTTCCTCAGTTCCCGCTGCATCCGCGTCAACTCCCCCTCGCTGGCGCGACGGGCTGGTATCGAGGGCGGGCCTCGTCCGCCACTTGACGGGGGCGGCGCGATGCAGATACTCAAAACGTGTCACGCGGCACGCAAATGCCTCACTGAAATCGCTTCGTGGCCGGCTTTCTTACGAAGGAACAGATCATCATGCGTCGCGCAAAGATCTCCATTATTGGCGCCGGAAACGTCGGCGCCACGACCGCACACTGGTGCGCGGCCGCGGAATTGGGCGATATCGTCCTGCTCGATATCCCGCAGACCGAGAATATGCCCCGCGGCAAGGCCCTGGACCTGATGCAGTCCTCGCCGATCGTGGGCTTTGATTCCAACGTCGTGGGCACGAACAGCTATGACGACACTGCCAATAGCGACGTCGTCGTCATTACTGCAGGGATTCCCCGCAAGCCGGGAATGAGCCGCGACGATCTGCTGGGGACAAACGCAAAAATCGTCGGTTCCGTCGCCGCGGAAGTGAAGCGCACCAGCCCCGAGGCGATCATCATCGTTGTCAGCAACCCGCTCGACGCGATGGTCACGCAGGCCTGGAAGGCGAGCGGTTTCCCCACGCATCGCGTGATGGGCCAGGCGGGCGTGCTGGACACCGCGCGATATCGCACATTCCTGGCGATGGAGCTGGGCGTCAGCGTGGAGGATATTTCCGCGTTACTGATGGGCGGTCACGGCGACACCATGGTCCCGATGCCGAGTTGCACGTCGGTGGGCGGCATTCCGATCACGCGGTTGATGGACCCGAAGAAACTCGAAGAAATCGTCACGCGGACTCGCAACGGCGGCGCAGAGATCGTCGGTCTGCTCAAGACCGGCAGCGCGTATTACGCTCCCGCGGCCGCAAGCGCGCAAATGGTTGAGGCGATCGTACGCGACAAGAAGCGAGTGATTCCGTGCGCGGCCTATTGCGACAAGCAATACGGCGTCGGCGGGTACTTTGTCGGCGTCCCGGTGGTGCTCGGCAAGAACGGCGTGGAGCGCGTTGTGGAGATCGAGCTGACCGCGCAAGAAAAGGCCGACTTCCAGAAGAGCGTGGACGCCGTGAAAGAATTGGTCGCGGCGATGGAACGGCTCGGCTGATTCCGTCTGTAGCCGAGGTCTGTGACCTCGGTAGTTGGCGCGATTGCGTCCAACGCGCCGGCCTTACAGAGGCCAGCCACAGAAGCTCCGGCCTTGCAGAGGCCGGCTACAGAAAATGCGCATGCTAGCAGTGCTAGCATGCGTGATCGTTCGGCTGAGTCCAGCGAGGTTGACAGCCATTCGATGACGACTGTACATTCCGACCCGGCCAGGGCTGTGGCTTCGCGCAACGCGCGGCGGCGGCTTGGGGCGAGGAGTTGAGTCTTTCGACGGGTCAAACCTTCGCGGCCAGCAAGGCAACGCCGAGCGGACCGTTTTCGTGTTGATCGTCGCGATTCACAACACGCGGGTCAGCATTCACCTGTGCAAATCGGAGATTGAATGAACCGCCTTGATTCCTTAGATGCTCTGGACCTGGGCTCGAGTCGAATTCCTCGGGCCAAAGCGGAGTCCGGCGTGTTGTCAGCGGGCCACGGCGGCGCCCCGTACACCATCTTTTCCCCAATGCACTACGAGCCCAACTACGCCTACCCGCTGTTGGTGTGGTTGCACGGCCGCGGCGGGGACGAGCGGCAACTCAAGCGCATCATGCCGCATGTGAGCCTGCGGAACTACGTCGGCGTGGCGCCGCGAGGCCCGTCGAACTGCTCTGCGGGCCGGCTTCGTAGCGAGGGCTACGATTGGCCGCATTCGCCGCAGGATTTCGTGCAGGCCGAGGCGCAGGTATTCTCGGCGATTCACTCGGCCTCGTTGCAGATGAACGTTTCGCCGTCGCGGATTTTCCTGGCCGGCTTCGATACCGGCGGCACCATGGCGCTGCGTTTGGCGATGCTGCATCCCACGAAGTTCGCCGGCGTGCTGTCATTGGGCGGACGTTTTCCCACGGCCCGCGCGCCGCTTTCGCGGTTGAACATCGCGCGGCACGTGCCGCTCTTTATCGCGTCGGGGCGTGACAGCGAAGACTATCCGCCGGAAGACGTCTGCGCCGACTTGCGTTTGTTTCATAGCGCGGGGATGGCGGTCGATCTCCGGCAGTATCCCTGCGGACACGAAATCTCCACGATCATGCTGGCGGACGTCGACCGCTGGATCATGCAGCAGATCAATGGCGTCCCGGCGACGGAGACGTCGACGCTGTAGTCGCACAGCGTCGCTGAACGCGCTTCAGCGACCGGAAGCGTGAGCGCCCGGAGTATACTCCAATCCACATGTCGCTTGTGGATTGCGCTGAACTCCGGGCGTTGACGCTTCCGGCTCGCTGGATTACTTCTTCAAACGCCGCGCGATCTGAAGCGTCGGCGCATCGTCGTTGTCCCACAGGTCGGCGAGACTGTGCGCGACGCGGCGTGCCGAAATCCTGAGGTAATATCGTCCCACGGCCAGATCGTGCTCCGAATCGTGCGCATGCCCATTGTGGGCGTCGTGGTGGAGCAAGCTGTCGAGCCGATGGAGGACGCAGCTCGCCACGTATAGTTCCGCCGCGGCGTCGGCGATGCGCGCCAGCGGAAGTTGCTGATCGATGATCGCTTCCTGATACTTGCGCAACAGCCGCTCCACGTTGGCGCCAAAACGACCGATCGACTTGCCGAGACGATCGGCGTCGTCACGCAACTCGGGCGAGCGGACTTCGACGGTCGGCGCGGCCAGCAGACTGCCGACGCGGCGGGCGGCGAATCCGCCAATCCGCGTGAGATTGCCGAGGGGATTCAGCAAAGCGTCGACGACTCCCTTGAGTTCCAGCCCGACGTCGCGCATGCCGACCAGCGCACTGAAGACGCGCAGCACGTCGTTGGCGCCTTCGCCGATCTGATTGATCCGCGCGTCGCGCAACATGCGCTCCAGCGGTTGATCGGTGAAGTAGGCCTTGCCGCCGTAAATCTGGAAGGCGTCGTTGACCATCGTCCAGAGGATTTCCGTGGAGTGCACCTTGAGCAGCGCGGTTTCGATCATGTAGTCGTCGTCGCCGGAATCGATCAGCGCCGCGGTCTGCATCGTGGCGCTTTCCATCGCGAAGATGCCCGCCGCCATGTGCGCGAGCTTCTGCTGCACGAGCGGAAACGACTCCAACGTTTCGCCGAACTGCACGCGCTGCGCGGCGTGCGCGCTGGCGAGTTCCAGGCACTTCTTGGCCGCGCCGGTGCAACTCGCGCCGAACGTGGTGCGGCCGAAATCGAGCACCGTCAGCGCGACCTTGAGTCCCTTGCCGACCGGTCCCAGGATATTCTCGCGCGGCACGAACACGTTTTGAAACGCCAGCCGCGAGGTCGCCGTTCCGCGGACGCCGAGCTTCGACATGCGTTCCTCGACCACTTCGAAGCCGGGCATGTCGGGCGTGACCAGAAACGCCGTGACCTTGGTTTCCTTACTTCCCGCCACGGGCGTGCGGGCCATCACCGTGAGCACTTTTGCGATGCCGCCGTTGGTGATCCAGCGCTTTTGGCCATTCAGCAAGTAGCCTTTGCCATCCGGCGTCGGCGTGGCCGTGGTTTGCACGTTGCCGGCGTCGCTCCCGGCGTCGGGCTCGGTCAGCGCGAAAGCGCTTAGCCACTCGCCGGTGGCCAGCTTCGGCAACCACTTCGCCTTCTGCTCCGGCGTGCCGAACAAGACGATGGCGCGCGGGCCGATCGAATGATGCGCATTCACGAAGAGCGCCGTGCTGCAGCAGTGGCGCCCAAGGACCTCAATCAACCGGCAGTACGAAACTTGCGAGAGTCCGCCGCCGCCCGATTCTTTCGGCAAACACGCGCCAAGGACTCCTTGCGCACCCAGACCGCGGATCACGGCGTCTGGAATCCGCGCATCGCGATCGATCGCCACGGGATCGATCGAGCTCTCGCAGTAGGCGCGCAATTGCGCCGCTTGCCGGCCGACGTCGTCGTCCGCGTGATAATGCGGATACGGCGCAAGCCGCGACGCTAAGTGCCGTCCAAAGAACAGTCCTTTCACAAAACCGACACGGGCGAGGCTATCGCCGAGCAATT
>CAZUBB010000049.1:0-10437 GCA_964618485.1 uncultured Pirellulales bacterium
CAAGGTGATATCACCTTCCCCCGACTGACACAAGATTTCTTACAGGGCCACGCTGACCGCCGGAGGATTCGTGGTGCGCGAGCACCTTGGCGAGTTGCGGCTCGGCGGAACTCTACGCAATCGGGCGACTCAGGAAGCGGACGCCGCCATGTCACGAGGCATTCTGCAATTCACCGGCAATGGGCTCGTGTCGCTCGAAGCGGCGGGAATCAATCTCGGGCCGAACGTTTCCGTCTCGGCCAATCAAGGCAATTTCGGCATCGGTCGGCTGATCGTCGGAGATGAGCAGCAGGCTTCACGTCTGAACCTGCTGGAATGGGTCGATAACGGCAATCGAAGCGACGAGGACCCGGAGGCGTTGTACTT
The DNA here is from genome assembly GCA_964618485.1 of uncultured Pirellulales bacterium. Lineage (GTDB taxonomy): Bacteria > Planctomycetota > Planctomycetia > Pirellulales > JALHLM01 > JALHLM01. The sequence goes on from CAZUBB010000049.1 coordinate 367, forward strand.
GTGGGGCCGGGGCGCTGACGACGGACTCACCTTGCTGCACGGCTCGACGCTGTTCGTCGGCGCGCAACGCGGAACGATCGACGTCTTCGTGCGCATCGGCGGCGAAGTCGTCAATTTGCAGTCGTTGTTTACATCGCCCAATCAGACGATCCCCTTTGGCGATGGCTTTCTCAGCAACGTGACGCTCGGAGATTTCAACGCGGACGGCTCGGCGACCGTTTCCGACCTGGAATTGCTGCGCGGCGCCATCGCGACGGGCGCCGACGATCCGATGTACGACCTCGATGCGAGCGGCGCCGTCGACAGCCAAGACTTGCAGGAGTGGCTGGACGACGTGGTCAACACGTATTTCGGCGACGCCGATCTGGACGGCAATGTAGATCTGGCGGACTTGAATGTCATCCGCAACGGATTCGGCGCCGCGGCGGATTGGAGCGGCGGCGATTTCGACGGCGATGGAAGTGTCGGCTTAAACGACTTGAATGCGGTCCGGAATCATTTTGGGGCATCACGACAGGCGCCGGTCGGCACCCCCGTGCCAGAGCCGGCCGGATTGCTGCTAGGCGCTGTGACGGCCGTTTTTGCGAGCACACAGAACATGATCCGACGGGTCGGATCGCGCCGCGCCATGACCGGCATGTTGTTGGTCCCGTTTTGCGCTGGTTCTGTCCCAGCTGCCATTTATCGATGGGACACTCGCGAAGTGATCACTTATAACTTGTCGCCCGGCCCAGGAATGCAGGCGTCGAACTACAATCTATCGTATGCGGATCTGCGCGGATTTAACCTGGCGGGAGCATGGTTTAACCAAGCAAGCCTTTACGAAGCCAAGTTGAACGGCTCCTCGCTCGTGGGCGCGAACTTCTATCGCGCCATGTTATCGCGTGCCGACTTAACAGGCGCGGATATTCGCGGTGCGCATTTTGGGGAAGTTGTGGGCGAATTCTCGGCGGCGCAATTGTACTCGACCGCCAGTTACGTCAATCGCGACTTATCTGGGATCAATATGAATCTCAATTTCGCGACTGGCTGGAATCTCGATTCTCAGAATCTTACTGATGCTAAGTTTCGGATGACGCGATTAAATAACACATCCTTTCGCGAAGCTTTACTGGTGCGGGCAGACCTATTTCAAGCGGACCTATCCGGCGCGGATCTCACCGGCGCGAATCTCGAGGAGGCTATGTTAATCGAGACTGCCTTCGATGGCGCTACTCTTGGCGGCGCGGTGGTCCGAAAGGCGCTTTTCAATCAAACGACAGCACGGGGCTTCACCGCGGCCCAGTTGTATTCCACAGCCACCTACCAATCCAATGATCTGTCGGCCATTAAATTCTGGAACGAAACCATGGATGGCTGGAACTTCGCTGGTAAGCAGTTGTCGGAATCGACATGGGTGAATGTCAGCCTGGTGGGCGCGTCATTTGAAGGCGCAGACTTATCCGGGGCGCGCATCGAGTTGGGCGACCTGACCAATGCGGACTTTCGCAATGCCAGGTTGGTCGGCGTTCGATTCGGGAAGAATGAAGCGCCAGGGTCTAATTGGGAGAATGCCGACGTCGCGGGCGCGTCGGTCGGCGCTTTGACTACACACGGCCTTTCCGCGGAGCAGTTCTACCGGACCGCCAATTACCGGGCCGCCGACCTGTCTGACGTCAGTTTTGCCGGCGGCGATTTGCGCGGCTGGTCTTTTGAAGCCATAACGATTTCAGGAACCGACATCAGTTCCGCAGACGTAAGAGGCGCGAGCTTCCGAGAGGCGACATCGCGGGGATTTGTCGCGCAGCAACTCTACTCGACCGACAGCTATCGCGACCGCGATCTGACGGGGCTCAACCTGAGCAATAATCAGCTTACGGGCTGGAACTTCGAGCGCAAGAACCTCGCTGACGCGGATTTTTCCTCCTGCGATCTGACCGGAGCTAACTTATCGGGCTCCACGCTTACCGGAGCGAGTTTTGGCAACGCGATCATTCGTGACGCCAAGTTCGATCGGATCCAGTCCGCTACATCGCTCAGTGCGGACCAACTCTATTCGACCGCGAGTTATCAGCAAGGCGATTTGACAGGCATTTCGCTCAAGTATCGCGATCTCACGTCATGGAACTTTGCGGCGCAGAGACTTGATGGCGCGGCGCTCGTCGGCTCCGATTTAGCGAACGCGAACTTCGCTCAGGCGGATCTGCGCGGTGCGGATTTGTCCGGCGCGAAGTGGAATGGGGCCGTATTGAACGGCGCCGAATTGCAAGGCGCCAATTTTTCTGAGGCGACACAGCGAGGCTTTGTGTCCGGTCAACTCTACTCGACGAGCAATTACCAGAGACACGATCTCGCCGGGACCGACCTGTCGTCGAACGATCTCCATGATTGGGATCTTTCCGGTCAAGATCTGACCGGCGTCAATTTCCGCCAGTCCACCCTTGCCGGAACCGATTTTTCCGGCGCTAACATTCGCGCGGCCGAACTACGTTACACCGTGGCGCTAGGATTCACCGCCGAGCAGCTCTATTCGACGCAAAGCCACCAGTCCGGTGATCTCCGTGCGCTCGACCTGGGTAACAATGAGCTCATGGGATGGAACCTTTCGCATCAGGAGCTCGCCGGTGCGCGATTCACGCTGTCGAACCTGACCGATGCGAACTTTTCCGGATCGCGTCTCAATAATGCGAACTTTCAGTCCGCGACCATTAACGGCGCGGACTTCTCGTTCGCCGATCTGCGCGGCGCCACGATGAATTCGACAAGCGGCGCGGTGCTGGAAAACACGATCATGAAGAACGGCGTCGTCAACGGCTTGTTTCTTGCGGGCGGGGACCTCCTCGTGGTGGTTGACGACGACGGCAATTTGCCGATGCAACCCTCCAGGGCTCCGCTGCCGATTCTGGTCAACGATTTCGCGCTGATTAGCGGTGAAGGTTCGTTGCGACTTATGTTCGAGGACGACGCCTGGGATTCGACGATTCGTTTCGCGGCGGGCATCACGGTTCAACTTCGCGGCGAAATAGAGCTTCTCTTTGCGCCGGACGTGAACGTGGCGTCTCAGGTCGGACGCACGTTCAAAGTGTTCGACTGGACTGGAGTCGCTCCGGATGGCACGCTTCGGCTCAATAGTCCATTCCTTTGGGATACCAGCCTGCTATTCGAGACGGGCGAAGTCACGTTGGCGGGTGTCGGAGTCCTCGGCGATACCAACGGCGACGGATTCGTCGATCTCGTTGATCTCAACAATGTTCGCAATCATTTCGGCGAAGCGGGCCAAGGTATCTCCGGGGACACTAACGGCGACAACGTCGTGGATCTTGTGGACGTGAATAACGTGCGGAACCATTTCGGAGTGACAGTTTCGCTGTCGAACCTGCCGGAGCCGACCACGTTCGTCATGGTGGCGACGATGTCACCGTTATTGCCCTGGTGGCTGGCCCGCAAAAGGCGATGATGAGTTGCGCGTCCTGAGTAAACGAGTTCTGAGTCCATTCGTCAACAGAATCGATTGAGCCGCGGAAAACACAGGCATGCTTCATGTGGCGCGGCCTGGAGTCAGCAGCGGTAGCGATCGACGGGTGCAGAAAACGATCTCTGGCCCCAGAGCGAGTGGTGACAACACTTAGGCCTTGGTTCAACACGGACTTCGTAAAGTCGATTCAAGAACCTGCCGGCCGCCTACGGCGCCGCAGGTTCAAGGCGTGAGCCCTCGGGGCGCCTGGCGCGTAACGCCGGAGTTGGAGTGTTGAAGCGCAACGAGTCTGGCCGCTTCAACGGAACTTTCTGTTAAACCACTCGTGCACGGCGTGGGTAACGGCAGCGTCTCTTGAAGGCCGAAGCGGCCCGCAACCGGGTGCCCCGCAGAAAAGTTTGCATTTCGACGCCGGTCACGGTACATTCCCGGATGGTACGTATACGCATGACTTTTGCGACGCGCCGCGGGATGTCGTTGGCCTTCCAAGGCAGTGCGGCGCACGTTCCACTTCATCTTCTCACACAGGGTCGAAACGCTATGCGAGCAAAACGGACACTCTTCATGGTCGCGTTGCTTCTCGTCGGCCAGCCATGCATCGCCCAGGACAATTCTGCGAGCACTCCAAAGGACGATTGGAAGCCGGCGAGTTCCAACCAGCCGGGCAAGGAGTATCCGCAGGTGAACTCGGAGGGGCGCGTCAAGTTTCGCATCGTGGCGCCGCAGGCTCAGAGCGTTTCGGTGAGCTTCCGCGACAGCAGTACGTTCACCAAGGGGGACGACGGCGCCTGGGTCGGCTACACACGCCCCTTGGACGAGGGCTTTCACTATTACACGATCAACATCGACGGGGCCGAAGTTCCCGACCCCAGCAGCATGTTCTTCTTCGGGGCCAATCGCTGGGGGAGCGCGGTGGAGATCCCCGCCGGCGATCAGGACTTTTATGCTGCGAAGAACGTGCCCCACGGACAACTGCGGGAAATTCTGTTCTTCTCGCCAAGCACCGACGCCACGCGCCGCGCGTTTGTTTACACGCCGCCGGGTTATGATCAGGAAACGGACAAACGCTATCCCGTTCTTTACTTGCAGCACGGCTGGGGTGAAAACGAATACGGCTGGGGCGTGCAAGGCCACGCCAATTTGATCATGGACAATCTCATTGCCGAAGGTAAAGTCAAGCCCTTCATCATCGTGATGACCTATGGGATGACGAACGACATCCCCTTCGGTGGCGGCCGACGCGGTCCAGAGGCACCGCCGGCTCCCGGCGCTGCAGGGGCGGCTGCCCCGGCTGCGGCCGCGCCCGCTGCTGCTGCAGGCGGCGCCGCAGACGCCCCGCCGCCGCGCCGCGGTGGCCCTGGCCGATGGGATTTCAGCGCCTTCGAACGCGTACTTGTTGACGAGCTGATTCCCCACATCGACGCCAACTTCCGCACCGTCGCCGATCAGCCGCACCGGGCGATGGCAGGCCTCTCGATGGGCGGCGCACAGACGAAATTCATCACGTTGAAACACCTCGATAAGTTCTCTCAGATCGGGCTGTTCAGCGGCGGCAGCATCAGCGCCGAGGACATCTCCGACAAGCCGGACTTCAAAAAGCAGGTCAAGCTGGTGTTCGTCAGCTATGGCAGCCGAGAAGTCGGCGGCGAAAACCGCCGCGGCGGATTCGGCGGCGATCCCCAGGCGAACGTCGAGGCGCTCAAGGCGGCCGGAGTCAACGCGCACTATTATGTCTCTCCGGAGACGGCTCACGAGTGGCAGTCCTGGCGCCGCAGTTTGCGGGAGATCGCACCGCTTTTGTTTCAGGAATGAGAGTCCGTCCCGCAGCCTGCGGGGTTTGATCCTGCAGGCAGCCGTCCGCCGAATCGCGTCAGTCGCTCACCCCGCAGGGAACCTGGACATGATCACGAGAACCGCGGCCTTACTGTTGGCCCTCGTCGCCTATTCACAACCGGCCTGGGCGGAAGACATTGCTGGCGCATGGAAAGCCGAGTTCGAGACGCAGCGCGGCTTGCAGAAATACACTTTCGTGCTCCAGCCTGACGGAGCAACGCTGACTGGAAATGCAAGCGTCGAGCTCGACGGCGAGACGCGCGACGTCGAGTTGAAGGAGGGCAAGATCGACGGCGACACGGTGTCGTTCGTCGAGACGCTCAAGATCCAGGACCGAGAGATTCAAATCACGTTCACCGGCAAGGTCTCGGACGACGGGATCACGTTCACGCGGAAGGTGGGCGACTTCGGCTCGAGCGAGGCCGTGGCGAAACGCGCGGACGCGAATGCTAATGGCGAAGCACAACCCTCCGACGACGCCCCTCGGCGCGGCGAAGGGCGCGGACGTGGTGGTCGTGGCGGATTTGGCGGCCCGATTGTGCTCAACGAGGACGACAAGCCGGCCTTCCCGTCACCACCCGAGGGCTTTGACCAACCGCGCGAGGGCGTCGCCAAGGGGGAGCTCAAGCGAATCGACTACGACTCCAAGACAGTCGGCGTCAAACGCTGGATGCAAGTCTACACGCCGCCTGGCTATTCGAAGGACCAGAAGTATCCCCAACTCTATGTGTTACATGGCATCGGGGGCAACGAGCGCGAGGAATGGGCGCGCGGGGGCGCGGCAAACGTCATCCTGGACAATCTCATCGCCGACGGGAAAATCGAGCCGATGGTGGTCGTATTTCCCAATGGCAATGCCACGGCCGAGCCGAATGCTGATGGCGGAGGCCGTGGTCGCGGCGGACCTGGCGGCGGTTTCGGCGGGTGGGGCGAGCCCTTTACGAAGGATTTGCTCCAGGACATCATCCCGTACATCGAAGCCAACTATTCCGTGTTTGCCGACCGCGAGCATCGCGCGGTGACCGGGCTTTCGATGGGGGGCGGACAGGCGCTCAACATCGGTCTCTCGAACCTCGACGTGTTCGCCTGGGTCGGCGGCTTCTCGTCCGCGCCCAACACCAGCCCGCCGGAGCAACTGGTCGCCGACCCGGAGAAGACCAAAGAGCAACTGAAGCTGCTGTATGTCTCGTGCGGGAACAAGGACGGCCTGATCCGTGTCAGCCAGGGTGTGCATGCCCATTTGAAGGAAAAGGACGTCCCGCACATCTGGCACGTCGACGAGCACGCGCACGACTTTGAGCATTGGAAGAAGGGGCTCTACAATTTCGCCCAGTCAATTTTCCAGCCGGCGACGAAATAGTGGACAAGCTGAACGTTGGCAGAAAACAACGGGGAAGGGCACGGGGCCCCAACACGGTCGCTTCGAGACGCCCGTCGCCTGGCCCCTTGGCAGACTCGAACCTTAGAACAAACCGTTCCCGATTACAGCAAACGCGGTGATGCCACTATTTGCCGATGTTCGCAACCATCGACTCCGCGGCGAATGGCTTGCGCAACGCAAGCCGCTCGATGAAAGGGCGCGGATCGACATGCGTCGGCGTTTTCTTGGCGCCGGGCAATTCGTGGCCACCCGCCCAGGAGTTGCGCGAGGTGGAAGTGACAATCCGCGCGTATCGCCGACGCCAGAACACTTTGCTTGCGGAATGCGTTATCAACCTTCACGCAATCCGGATAAGGCTACGACTGATCTTGTGTTCGACAACACGCTCTATTGGAATGAGGGGCTCTTCCGCCAGGACGTAGGCCTCACGTCGTCCGTCCCTAAAAGGTTCCGTCGCGCGCGATTCTACTCTGGCACTGGGGAATTTATGAGCACCACGAGTTCTGGTTAAAGTACACCATGGCGCCGAGCGAATGAGTCGCTTGCCGATCGACGAATCTCCAACTCCGCATCTTGGGGAGTGCTTTCTTACCCCGCCGCCGCCCGGCGTTCGCGTTCTTCTTCCTGGAACGCGTGGCGGATGCGGATCGTGGCGTTGGGGGGCATGCGGCGTTCTTGCGTGAAGCCACGTTTGCCGCCGGCGAAGAATTCGCTGAACGCCGTGGCTGGGCCCGTCGAAAAATCCTTCGCCAGCGTGGCGAGCATGTCGTTCCAGCGCAGGCCGCTGCGATAAATCAATCGGTACGCGGCCTTGAGCTGCTGAATGTCGGCGTCGGTGAAGCCGTTGCGGCGCAAGCCGATGAGATTCAGTCCCACGACGAGCGTGCTGGCGCCGTCGATCGTCACGTAGGGCGGAATGTCTTTCACCACGTGCGCCTGCCCGCCGACCATCGCGAACCGCCCGATGCGGCAGAACTGGTGCGCGGCCACGGCGCCGGAAATGTACGCGCGATCGTCCACCGTCACGTGTCCGGCCAGCATGGCGTTATTGGCGAGCACGATGTTGTTGCCGAGGATGCAATCGTGCGCGATGTGTACGTTGACCATCAGGAAGTTGTTGTCGCCGATCACCGTCGGGTGTTCCGGGCACATACCGCGATGGACCGTTACGCTTTCGCGGAACGTGTTCCCCTCGCCGACGATCAGGTCGCCGACGTGCTCCGGCATCCGTAAATGCTGCGGCAGCCCGCCGAGGACCGCGCCTTCGCAGACGTGGTTGTTCGGGCCGAGCATGGTCCCCTTTTTGATGATCGCGCGGCTATTGATGCGGCAGCCTTCGCCGATGTAGACGCCGGGTTCGATGACGGCGAACGGGCCGATTTCCACGTCGGCGCCGAGGTCGCATTCGGGGCTGACGACCGCCAGGGGATGGATTTTCACGATGCGCCTCGCGCTGGGTGACTTTGCGTTGGGAGCGGCGAGTCGGGCGCCGCCGGCGTCGGACCGTCCTTCCAGGCAGTCGCAACGCTCTTTCGCAAAATATCGGTTGTGACGGATGCACGGCTGAAGTCCGCTTCCGGGCGTGCCGAGAGCCTTTGCGCCATTTCGCTGACCGGCAAGGTTTACCATGTGCGGCCTCGCACGCGCCCCTCGGCGGCGGCCGGGGAGGCGTTAAAATGCTCCGATTGACTTGCCAACCGCCAGTAAGGAATGACGCCATGCCCACCAGCCACGAGCTTTACGACCAGGCCGACCGACTCAAGGACGACGGAAAGCTGGAAGAGGCGGCCGCCAAATTCGAGGAGATCGTGGCCCTGGACCCGAGTTTCGCGCTGGCGCATTCGGCCCTGGCCGTGGTCCTGGGGCGGCTCGGCCGGCACGAGGACGCGATCGCCCACGGCCGCAAAGTGTGCGAACTGCAGCCGCAGGACGCGTTCGGCTTCACAGCGCTCAGCGTGACGTATCAGCGCGCCTACGCCGGCACCGGCAACATGGCGTACATCCGCGACGCGGAAGACGCGATGGCGCGATCAAGGATGATGCAGGGGGGGTAGGGAGTTTTCGGTTTTCAGTGTTCAGTTTTCAGTGGGAGCAGAGAAGGAGAAAAGAACGGAGAGGCGACGACTTCCAACTCCGTACTCCGAGCTTCATACTCCGTTCTCCTAACTACTGGCTCCTTTCTGGCGTGGTATTTGCTTCTTGCGCTGCGGCCGGGGTAGATTGCTCGCATGGCCTTGCGCCCTCTCTGCGCGTTTTTCTTCTCCGTGGCTTTCTTCTGCAGGAGCCCGTTATGAGCGCCCATAAGTTTCTTCGTTCGTGGTTGATGGTGTTGGGAGTCGCCTGCGCGGTTGCGTCGCCGGCGCGATTGTTCTCCCAGGAGATCGAGGATTTTGCTTCGCTGGTGAAACGCATGGAAGCGGAGAAGCCGAAGTTTGCGGAGCGGCAGCAGAAACTGCTGGTCGAGCGGTACGATCTCGCCGATCGGCCCGCGAAAGGCGTCACGATGTCGCGCGGGAAGCCGATTCAGGAAGGCGTGCGCGTGCGACTCCCACAGGGGGTGACTTGGGAGAAGCTCGCCGGACTGACGCCGGCGCAGATGAAAGAGCTGAAGGCCTGGCCGGCGGGATTCTTCCCGCTGCCGCACCCGCATCACGAAGCCGGCGGGATGGTCTTTCCGAAGCCGCAAATCGATGAAGTGCTGAAGCAGAATGCGCGGGATCTGGCGCGCTTCGACCTCGATTTCGACCTGCCGCAACACTTACTGCCGGAGTTTCCGGCGCCGATTTACCTGACCACGCGGCCGGACTTGGGGGATGTCTCCAAGGGGCAACTGGTGACGATCGCGAACTACTACGAGTTGTTCAAGGACTGCTTGAATCCCAAGCAACTGGAAGGCTTGCGGCTGTTGCTGACGCCCTTCCCGCAGCAGCAGTTTAACGCCACGGACGATCGCCGCAGCTTGCATGCGAGCCTCGGCGTGTCGTGCTTCGATTGCCACGCCAACGGCCACACGAACGCCGCCACGCACACGGTGGGGGATATCCGACCCAACGAGCATCGGCATCGGATCGACACACCGACGTTGCGCGGCGTGAATATTCAACGGCTGTTCGGCTCGCAGCGGGCGCTGAAGACCATCGAGGATTTCACGGAATTCGAACAGCGCGCGGCCTATTTCGACGGCGATATCGCCCTGGCCGCGAAAAAAGGAGTGAATCCGCTGGAGCGGGGAAGCCAGGTGCAATTCATGGCGGAGTTCCAGGAGCTGCTTGATTTTCCGCCCGCTCCGAAGCTGAACGTCCTCGGCAGGCTCGACCCGGGCCAGGCCACGGAAAGCGAGCTGCGCGGCGAGAAGCTGTTCCACGGCAAGGCCCAGTGCGCCGTCTGCCACCCCGCCCTGTTT
>CAZUBB010000049.1:10447-16882 GCA_964618485.1 uncultured Pirellulales bacterium
GCGCCGTACTACACCGACAACACCATGCACAACCTGAAGGTCGAGCGGTTCTTCGACGAGAAGCTGATCAACGGCCGGCTGGCGTCGGCCGACGGGCCGATCAAGACGTTCCCGCTGCGGGGAATCAAGGACTCGCCGCCCTATTTACATGATGACCGGCTGCTCACCTTGGAAGATACGGTCGAGTTCTTTAATCTGGTGCTGGAAACCAAGTTGACGACCGCGGAAAAGGCGGACCTGGTCGCCTTCTTGCGATGTCTGTAGCGGCGAGCGGCACGTGAATCGTTCACCTGGCAGGTGGAGCGGATCGCGGGCGTCGCCGCAATGGCGACTCTCCCACCATCCGCTCCGCCGCGATTCATGCCCGACGTTTATCCGGTTAACGACTTCAGTCCCCTCATGCCAGGCATGGTGATGGCCGGCGTGGCGGTGGTGCATGTGTTCCTGGCGCAGTTCGCCGTCGGCGGCGGCATGTTGCTGTGCTACTTCCATTGGCTCGCGATGACCGGCCGCAACCCGGATGCGCGCCGGTTCGTCGAGGGGTATTTCAAGGCGCTGCTGTTGATCAGCTTTGTGATGGGCGCGCTGACGGGCGTCGGCATCTGGCTGACCGCCATTCAGGTGAGCGCGAACACCATTGGCGCAATGGTTCACAACTTCCACTGGCTGTGGGCCGCGGAGTGGACGTTTTTTTGCCTGGAGATCGTCGCCGGGTACCTTTTTTACCGCTACCACACGCGGCTCAGCGACCGGGCTTCGATGACGTTGCTTGCGACCTATGCGTTCGCCGCCTGGATGAGTCTTTTCATTATTAACGGGATTCTTTCCTGGCAACTAACGCCTGGCCGGTGGTTAGAGACGCACCGCATTTCGGACGGTTTTTTCAACCCGAGCTTCTGGCCGAGCCTGTTTTTTCGGACCGTCGTGGCGACGACGCTGGCGTCGCTTGTGGCATGCGTGGTCGTGAATACGATGACCGAGCTCGACCGCGATGCGCGGCGCGGACTGATCAATCGGGCCGCGCACCTGCTGGTGCCGATGGTGCTGATGCCGTTTCTGGGGCTGTGGTACCTGGCAGTGATGCCGGCCGACAGCCGCAACTGGGTGACCGGCGGCAGCGCGGCGATGACGTTGTTCCTCAATATCTCGGTCGGCGCTTCGCTGGCGATCGGCGGTTACGCCGTCTTTGGGCTCTGGCTGCAGAAGCTGTACATCAACGGCGCCACGGCGACACTGCTGTTGCTGCTCGCCTTTGGCGCAACCGGCGGCGGCGAGTTTGTCCGCGAAGGCGCTCGCAAACCGTTTTCAATTCGGCACGAGCTGTATTCCAACGCGATCCGGCCCGAGGACGTGGCGCATTATCGCACCGTGGGCTGCCTGGCGGACGATCCGTTTCCGACGCGCGACTGGCAAGCGTTCCCGAACGAGCAGCTCGACCGTGGCGCGCGGGTTTGCCGACGGTTGTGCGCGGTGTGCCACACCGTGGAAGGGATGAACGCGCTGACCGATCTGACGCACACCTGGGATCTGGACCAGATGCGGATGAATATCGCCAAGCTGCAACACACGAAGCCATTCATGCCGCCGTTCGCCGGGACCGCAGAAGAGTTAGAGTCCCTGGTGCAGTTCCTGCGCTGGTCGACGGAAGGAAAAGCGACCGACTGGGCGGTAAGCAACGATCCGCAAGTCACTGCGCAGATTCAACGCTGGCTGGACGAGGCCGGCACGCTGCCTGGAGACGCTACGAAGTTTGACCGCCAAGAGGATCAGCCGTAAATGGACGAAGTTTTTCCTTTCGGCTTCCCAGGCGCGACGGCGTTCTACCTGGCGCTCTACGTGGCCACGTTCGCCGTGCATCACGCGTTTATGCACTACGTGGTGGCCGGAAGCCTTTACGTCGCCTGGGCGACCGTCGCGCCCGGGGGTGAAAAGGAGGCGCGGGCCAACCAACCGCTGGCGTGCCTGTTGCGCGATTGGCTCCCTTTTGCGTTGAGCGCCGCGATCACCGCCGGCGTGGCGCCGCTGTTGTTTGTGCAGATCGTCTACCCGCGGCACTTCTACACGGCGAACTTGCTGCTCGGTTGGCGGTGGATGATGGTGGTGCCGGTGCTGATCGCGGCGTTTTATCTCTTGTATGTGATCAAGAGCTCCGCGGTCCATAAGTGGCCGCTTCCCGCGCGCGGCGCGCTCGTGGCGTTCAACGCGGCGCTGTTTTTGTTCGTCGGTTTCTGCTGGACCGCGAACAATCTCATCGCCGCGGACTCCGACCGCTGGGCCGAAATTTACGCGACGGGGAGCGTCTCGCTATCGGTGTCGGCGGTCGTGTTGCGGACGCTCATCTGGCTGGGAATCGCGTTCTCCAGCCTGGCGGCCATCGCCGGATGGCAGATTGATGCGCTAAATCACAACGGCGATGCGCCGGCAGCCTTCGAAGCGCGCAGGCTGGCGATCGGCGCTTTGGGAGGGCTAACCGTCGCCGCGATCGCCGCGCTGGTTTACGTCATGCGGTCGCCTGAGACGGTGCGAAACCTGGTGTTGGGGCGCTTCGCGCTCCCGTACGTGATCGTTGCTGGGCTCGGCGCGGCAGTTCAAGCGAGCGTGTGGGTGCAAACGTTGCGCGCCGGGCTGACTCGGAGTTTGCTCGCGATCGCTACGCTGGCGTGGGTGGTGACGCTCTTAAGCGCTTCGGCGGTGCGGGAGACGATTCGCCTGGCGACGACCGATCTCGCGCCGCTGTTTCCTAAGCACGCCGACGCAAGTCAGATGGGCGGGTTGAGCGTCTTTCTCATTTTCACGGTGCTGAACACCGCAATCATCGTGGGCTGCGTGCGTCTCGTGCGGCGTGGAATTGCCGAAGGCGCGAGCAAGACGGACGTCTAATCCACGTTGGCGGCCGCGAGGGGCGGGGCGTTTGTTGCCCGGTCGAATTCCGGCCGCGAGACCATGCGGGCCAGGTCATTGGCGGCTTCGATGAGTGTGCCTTGCAGGTTGGCGACGTCGTTCAGCACCCAGGGGACGCGGACCGTGAAGGTGCTTCCTTTGCCGAGTTCGCTGTCGAGATAGACTTCGCCGCCGAGCAGCCGGCAAAGTTCTTTGACGATCGACAGGCCGAGCCCGGTGCCGGAGTACTCGCGCGTCATGGTGTCGCCGCTGGGGGAAACGGAACTCCCCTGACGGAATTTCTCGAAGATCGAGGTCTGATCCTCCGGCGCGATGCCGACGCCCGTGTCGGCGACGACAAGAACTAACTGGTTCGCGTCCTTGGTCACCGTGGCCGTGATGCGGCCTCCTTCGGGCGTGAACTTAATCGCGTTTGACAGCAGGTTATTGAAAATCTGCTGAATCTTGGCCTGGTCCTGGAACAGCTCCGGCACGCCTTCCTGGATGTGAAGGTCGAGATCGATGTTTTTCTTTTCCGTCAGCGGCCGGGCCATGTCGCATTGCGCGTGGAGCACGTGCTCGATGCGGAACGCCGCCGGGCGGACGTTCATCTTGCCGCTTTCGATTTTCGCGAGGTCGAGCACCTCGTTGATCATCTCCAGCAGCACTTTGCCCGACTTCTGGATGTTGAGCACGTACCGCTTTTGCTTTTCGTCGAGCGTGCGGATCGAGGCCAGTACGTCGCTGAAGCCGATGATGCTATTGAGCGGCGTCCGCAACTCGTGGCTCATCGTGGCGAGGAAATCGCCCTTCAGCCGGTTCGCCTCGAAGAGCCGCATGTTGGCCTGAGCGAGTTGATCGACCTTGCCGTCGAGGTCGGAATTCACTTCGCGCAATTCCTGCTGCACGGCCATTAAGTGGCGGAGCATGCGATTAAACGCGATGCCCAGCTCCTCGAATTCGTCGGCCGTCTGAATGTCGGCCCGCATCTCCATGTTGCCGCGGCTAATGGCGTCGCTGACGTCCCGCAAGTGCTTGAGCGGCTTGGCGATCACGTATTTCACGATCGCCCAGGAGGCGATCATCGCCAGGAACACCGTCACGATGGCCAGTGAAGCCAGAGTGGCGCGGTTTTTCTTCAGGTCGGAGTCGGCCTGCGCCCGGGGGAACTCCAGCTTTACGATGCCGAGGGCGTCCCCCTCGGTAATCGCCAGCCGCGCGGCGTCGGCCTCGGCGTCCCCCATCACTTCCGTCCAATACGGCCGGTGAAGCCGGTGGCAATCCACGCAACTGGCGCTCGCCCGAATCGGCTGGTAGTAGAGATACTGCAGGCCATCTTTCGAGATGCCCGAGAACGCCTCCACGGCGTCGTCGCTGGCGCCGGTCGCGTCGGGCGGGCGATGCACGGGAAACCGCGTCGTGAGGGCGTCCCACTCGTCGTCGCCGGACGGGATACTGCTGAACTCGTCGTCCGACGAACGGTGGTGCAGGAAGGTCGCCTTGTAATTATCGCGTCGAAAGTCCTTCTGCAGGTTCTCGACGGACAAGGTCATGTCCTCTTCGCCACCTTGCTTGGCGACCTCGGACTGGTAGATGAGCGAATGGCGGTCGCCGACGAAGTCGTCAGCAAACCACTTGCCGGTGCGGAGGTTGTTCCGCTCGACGAGCAGTTCGGTCTGCTGCGAGTAAATGAAGAAGCTGCCGGAGATCAGCAAAAACAGGCAGGCGCCGAACAGGTAGCGGCACTTCCGCTCCAAGCTGGTTTCGCCGACCAAACGCTTGAGAGAGCGGTAAGACATGAGACGCCACGAGGAGCCACGATGGGTAAACAAGCGCGAACCGGGCGGCACAATCGCCCCAAGCCGCTGCGCCACCCCATTTTACGCCCGAAGCGCCGATCCCGCCAAGGCGAGTCGGGTCGATTGGCCACTGCAAAGCAGCGTTCTTTCGCCGGTTTACTCCTCGTCTTCGAGGAGGTCCCCTTCAGTAAGCGTCACGAAGCCCTTACTGTCCAAGGTGTCCAAGGCGACGTCGATGTTATCCACCATCAGGGCCACGGCCGGGCGTCCGCGTGGACGGACCAGGAGCGGATAGGCCTGGGTGATGTTGACCTCGGCCTGGAGGAGCGCCGTGCAGACCCGCAGAAGCGGTTGCGGGCCCTCGGGGAGTTCAACGCCGATCAAGTCGCTTTCCACCATCGCCAGGCCGGCCCGCTCGAGGACTTCGCGTCCTTGTTCTGGGTGGCTGAGCAGGAAGCGGACAAACGCGCATTCCGCGCTATCCGCGATGGAAAAGGCGACGATCCGGACGCGGCTTCCCTCGAAGCGCCGAACCACTTCGAGGAGCTGGCCGACGCGATTTTCGAGAAACACCGTGAATTGCCGGATGGCGGGGTAATTCCTTCCCCGGGACGTACGTAATTCCGTTCCGGCGCCTTCTCCCGTACTCATGCGGAAGCCTCGCGTGCAGGGCGTGGAGCGTTTCGTTCACCACCGCCTCGATAGGCCGCCGGATCGTCCCAACGGCGTCGCTGGCCCTGGGGCCGTTGCGACTGGCCTAAAGATATGCGCCAGGCCACCTTGGGTCAACAAGCGAACGGCAAGGCGCAGGCTTCGGTCGCTCCGACGAGCCGTTCCGTAGAATGTGGCGCACTGCCCGTTCCCCTGCCAGCGCTTAAGATTGCAGAAGCGTACTCGGAAACAATTGCGTGGGAGAAGCGACGATCATGACACGCCTATGGCGCGTTCTAGCGATCGCTTGGGCGTCCCCGTACACGCTGCTAGGGCTGTCGATCGGCCTCCTGGGGATGTGCCGCGGAGGATGCGTCCAGCGGCGTTGCGGCGTGATCGAGTTTCACAGCGGTGGCGTGCAATGGTTCGTACGCCACCTGCCGCTGGGCGAATCGACGATGGCCGTGACGCTCGGCCACACCGTGCTGGCGCAGACCGAGGCGGCGCTCGACATCTCGCGCGAGCACGAGTTGGTCCACGTCCGCCAGTTCGAACGCTGGGGGCCGTTTATGGGGCCGGCGTATCTCGGCTGTTCGCTGGTGCTATGGCTGCGCGGAGGTCGGCCGTACTTGGACAATCCGTTCGAGCGCGAGGCATACGGCGTGAGCGGGGAGCTTTAAACGATCGTTTTGGAGCGGAAGCGGCCGTTGCTCCGGGCGCTCGCCCTTCCGGCTCCACAATCTTGTTTGTCCGGCGCTTTACCCGGCCTGGGGCGCGATTTATGTTGACGACGGGAGGACTCTCCATGCGCCGAGCATTCACGCTGATCGAACTGTTGATCGTTATTTTTCTGTTAGGCGTCTTGATCGCCTTGACGGTGCCCGCGATCTTGGCCGCGCGCGGCGCATCGCGCCAGGCGACGTGCCTGAATCGGCAGCATGAACTTCAGGGGGCGATCGCCAGCTATGAACAGGCGAAGAACCGTCTGCCGGGCTGGCGCGAGCAGTTGGGGCGTCCCGGCAATGTGAAAGATGTGAGCTGGACCTTCGTGCTTTTGCCGTACTTAGGACGACAAGAAATCTCGCGACGCTATGCGCCGGGAGGC
>CAZUBB010000049.1:16952-23055 GCA_964618485.1 uncultured Pirellulales bacterium
TTATGCGGTGAACTGCGGTCTTCAAGACGCTTCCAATGTGACGCTCTATGGCCGGCTGGACTTGCCGGCCAACGGTTTGTTCCACGATCAGCGCCCGCCGGCGGGTTGGCAACGAATGCCGCAAGTGCAGATGCGCACCTCGGATATCCCCGACGGCGCGGGGTGCACGCTCGCACTTGCGGACCGCACGGAGGTAGTACGGTGGACCGACTGGCAGAACGAACGCCGCGTGGGGCTGTGGTGGCGGAATACTCTGAATCCACCCGCGGAGGCGCTCATCAATGGCGTGAAGCCGCCGCTCCCCGATAGTAACCGGCCAGAGCACGTGCGGCCGTCGAGCGGGCACGCGGCCGGGGTCGTCGTGGGGTTTGCCGACGGGTCGGGGAAGTTCCTCGACGAGAAGATCGATTACCTGGTTTACGCCTTATTGATGACCCCGCACGGCGCCAAAGCGGCGCTCCCGGAAGGGGGCGCGGTCGAGGCGGCGTTTCGGACGACGGCGCTGCCCGAGGGGGTGCTCGGGAACTAGCTCGCGGCAGTCGCGGCAGGCTCCCGCATCTCGTTAAAGCGCAGGCGATTGCCGAAGGGGTCGATGACCTCCATGCACAAGGCGCCATAGAACATGCGCTTCACGCCCGGGCGCAGGTAGCCGTATTTCTTGTCGGTCAGTTCCTGATGAAACTCCTCGACGCCGGTCATCACGATGTGAACTGCTGCGCCGGGGCAGCAGTCGCCGTAGTGCTCTGAGAGGTGCAGTACGCAGCCAGCGCGCGAGACTTGGGCGTACAGGGGCGCGGTATCGTCGAAGCGATGCCCCCATTCCCAGTGAAAGCCCAGAAAGTCCAGGTAGAATTCCTTGGCTTTGGCCACGTCAAAGATGCGGAGAATGGGGATGACCTGTTGAATGGCGATTGCCATGCGGAGCCTCGCTTGCACTAAAAATTTGACGTTAACCGGATGGCCCCAAACAGCGCAGTTTACCTCGCCGCGAGTAGTCGCGCTACGGCATTTGGGCGGATCAAACGGTTTTTTCCTTGACGGAAAGCTTGCGACGTTTGCTGAATGCCGTTAGCTTCACGGCAGTTGGGAACTTCGTCGCGCTCTTATTGGGCTCGCCGCACGCTTGGAAGGATAGTGACGGTTACACTTCGCGTTGGCAACCTGAAGGAACAATTTTCATGCGCACACACTTAGGCAGGATGTGGTTGGCGGGAGTCATCGGACTATTGGGGGCCTCCCAGGCTGTCGCGGTGCCGATCGTTCCTGGATTCACCGTATCGCACTATGCCGATGTCACCGACCCCGTTGAGATGACGTTTGATCCGGCCACCGGCGCGATGTACGTCGGCCGCGGCAATTCCGGGTCGGGGGGGTCGGAGGCCGATCCGGTCAAGATCCATGTGGTCGCCCCGGGCGGCGCCCCGGTGGCCGAATATGGCGACACCGCGATTCCCGATCCCGATTCGGTGTTGTTTGACACCGACGGCAGCATTAGCGGCGTGGCTGGCTCGGTCCTCGTCGGCGGACGCGACGGCGACGAAGGCGCGCTGCGGGCGATTCACCCCGATCAAACGGTCGGTCTGATTTTCCACACCGGCAGTGGGTTGACCAACCCGAACGGTATGAAGTTCGACAGCACCGGCCGCGTCGTGATCGCGGACAATCTGGGCCCCGTGGCTTTCACCACCGGAGGTAACCCGACCGAACTGTTTGACCTCGGCGGCCGCAACGGCACGATCGCGATCGACGCGGACGACAATATCTATACCGACGGTCCGGGGGGCGTGATTCGCATTCACGCCGCCGACGGTTCGCTGGTGAACGCCAACTTCTACACCGACCCAAATCCGGGCCCGGGGGGATTCCAACTGGAATTCGGCCCCGGCGACGCGCTCTGGGGCGATTCCCTGTACGGTATCAGCCGCGATAGCGGCGAGTTGGTGCGGTTCGACGACTTGGGCAACGCGACCGTCATCGGCACTGGCTTCGGCGGACCGGGCGAACCCTCGGTCGGCGATCTGGAGTTCGGCCCGGACGGCGCCTTGTACGTCTCGTTCTTCAGTGGCGACGAAGTCGTGCGGATCATTCCTGAACCGGGCAGCCTGGCCCTGCTGGGGATCAGCGCCGCGTTGGCGGCCGTGGTGATTCGCCGTCGCAAATAGGTCCCGTTCGGGAACTGCAAAACGATTGCCGGGGAAGGACGCGAAATTGCGACTTCCCCGGTTTTTTTGTTGCGCCCGAGGTCTCGACTCAACCGTGCCAGGCGAGCCAACAGAGAACGCCCAGCCAGACGAGGAGCAAGGCGCCGCTGATCGCCAGTATTATGGGGCGCCGCGGTAGCGGCTTCGGCGGCTCGACGGCGGCGGAACTTCGGTTCGCGCGCGGATCGACAACGCGCGAAGTGGTCGGGGCGCCGTTGCGTCGGGCCGAGCGGGAGGTCATGCGTTACGGGGCCTTCGGCATCGTGATTTTGAACTGGCCGTGCAGATCTTCGTCGAAATCGAAGACGTCGTCAAAATCCTCGCGGCGGTCGTCCGGCGTTTTGCACATGCTGCCGATGCGGATCAGGTTAAACACGATCTCGCCAAAGTCGCCGGTTTCGTGGATCCCCCAGCTATTCATCACGCACTTGGCCATATAGCCAAACTGGTCGAGCGCGTAGCAGCGGATCGCTTCACACAACTCCTGGCCGGTAAGATGGCGATCCCCGGTTCGCGGCTCTTCCGATTCGGCCGTTTCGAACGGGGAGGGCTCGGTCGGCTTGGGCTGTCCCATGCCGAGCGAGGTTTGGGCGAACTCCAGCGCCTCGCGGACGAATTTGTACGCCTCGGGCGCATAGCGCGGGTCGTCACGAAGCAATTGAGCGAAACGGGCTGCGGAATCGGTCATAGAACAAGTAACCCGAGACTGGCGCCGAGACTCAGAGATGACAATACGAAAAAAAGACCGGCTAGGTTGGCTTGCCGAGGACCGTGAGGACGTCGCTGGCCGGGATCATTACTCGACGGTGGTCTTCGGTTTCGACTAACAGTTGGCTGGCGAGGATCTCCTGGGCGAGGACGCGCGCGCGGCCTTTGGAGGTGATCACCTCGACACCGACAGGCGGCAGTTCTTTTTGCAATTCCTCGTAGACGTCGTATTCGTAGCGCAGGCAGCACTTGAGCCGCCCGCAACGGCCCGAAATCTTCGTGGGATCGAGCGTGGCCTTCTGCAGCTTGGCCATTTTCATGCTGACCGGCGGCATTTCGGAGAGGTGCGTGTTGCAGCAGACCGGCTTGCCGCAATCGCCGTAGTCGGCCAGCAGCTTCGCCTCGTCCCTAACGCCGATTTGCCGCATTTCGATGCGCGTCTGAAACTCAGCGGCGAGCCGCTTGACCAGCTCGCGGAAATCGACGCGGTTCTCCGACAAATAGTAGATGATGACGCGTTCGCCGCCGAGGATGTGCTCGACGTCAATGAGACGCATATCGAGCCCCAATTCGCCGACGATCCGCTCGCAGACGGCGAACTCGCCCTGTTCCTGATCGTGCATCCGGCCTAGCTCGCGCTCATCGTCGCCGGTCATTGCGCGGAGCAGTTGACCTCGCTTGGGGTCCTGCAGGTGGGCCACAGCTTCGTCCGTGGCTTCGCAGAGGATCTCGCCCGCCTCCACTCCACGGTCCGTGCGGACCACGACCCGGGCCCCGCGCACGTAGATGTCGCTGTCGCGGGAGGTAAAAACCCCCAACGAGCGCATCACGCCACAGCGAACGACGTATTTGGGCATGCTTGTCCGGGCGGGCGGCAGAGGGGACTGCTCGGGACAGCCAAACGGAAGAGGCGTGGAACCGCGGGCCGCCCGAGGTGGGACCGGGTTTGAATATAGTCGGACCCGACTTATCGCGAAAGGACAGGCGGCGGCTGGCCGGGCACCCTGTGTTCGATGCCAAGCGCGTGGCGAACGGCACTTGTTGGCAGGCAGAGAGGTGCTTACTCTGGACGTTGCAAGATGGGGACTTGTGACAGCTCAACATCAGGGGGAAAGAAATGGAAGAGCGTAGGCGCCGGACAGGGACAGTTGCTTGCCCGCTGCGAAAGCTGGCGTTTCTCACGGTGATGGTGTCTTTCCTGGGCTGCAGCAGCGGCGCTGATAAGACGCTGGACACGAGCAAAGACGAAGGCGCGATCAATGTGGTGTTGATCGAACTGGCAGACCTCTCGGGCCCCGGGACGCTTTCGGAGCGACTATTCGACAAGGCGACGATGCCCAAGCCCGCGGATTTGGCGAAGTACAAGAACTACCGGTACAACGTGACGGAGTGGCAGATCGACGGCGCCTCGGCGAAGTTCAAAGTCGAGATCAAAGACCAACAAGACGCCGTGCTGGCCACGAAGGACTGGACGGCGACGAAAGCCAGTGGAGCCTGGAAACTGCAAGAGACGTCGCTGCCGTAGGGTGGCAGCGTAGAATTCCAACGGCGGCGCGACGTAGCGTTGCGCCGCCGCTTGCTTTCCGGAGTGTATCGGCGGAGAGTAGGAAGTACGTCCGTCGCGTCGACGGCCGTAACTCCGGGCGCTGAAGCTTCTGGCTCCATCATCCCCAATGTGGGTGAACGTGGCCGCGTGTGAGGCGCGATACTGGTCACTCGGACCGCTGACGAATCTGCCGCATCATGGCGACGGCCACTCAACCGCTTCCGCCTCCGAGCCGCCCGCAGGGGACCGCCGCGGATGATCGACACTGGATCGTCTCGCCCGGCTTCGACCTGCTGTTCTTCGCGAACCTGGCGTGGGTGCTGGCGTGGCTTCCCTGGTACAGTTCGGGGCCGGGCACGACGCACCTCGACTACTGGCAAGTATTCTTCATTACGACGCCGCATCGCTGGATCACCTTACTGCTGGTGACCGCCGATCCGGATCGGCGCGTCGATCGCAAGGGGGTTTTCGCCGGAATGGCGGTGTTGACGGCCCTCGTTGTCGCTGGCGTTTGGCTCTCGTTCGGCACGTTCCGCTGCCTGGTGATCGCCGACGCGATCTGGAACGGCTGGCATTTCGCTTCGCAACATTCGGGCATTCTAAGAATCTACGGTCGCAAGGCCGGCGGCGGACGGCGTTGGCTCGATATCAGGGCCATCCGTCTGTTCGTGTTCATCGTTACGTTGCGCTTGCTCGGCTGGACGACCGGCTGGCTCGAAAGCGGCGCCGAAGGACAGCAGTGGCTCGTGTGGTTTGATCGGCTGTGGCTGGCGTTCGGCGGGTTATTGGTGGCCGTCGAGCTGACCGACCGGCCGGCGGCGCGCCCCGGCAAGGTGATTTACCTGGCAAGCGTCGTGGGGCTGTATGGTTCGCTGTTATGGGCGATCAGCCAGCAGCGCACCGACCTGGTAACGCGCTTAACGGTGGCCGCGGCGTTGTTTCATGCCGTGGAATACCTGGCAATTGTCACCAGTTATGCCTGGCGAAGGCAAACGCAAGGCTCCGCCGGGCTGTTCCGCGCCATGGCCAACAAATGGATGCTCGTGCTGGTGTTCTATGTAGCGCTCCTGGGCTTGATCGCGCAATTCGCGGAGACATCCTGGCGCGAACTCTGGGCGGGGCTCAACCTTTGGGCAGCCTTCCTGCATTACGCGTTCGACGGCATGATCTGGAAGCTCCGCAAGCCAGCCACCGCGGCGGCGCTCGGCGCCACAACCTCGGCGAGAGGGGGAGACTAAGCGTATGCAACCGCAGACGCTCCGCCTGCTCACTTTTGCGCTCCCCGGCGTCTTACTGGCCATTGCCGCTATCGCCCTGGCGCGGCCGTTCGCTGGCGCGACGCCGACGCCGGTCGGGCCGTTCGGATTCGCCGCGCTGGCGGTCGTGCAGGTGCTTGCGCTTTGGCCGGCGGCTGCTCTGTTCGCGGCGATCTGGGCGCCGCGCGGATCTTCGCGCCGCGCGATCGCCATCGGGGGTCTCACCGTCGCGATCGCCTTATTGGGCGCGACGTATGGGTATGGCCACGCTGCCTGGCCGACGATTCGCGGCCCGCGTTCGATCGGTTTCGCAGAAGGTTGGTTCTTCCGCGCAGTCTGGGCGACAGCGCTCTTGCTGCCATGGTGCTTTGCCGCGCGATGTCTTTTCCCAG
>CAZUBB010000050.1:0-13510 GCA_964618485.1 uncultured Pirellulales bacterium
AAGGAACCACCGGCAACGACGGCGTGTTTCGCAAGGATTTCGCCGAGTTGAAGGATTCCGACGACGTCCGCGTCTTCGCCATCGCGAACGGACATACCGCATCGAACCTGGTGAGCCTGTCAGGCGTCGGCATCGCGCAGGGGCTGGTCGACCGCGGTTACCTCTACACCGACCGACCGGCGTACCGCGCGGGGCAGATGGTGCATGTTCGCGGCGTGGTTCGCGCCGCGCAAGGCGACACGTACGTCGTTGAGAAGGACAAGCAATACACGCTCGACGTGTTTGATTCGCGCAACCGCGTGGTGCGCCAGGAAAAAGTAACGCTGGGCGAATTCGGCAGCTTCCATCTGCATTTCGCCCTGCCGACCGGCGCCGCGCCGGGTACGTACCGCGTGCTCGCGCATGACGATGCTGGCCACAGCTACCAGGGCGAGTTCCAGGTCCACGATTACCAACTGGAACCGGTGCGTCTGGTCGTCGACACCGATCGCCGCGTGTTCTATCGCGGCGAGGAGATCGTCGGCAAGATTCGCGCCGAATATTACTACGGCGCACCGCTCGTGAATCGCGAGATTCGCTACCAGCTCGCCGGCGGTCGGATGGAATCGGCCCACACGAATGAACAGGGCGAAGTCGAATTCAAGTTCCCGACGCGCGAGTTCCGCGAAGCGGCGCAATTGCCGCTGATGGCGATTCTGCCGGAGCGCAATCTCCAAACCGGCGTGAACTTCTTCCTCGCCACACAAGGCTTCACGATTGGCGTCGCTACGCCACGCCCGGTGTACGTAGGCGGCGAGACGTTTGAAGTGAACGTCACCACGACCGACGCCGAAGGCAAACCAATCGCCGAGTCGCTCACGCTCGACGTCGTGCAGCAGACCACGGTCGAAGGGCGCGTCGGCGAGAAGTCAGTCGCCAAGCATCCACTGGAAACCAGTGGCGACGACGGCAAAGGACGCGTGACGCTCAAGCTCGACGAAGGGGCGAATTACATCCTCCGCGTCGAGGGGAGCGATCGCTTCAAGAATCGCGTCAGCGGCGAAAGCGCCGTGCTGATCTCCGACGACTCCGACGCGGTGCGCCTCCGCATCTTGGCCGAACAGCACACCTTCAAGGTCGGCGATACCGGACGCGTGCGGCTCCACTGGCGCGAACAGCCGGCGCTAGCGCTCGTGACGTTCCAAGGCGCGCGGGTGCTGGAATACCGCCTCGTCCATCTCAACACGGGCGAGAACGAGATCCAGATTCCCATGACCGTGGCGCTCGCGCCGAACTTTGAGTTGGCCGCGGCGGTGATGACCGATCCGCGGAAGATGGTCGATGAGAAGGGCCGCGCGTGCCTTCGCTTCCACGAGGCCACGAGCCCCTTCACGGTTGAACGCGGGTTGAAAATCAACATCGCGCACAAGCCGAGGCAGGGACAAGGCCCGCTCCGTCCCGGCGATGAAATGGAAGTCGTTGTCACCACGACCGACCCGCAAGGTAAACCGGTCAGCGCCGAGGTGAGTCTCGGGATGATCGAACAGGCCTTGCTCGATCGCTACGCCGGGTCGCTCGGCGCGATCGGCGAGTTCTTCCGCGGCCAGCCGCGCGAACCGGCCGTGCGCACGACGAGCAGCGCCAGTTTCTGCTACCACCCGGCGACGCACCCGATCAATCCTCAATTGCTGGCCGAGGAAGATCGCGTGGAAATCGCCCGCGCCGAGGCGGAACGCTTGCGCGAGTTCGGCGCGACGGGACTGGAATCGGCCACGCGAGAGCTTCGTGGCAATGTAACCTGGGACGCCCCGCCGCCTCCAATGGCAGCGGCCGGACCGATGGCGAGAGAAGCACTGGAGGCGGAGGACGCCGAGGTCCCGCCTGCCGATGGAGCGACCGAATGGAGCGCCATGGGTCGTCGCCGCGCCGGCGGCGCTTATGGCGGAGGCGGCGGTGGTTTCGGAGGGGGAGGCGGCTTCGGCGGACGCCCCGGCGGATCGCCGGACGCCAGCGACGCTCGCTACAAACGGGACGGCGACGAGCAATCCGCCGGTAAGGAAATGGTCATGTCGTTGGGTGACCTGGCGAACAAGCCAGGGCAATCCAACGACTTCGGCTTCTACGTCGGCTTCGCGCGCGGCGAGCAGGCCCAGGTGCAACAAGAAAAGCTTGGCGTTCTGAATCGCTACTCGGAGTTCGGGCTCAAAGACGCGCAAGTGCTCTTCGCGAACGGCGCGGTGCATTACGTCAATCTCCACGAACTGGCCGCCGACGAGGCGAAGGCACGAAAGTTCGCGGAAGAGGTCTCCGCTGAAGGCGCGGTCGTCGTCCCGCTCATCGAATGGCAGGAGACCGGTTACTGGAACCCGGCGATCGTCACCGACGCGAACGGCGAGGCCACGCTGACCGTCGTGATGCCCGATCGCTCGACTGCCTGGAAGCTGCACGCGAAAGGAATCACCGCCGACACGCTCGTCGGCGAGGCGGAGGATGCGCTGGCGGTGAAGAAAGAATTGTTCGGCGAATTGAAGCTGCCGAGCGCCTTCACCGACGGCGACCAGGCGGAAGTGCTGGCCACGGTGCACAACGAACTGATCAACTCCGGCGAGATCCTGGTCACGCTCAAGGCCACGTTCGCCGGCAAGTCGGTCACGCAGCAGAAGACGCTGACCGTCAACAAGAAGGGGATGCAGGAAATCGTCTTCCCGGTCACCGTCGAGCGCCCGCAAGACGCCGCCGGCGCGGACCTGGACGGCGCGTTTGAATTGACGGTCACGACGGGCGATGTCACTGACGTCTCGCGCCGCAGCGTGTCGCTGACGCCGTTTGGCATGCCGGTCTTCGCCACGGCCTCGGGCGCCGCGCAAAGCGACGCCACGGCCTGGCTCGAACCGCCTGCGAACATGAAACTGCAGGCCGCGACGCTACAAGTCGTCGTCGGCCCGACGGTCGAGCGCAGTCTGCTCGACATCGTGCTCGGTCCGTCGACGCCGGTGCTGCGCGAGCGGATCGCCTACACGTCCGGGATCGACACCACGACGAGCGACCTGCTCGCTTCGGTCGGCCTGTTGGAATTGATGAACACGACGCGCGATGCGGCCGGACCGGAAATCAGCAGCCTGGACGACCGGATTCGCTCGGCGCTCGGATTGCTGATCGCGTCACAGAACGACGACGGCGGCTGGAGTTGGACCGGCAAACAGGCCGGCAGCGACCGCTTCACCACGGCCCGCGCCCTCTGGGCGATGAGCCTCGCCCGCGGTGCCGGTTATCCCGTGCCGGCGGACGCCTTCGATCGCGCCGCGACGTACCTGCAGTCGATCATCGCGCAAACGGCGGAAGACGACTTCGAAACCCGCGCGGTCCTGTTGCACGCCTTGTCGACGGCAGGGCGCGGCGACTTCACGCTGGCCAACCGGTTATACCGCAATCGACCGGCGCTCTCGAACGCGGCGCTCGCGCATCTGTCGCTGGCCTTCGTGGCGATCGATCGCAAGGCCACGGCGGCCGAGTTGCTCGGGCTCTTGGCCGAACGGAATCTCGACGACTTGGCGACGCGCCGCGAGGCCGCGCTGGGCTGCCTGCCGGTGAATCAATCATCGGTCGAGTTGCGAGCGCTCTACGCGCTGGCCTCGATGCAGGTCGCGCCGCAGAGTCCCAAGACGCGCGAGCTCGTCGACTGGCTCATGGAGCACCGCAACGGCAACCGCTGGTCGCCGGATAAGGCGACCGGCCCGGCGACCGTGGCGCTCAGCAAGTGGTTCGCCACGCAGCGTTTCGCCGGCGAGCATTATCAACTCAAGCTGTTCGTCAACGACTCAGAAGTCGAAACCATTGAGATCGAACAAAACTCCGGCACGCGGACCATCGACGTGCCGGCCAAGTTCCTCAAGGAAGGCAAGCAGCGCGTCAACTTCCAACTCTCCGGGCGCGGCCGCTTCACGTATCAATGTGTCCTGAGCGGATTCGTCCCGGCCGGCGAACTAACTTCGACGAGCGGCGCCTGGCGCGTGGAGCGCGTTCACGAGCCTGCGCCGCTGGAATTCGAAGGCCAGGAAATCCCGCGCGGTTTCGGCCTCCTGGAGGGCGGCTACCAGCACTTCCGCAACCCGCTCACGCAGTTGCCGGTCGGTCGCCGCGGGCTCGTCGACATCAACCTGTGGCGGCAAAACATCAGTGGCAGCGAACCGGAAGAGCAACTGGAGTATTTGGTCATTACCGAGCCGATCCCCGCCGGCACGACCGTGATCGAGAAGTCGATCACCGGCGGTTTCGAGCGTTATGAACTTTCCCCTGGCATGATCACCTTCTATGTCGGCACGCGCCGCTACATCGAAGGAATTCGCTACGAAGTCCACGGCTATCTGCCAGGCAAGTACCGTGCGTTGCCGACTGTGGTGCGCAGCGCCTATCGACCGGATCAGTTCGTCATCACCTCGGTTAAGGAAATGGCGGTGCTAGCTCTCGGCGCACAGAGTGCGGATGAATACCGCCTTTCGCCGCAGGAGTTGTACGAGCTCGGCAAGCGCCACTTTGACCGGCACGAGTACGAGAAGTCCGGCAAGTACCTGCAAGACCTGTTCGCCAATTGGCGTCTCGCGGTCGATCCGTACAAGGACACGGCGCGGATGCTGTTAGATATTCACCTCGAAATGGGGCCAGACCGGGACATCGTCCGCTTCTTTGAGATCATCAAGGAGAAGTGGCCCGAGCTGGAGTTCAGCTTCGACAAGATCATCAAAGTCGGCGCCGCGTACGACGCTCTGGGCGAATACGAGCGTGCCTACCTGGTATTCCGCGCCACGGTGGAAAACAGCTTCCTCCGCGAAAGCGCCGTGCCGGCGTTCCTCGAAGCGCAAGGCGAGTTCCTCCGCAGCGTCGACGTGATGCGCAAGACGCTCGGTGATTACCCGCCGGAGCCGTACGTCGCCGAGGCGACCTATTCGCTCGCACAGCGCGTGTTCAGCAAGGGCCCCACGGCGGCCGAGGATCCCAAGCTGCGCGAGAAAAAGGTCACGCGCGTTGACCTGGTGCGTCAGGCCGTGGCGATGTTGAACGACTTCCTCACGCAATATCCGGACGATCCGGCGGCCGACCAGGCCTCCTTCAGCCTCGCGGCGGGATTGCTCGAATTGAAGGCCTTCCGCGAAGCGATCGCCGCGTGCGAGCGTTACGCCATCCGTTTCCCGAAGAGCAACCTCGTCGACAGCTACTGGTACGTGATCGGCTACTGCCATTTCGCGCTCGGCGAACATGAGCAGGCGCTGGAAATGTGCCGCAAGGTGGCTGAGACGAAGTTCCCCGAGGCCAACGGCACGGAGCGCGAGAGCAACAACAAATGGCAGGCGATTTACATCCTCGGCCAGGTCTACCACAGCCTCGGCCAGGCGGCGCAGGCGATCGTGGAATACACCCGCGTCGCCGATCGCTTCCCGGACGCCGCGCAGGCGATTCAATACTTCGCCCGCAAAGAGATCGCGTTGCCGGAAGTGACGACGATCCGTCCCGGCGAGGCGGCGACGGTGGATCTCAAGTTCCGCAACGTGCCGGCGTGCGACGTGAAGGTCTATCGCATCGACCTGTTGAAGTACAGCTTGCTTAACCGCAACCTGGGGAACATCACCAACATCAACCTCGCCGGCATCCGGCCGTACCACGAGGCGAACGTCGAACTGGGCGACGGGAAGGACTTCCGCGATCGCGAGAAGAAGATGGATTTGCCGCTCAAGGAGGAGGGCGCGTACTTAGTCGTCTGCCGCGGCGAAGATCTGCACGCCAGCGGGCTCGTGCTCGTCACGCCGCTGGGACTCGAAGTGCAGGAGGAGCAATCGTCCGGCCGCGTCCGCGCGACGGTGAAGGATCTGCTGCTCGATAAGTTCGTGACCGACGTCCATATCAAGGTCATCGGCACGGCGAACGCCGACTTCACCTCGGGCGAGACCGACCTTCGCGGCGTCTTCGTAGCGGACGGCATCACAGGGCAATCGACGGTGATCGCGCAGCTCGATAACAACCGCTACGCCTTCCACCGCGGCGCCACGTGGCTCGGCCAGCCGCCGCAAACGCAGGCCCCCGCGCAGCAACAAGTCAACGCCATTCAGGAACAGGCCCCTCAGGAAGGCAAATCGCTCGAAGGGCAGTTGCTGCAGAACGTCTGGGAGTCGAACAGCTCGATCCAATCGGGCCAGAACGATCGGTTCGACAAGAATTTTTATCAGCAGAACCGCAAGGGAGTGCAGGCAGGCGAAGCTGCGGTGGAGTAGTTACCGATTCTCCCGAGAGCCGGAAGCGTTAGCGCCCGGAGTACCGCGAAGAGATCACAGCGGCGGTCCACAACAGAAGACCGCAGCACAACGTGAAAACGAAAAAACCCAGGGACGGCCGCGCGATGGATTGGGGTGCCCCAAAAGATCGTTGGCGACCATCCCTGGGCTTGGAGTTTGGCGGCCTGTTGGCCTGCTACGAGCGGCGGAGCCACCGGCAGAGGCCTGCCCCAAACATCGCCAAACCGCCGAGCGCGAACGTGGAAGGTTCCGGCACGCACGGACATTTCACGTTGGTTTCGACGAACAATTTCGCTTCGGTCGTGTGCCGTTCCGCGTAGAACAAGTCGATCATGTACGTCTCACCCGCGTTGAGCCCAAGCGCGTCGAGGTCGACCGAGCCCGATACCGCCGGGTGCGTGCCGCCCAGGTCGATCGCCAGCACGCCGTCGATGAAGACCCACAGGTCGTCGTCGGCCGTCACGTTGAGGAACTGCCCCGGCTCGTAGTGGAACGGCATGCTCGCCTGCACCGTGAAATGGTAGTTGTGCGAGTTGCCTTCGTTCCCCAGGAGCGCGTCGTCGATCGGGAAGAAATCGGGCGCGGCGTACGAGAACACGCCCGGGCTGGTCTCGGTGAGCGTGAAGTTGAACGCGTCGCTAAGGTTGGCCGCCGTATCGTGATACCAGTCGAAGAAGTCCGTCGCGTTGGTGACGCCGACCGCCGTGGTGAGGGGATTGAAGTCGGGCGTGCCGTCGACGCCAAGGTCCGGCAACACGATGCCGGTCTCGAGGCCGCCGATGGTTGATTCAAAATTCGGGTGCGAGGAAGAGAAATCGCGAATCGTGCCGACGAACGTCCGGCAGTCGTCCTGAGCCATCGCCGGGCCCGCTGCAAACGCCAGCGCCGAGACCGCCGCCGCCAGAATCACACGCTTCATTGCCGTACCCCAAGGTGAGAAGAAAAGACGCCGCATCGGGGCGTAAATTCGACTCTGTACAGCCGGTTGCGGACGATCAAAACATTTCACGCGCGGCGCTGCGAGATTGCGCCGGATGCCCGTCGACGCGAGCAATGTTAGGGGAGACGCCGAGCGCCAACAGAAATTCAAGCGCTGGCAGCGATCGCATCCTTGGCGGAATCGATGCAATCGGACTCTGGCCGAACGGATCAGTTATCGCCTTTGACGGCGACTTCGGCCGAGCGGCAGCGGCTAAAAAACGCCGGCTGCCCCGTGGCTTCCAGGACCGACATCCACAGGTCGCCGTTGGGGTCGACCTCGTTTCTGGCGCGAATCGCCAGCGGAATCGGCACGTGAACGAACCGCCCGTGCCAGCGGCCGACGACCGTCTCCGTGCGCCCGCTCATTGCGGCATGCACGGCGTTATGCGCCAGCCGCAGACAGTACACGCTATCGAACGGGTTCGCCGGGACGCTGCGAATCAGGTAGCTGGGGTCGATGTACTTGAGATTGAGCTCGATCCCTTGCCGGTCGAAATGCGCGGTGATTTTCTGCTTGAGAAACGTCCCGATGTCGCCGAGTCGCTTGTTGCCCGAGGCATCGGTCGAGGTGGGGCACTCCTCCAGCAACGATTGCCCGGCCCCTTCAGCGACCACGATCACGGCATGCCCACGACGCTGCAGGCGATCCTGAATCGCCGGGAGCAATCCTTGCGGTCCGTCCAGTTCGAAGGCCACCTCGGGAATGAGCACGAAGTTCGCGTCGTTCTTCGCGAGCGCGGCGTAACAGGCGATAAACCCGGAATGCCGTCCCATGACTTTCACCAGGCCCACGCCGTTGGGCGAGGACTTCGCTTCGGAATGCGCGGCGCTGATCGATTGCGCCGCCAGTGAAAACGCGGTTTGAAAACCAAAGCTCTGATCGATGTACATGATGTCGTTGTCGATCGTCTTGGGGACGCCGACCACGGCGATCTTAAGTCCTCGCGATTCGATCTCTTTCGCGATGGCGAGCGCGCCGCGCAAGGTGCCGTCACCGCCGATCACGAACAGGATGTTCACCCCCTGGCGTTCCAGGCAATCGACGATTTCCGCCGGATCTTGCTGCCCGCGCGAGGTGCCCAGCAGCGTTCCCCCCTCCTCCACGGCGTGTCCGACCAACTCCGGCGTCAACTCGATCGCTGGATGCCCGTACCTGGCAATAAAACCTTGATAGCCATTGCGATAGCCATACACCTTGCGCACGCCGTAACGGAAGTACAGTTCCAGCACCAGTCCGCGGATCACGTCGTTGAAGCCAGGGCATAGTCCGCCGCACGTGACGATGCCGGCCCGCGTCTTTGAGGGATCGAAGTAAATTTTCTGGCGCGGCCCGGCAGGTTCAAAGCCCGGGAGTTCGCCGACCGACGCGCCGCGTTCGATCGCGGCGCTGGCGATATCATCGAAGAGCACGCGGTCCGTTTCGTCGACGTTATGAATCGACTTCACGCGGGCCGCTAACAGCGGCGCTAACGGCGACTCTACGCGGCAGGTTCCCAAAGTCTTGACGACGAGATCCTTGGCTTCGACCACGGTGCGGCCTTCGTTGGAGGGGGCGATGTTGGCGCGCAAACTGAGCGCCTTTCGCACTATGGCAAACCGCATGCCAAGGCCAAGAACGGCCCGAGACGGCCTTTCGAGGGTCAAAAAATGCTGAATCTCGTGGCGGAATGCAACGGAATCGCGCAGAAACGCGGCAAGAGAAGTACGAGCCCTCCGGCGCTCCGCGGCGCTCCCGTAAGAGGGAGCGCCACGGCGGAATCGTTGCCGGGTTGCAGGCGGGTGAGTTAGTTCGACTCGCCGCTGTTCATCGCCGGGAGCGTCAAAGGCGAGTTCCCCTCGAACGACGCGGAGGCCCGAACGTACCCCAGACCGCGGATCACTTCCAGGATTTCGCTGCACGTCGGAAACATGCGGCCGCTCTTGCGCTTGTAGTGGTCGAGCGCGTTCATGAACTCGACTTCGTCGTCTGAGTAGTCGCGTTCGCACGTGGTCGGATCGATCTGGCGACGCCGGGCGACTTTTTCGCGCCGCGCCACCTGCCGGCGCTCCACGCTGACCGGCTCGCTTTTCTTCCTGCGGTCGTCGCTGTTGCGTCGCTCCTTCGACTTCCGGCGATCCACCGTGACAAGGGCCTTCGACTTGCTTGTCTTCGCCACGAAGTAACCTCTCCCGTCGACATCAGTGTTGTTCGTGAAACGATGCTGTTGCCGCGTCGCGGAGGGCCACGTCAGTCGCCTGCCGACCCCCCGCCAACGAACGAACAGCCGTGGCATTAGCTATCGACGACCGACGATGCGAAAGTTCAACGACCAGGTAAGATGAACGGCTTTGCCGATTTGCGCGGTGTGCGGAAGGCCTGCGGCTCGGTCAAAACGCTCCGGTCACGGCGACCGTATCGATTGTACCAACGGCGCTGCCGACCCATGCCCGCAGGGCGAGCGTGTGATTATCATGGCGGGGTTCCAACCTCCGCACGCCCCACGTCCACGGCGCCTTATGAACACTTGGGAATACGGCACGCTGATCTGCCACTACGAATCGGGCTTCCTCACCGGAAGCAACCATTGGACCTGGCAGGGAAATCGTATCGAAGTTGCGTCGCTCGACGCGGCCCTCAACGCCCGCGGCGCCGAAGGCTGGGAACTCGTCACCAGCCACGCCCACGTGGAAACCGACTGGTCGCAAGTCGTCTACGCGTTCAAGCGACCGGCGCCAACGAAAAGCTAGAATTTCCCGCCGTAGCGCGGGCAAAGCGTAAAGCGCGTAACTCCGGGCGCTCACGCTTCCGGCTCGCTGTCTCTCCTGACTCCTCCCTCCGGCCTCCCCCCTCCCGCCTGCCCATGCCCACCTCTCTACTACACGGCATTTTCGTCCCCAACATTGTTCCGCTCGACGCGCGGGGCGAAATCAACGAATCGGAATTGCGCCGCTATATCGAGTGGCTGATTCAGCGCGGCGTGCATGGGCTCTATCCGAACGGCTCCACGGGCGAGTTCACGCGGTTCACCACCGAGGAGCGGCGGCGGATTATCGCGATCATCGCCGACCAGAACCGCGGACGCGTGCCGATCCTCGCCGGCGCCGCCGAGGCCAATGTCCGCGAAACGCTCGCGGCCTGCGAGTATTACCACAGCCTGGGCGTGGCGGCCGTGGCGATCGTTTCGCCGTATTACTACAAGCTCAGTCCGGGGGCGGTGTATCAGTACTTCCGCGAGATCGGCCGGAACACGCCGATCAACGTGACGCTCTACAACATCCCGATGTTCGCCTCGCCGATCGACGTGCCGACCGTGCAGCGGCTGTCGGAAGAGTGCGAAAAGATCGTCGCCATCAAGGATTCCTCCGGCGACCTGCCGCACATGATCCGCATGATTCAAGCCGTGCGGCCGAACCGCCCGGAGTTCAGCTTCCTGACCGGCTGGGACGCCGCCCTGATGCCGATGCTGCTGATCGGCTGCGACGGCGGCACCAACGCCACGAGCGGTGTCGTGCCGGAACTGACGCGGAAGCTCTACGACCTCACGGTCAGCGGGCGGATCGACGACGCGCGCCGGCTGCAATACCGTCTCGTCACGCTCTTCGACGCCATGATCTACACCGCCGACTTTCCGGAAGGCTTTCGCCAGGCGGTCGGCCTGCGCGGCTTTCAAACAGGGGATGGACGCCAACCACTCTCGGCGGAACAAAAGGTCTCGCTCGAACACGTGCGCAACACGCTGCAATGCCTCCTCGCCGAAGAAGGCTTCACCGACGAACCGCTCACAGGCTGTCCGGCGACCTCGCCCGGTGCGCTCGACCGCGGCGCGATCGACAATGTTGTCCGCAGCGTCGTCGATGAACTCAAGCGCCGCGGCGTCGGCGTTTAGATCGCGCAATTACTTCCCGGCGAATTTCTTCACCGACGAATACGACCGCTGCGCCTTGAGGCACGTGGCGCGAAACGCTTCGGGATGCGGGACCGCCAGCAATCGCAGCGACTCGACCTTGCCTTTCACGAACGCCAAGTCGCCGCAGCGATACCAGGCCTGGCCCGGCTGCACGATAATCTGAATCTCGTCGAAGTCGTCCAGGCTCGTCCAGCGCTCGTCGGCCGCCGAAAGCCCCTTCTGGATGATCACGCGACGGTTCGTGAGCCGGTAGCGGCGGCAGCGAAACGGCAGCAAATTGAAGAAATAGAGCTTCAGCGCCAGCGGGATCGACATCAACACCGCGATGCGACCGAGCGTGAGATGCAAAGGGCCGACGACCGTGTTGTTCTCAAACAGCTTGCCCATCCAGCGGCCCAGCCTAGTGATGGCGATGCTGGGCCAGGCGGTCGCAATGCTGACCTCCGCCAATTCGGGGGGAGAAACGCCTGTGATGGCCTGCGTCATGAGCGAGCGGCTCCAAACCGGGCAAATGCAATATGCGATTGGTTCCTAGGTTATCAACGCCCCCCCAGGAAGGAAAGCCGGGGGAGGCGCCGACTCTGCCGACTCCGCCCAGTTTGCTTCGGCGGACGCGGCGTGCGTCACGACTTGGACAGGGTGTCAAGATTTGCCGGTCGGGTAACCGACAAATGCTAGGCAGATTCTTCGCAACGCGGCGACGGAGCGCCCGGTGGCACGGTTTTACCTCATCGACCCATCCATCCTGGACTACCAGGGGCATCACTTTGAGTATGCCCAACGGGTGCTGCGCGCCGCCAGGGATGCTGGTTTCGAGCCCGTCATGGCGGTCAATCGACGCTGCCAGGTGGCGGATTCGTCGATGAAGACGCGAGCTATCTACCGTTTCGGGTTCTGGTTCGCGACGGCCCCGCGCTCGGCGCCAACGCAGTCCCGCCCAGCCGCGACGAATGTAGGGCTTGCGCCACTAATCCGACTGCTCTATTCGCCCGTGGGATTGCGGTTAGCGCGCTCGCGGCGCTGGCGTGATGAGCTGCCAAACGTCGCCAACGGCGAGCACAGCCTGACGTGGCTACTGCCGACCCTGGGCATTTCGGCGATCGCCACCTTAGGCCTCGCGTTCGTCAAATCGGTGGTGCGTTTCGTTCCTTTTCGTGCGACCTGCCAGCGAGACTTCGGTTCCCTGCGCGGCAAAGCGAACCAGTTCGCCGCCTCCGGTAAGCGAACGCTGCAAACGTATTTTGGCGGCCACGGCGTGATCGCTACTGGCATCTGGCATCAGCTCAAAAGGCGACAATTCGAGCGCGACACGCGGTCGCTGCTGGTTCAAGAACCGATGGTCGCCGGCGACGTGGCACTGCTGCCGGTGGCGTCGATCGTCGAACTCTTGGCGTTGGAACGACTCTTCCGGCGTTCGCACCGGTTGCTACAAGGCTCGTGGCACATCGTCTTCCGCCATAACCTCTATGGACCTCAATCTTCGCAGAACTATGACGAATCCACGCGGCCATTGCGTAATGCGCTGCGGCGATTCGCGGAACGCATGCCGGCAGGCCGATTTCATTTTTACACCGACAGCGATGAACTGACCTCGCAATACAACTCGCTCGGCGTAGCGACCTTCTCCACGTTGCCGGTGCCGGTCGAGCGCGAATTCGCCGTCGCCAAATCGACAACCGCAAAGCAGGCCCCGCTGAACATCGTCTACGCCGGCGACGCACGGCACGAAAAGGGCTATCAACACCTGCCCAAACTGGTCGCTAACGTCTTCGCGGCGCGGGGATTGTCGCGCGGCGTGCGGTTCGTGCTGCAATCGAACGCCAGCCATGGCGGCAGCGACGCGGAGATCGAGCGGGCGTTCCTTCAACTGCGCGCCTGGCGCGACGACCGCGTGCGATTGGTAACGTCGCCCTTAACGCCGGACGAGTATCGCCAGCAGTTCCAGGCCGCAGATCTGCTCGTGCTCCCCTATGATCGCGAAAACTACTTCGCTCGCAGCTCTGGCGTCCTAGCGGAAGCGCTCGCGGCCGGCATCCCGGCGATTGTCCCGGCGGGAACCTGGATGGCGCGCCAATTCAGCGCTGCGCACTTCGAATACCACACGTCGCTCTTGGACCGCTGGCCGGGGCTCATTGCGCTCGAAGCGCCGCTGGTGGAGTTGACGCAAGATCGTCCCGTTACGTTCCAGGTCGACGTGGCCCAAGGCTCTACCTACGCGCTCATCACCTTTCGACCTTCGGCAGACCTCGCGGGACAGTTCGTCAAGACACAAGTCGCGCAGCATGACGGCCAGGGACGCGTCATGTCTCGCCGAAGTTATGTGGTTTGCGGCGCAGATGGCAACGCAAGCTGCCTCGTGCCGCTGCGTCGCGGAGCGTC
>CAZUBB010000050.1:13544-14419 GCA_964618485.1 uncultured Pirellulales bacterium
ATGCCTACTCGTCGACAAGCATCACACTGAGCTCTCTGACGGTGGCAAACGTGCGGACAACGAAGCGAGTCCCGGGCGCCGCGGTCGGCGTGGTGATGAATCGTCCGGAGGATCTGACGCGGGCCACGTTGGAAGTGCTGCGGAATTACGACCATTATCGCGCCACAGCAGCGAACTTTGCTCCCGCATGGATGGCGCAGCAATGCCCCGAACGATTGGTAGCGGAGCTGCAGCTAAAAGCCAACGGGGGCGCATCCAAGTCCGCGTTGGCGCATACACTCCGTGGTCCGCACTTCGGCGGAAAAAAGGACGGATCGGTCGCGAGGGATCGAGCATGAGCGCAACCCGCCTGACATCCATCGCCGTCGTTTCCGATGTGAGCTGCGGGTATGGCAGCCCGCAGGTGTTGCTCTTGGCGCGCTCGCTGGCGGAACACTTTGGCGCGCCAACGACGGTTTATGAACCCGATCAATCTCACCGCCCGCCGCAGATCAATGCTGAGGGCGACATTGCCCTGAGGCGAGTCGCTACGGACGTCACTCCATACGGTCTGACCGGACGCATCCAGTTCGTTACGGAGGTCGCGAGGCAATTGAACGAAGCGCGGCCCGACGTCGTGGTGATTCACAACACCTACTGCATGCCGGTGTTGGCGAAGCTGGACCATCGCCCGCGCGCAACGATCTACGTGCTTAGCGAAATGGTGGCACCTTATGGTCGACTGGCGGTCGCGATGAATCGCGCCCTGGCTTCGCACGTCGATCTTATTGTGTTTCCCGAAGCCAACCGCGCCCGAATTGACGCGGCGCGCTGCGGTTTCGCCGGGATTCCGACAGCGATCCTCTTCAACTGCTCGCAGCCGACGGAAACCAAGC
>CAZUBB010000050.1:14429-18423 GCA_964618485.1 uncultured Pirellulales bacterium
TGGAGCGCGCGACGGCCGCGTCTCTTTTACGGCGGCGCGATCAACACAGCGACGGGCGTGGCGCAACGCCTCACGCACACCTCGTTGCGAGAGTTGCCGTTCGACGTTTACGGCGAAGTTCAGGGGGCCGATCGACTCGCCATTTTGCGGCGATTCGCTCGCCGCGTAAACCTCCGCTATCATGGTTGCGTAGACGCCGAAACATTGGCGGCCGCGCGGCGCTCCTGCGCGTATTCAATTGTCACTTACCGCCCCGACAGCGAGTCGCTGCGCTATGCCGCACCGAACAAGTTCTTCGAGGCGATCGCCGACGGCGTCCCACCGATCGCGACGCCGCACCCGCAGTGCTGCGAAGTCATCGAACGTTATCGCTGCGGACTGATCGCGCGGAACTGGTCGTTCGCGGCCTACCGAGACGCCCTGCACCGCGCCCTGGATAGCTTCGGCGGGCCGCGCTATGCGCGCCTCGTGGAGAATTGCCAGCGCGCGGCGCGCGAGGAACTGAATTGGCATCGACAGTTTGAAAAACTCAAGCCGCTGCTGTCGTCCGCGGCCTGAGACCGCCGCGACTGCGGGCATTCAACAACATTCCATCACAGGCATCAGGAGGATGAAGCACATGAGGATTCTCGTTACCGGAGCTACCGGATTCTTGGGACAGGCGGTCCAACGGAAGCTGCGCGCGGCCGGACATCACGTCATCGGCCTCGGTTCGCGCGACGCCAACCTGTTGCGCAACGATGCGTTGCAACCATGGAGCAACGAGCGTTTCGACCGCATCTGGCATCTCGCCGTCTGGACCCAGGCCGGTGACTTTTGCTTGAAATACCCGGGCGAGCAATGGATTCGCAATCAGCTCATCAATTCCAACGTGCTCAATTGGTGGCAGGAGTGCCAGCCGCAGGCCAAGATGGTCACGATGGGCACGAGCTGCGCATTCGATCCCGCGTTTCCGCTCGACGAGCAGAATTACCTGTCGGGCGTGCCGATCGAAAGCCTGTTTGCTTACGGCATGACGAAGCGGATGCTGTACGTGGGGCTGATCGCGCTCGCGCGGCAGTATAAACTTCGGTATCTCTGCCTGATTCCGTCGACGCTCTACGGGCCGGGATATCACTCGGACGATCGCCAACTGCATTTCATCTTCGACCTGATCAAGAAGATCGTCCGCGGCAAGCAACACGGCGAGCGCGTCGTGCTGTGGGGAGACGGCCATCAGTGCCGCGAACTGGTCTACATCGATGACTTCGTTCACGATGCGATGTGGCTCTCCGACCACGTCGACAACGAGTTGGTCAACGTTGGCGCCGGCGAGGAATTCCCCATTCGCCGCTTCGCCGAGGAAATCTGTCAGATCGTCGGCTACGACGCGTCGCGCATCGAGTACGACACTTCGCGCTACGTCGGCGCGAAGTCGAAGTGCCTGATCGTCGACAAGATGCGCGGCCTGATGCCGGAATGGCGCCGCTTGCCGCTCGACGAGGGACTGCGCCGCTCGATCGTTTCGTACTGCCAGGATCACGGAATTGACCTGGAAGCGAACTTGGAAACGCAGCGCGCAGCGTAAGTCTCAGCACTCGTTGTGGCACGGTCTCCCGACCGTGCCACGGATGGGAGACCTTCGATCGAAAGGGTGTCACGGTCGGGAGACCGTGCCACAACCGAGTTAGACTCCGGGCGCTGACGCTTCCGGCTCCAGAGTTACAGGGAACGTGTCATGGAAGACGCACAACCGATCGCGAACACCTGCGCCGTCGTCTTGGCCGGCGGCGCAGGAACGCGCATTCGCCATCTTTATCCGAGTCTCCCGAAGCCGTTCATTCCGGCCGCCGGACGACCGTTTATTGCTTGGGTCCTGCGTCATCTTGCCGACCAGGGGGTGGGGCGTGCGATCGTTTCGCTCGGTCACCTGGCCGAGCGCGGCGAGGCGGCGCTCGCCGATTGCCGCGACGTGGGAATCCCCGTCACCGTGGTGCGTGAACCGAACCCGCTTGGCACGGCGGGCGGTTTTCTGTTCGCGGCGGAGTCGGCGTCGGACGCGGAGTTATTCGTGCTGGCGAACGGCGACTCGCTGCTGCTTGCCGACTTCGCGCCGGCCTGGCGCCGGCTGACCGACGCGCAATGCGATGGGGTGTTACTCGGCGTCGAGATGGCGGACGCCGCGCGTTATGGACGGATGCTTATCGATCGCGATTCGCGGCTCGTCGGTTTTCGTGAAAAGCGCCCCGGGGCCGGCGTCATCAACGCGGGCATCTATTTCCTGCGGCGGCGACTGTTCGACTTTCCCGTAGCGCACCGCCCACTCAGCATGGAAACCGAATTGATTCCGTCGCTACTAGCGCGCGGTGCGCGATTGGAAGTGTGCGCCTGCTCGGCGCCGTTTCTCGATATTGGCACGCCGGAGACGGTCGAACTGGCGAGCGACTTCATCGCGGATCATTTTCTCTCGGGAGTCAAACCGTGATTATCAGCAAAACGCCGTTCCGCATTAGCTTTTTCGGCGGCGGGACCGACTACCCCGAGTATTTCAACGATCATGGCGGCGCGGTGCTCGGCACGGCGGTCGATAAGTGCTCGTACCTGGCCTGCACGCGGTTTTATTCCAAGCTGTTCGACTACTCGATCCGCCTCGCCTACCGCCAGGTGGAATGCGTCACCACGCTGGATGAGATCCAGCACGCGCCGCTCCGCGAATGTCTGCGGTGGGTCGGCATTCATGAGAACATCGAGCTCGATTGCATGGCGGAGCTTCCGTCATCAGTCGGACTCGGCACTTCGAGTAGCTTCGTCGTCGGCGTGTTGAACGCCCTGTATACCTTCCAGGGGCGACTCGTCTATCCGCTCGATCTGGCGCACCAGGCGATTGAAATCGAGCGCGAAGTTTTGCACGAGGCGGTCGGCTGCCAGGACCAGGCGTTCGCAGCGCTCGGCGGCTTTCAGTTGATCGAGTTTCGCCGCGGCCCCGAGGTGCTCGCGCATCGCGTGACGTTGCAGGCGGCGCGCTTGCAGGAGTTTCAGGAACATCTGTTAATGATGTTCACCGGCATTCGTCGCCGCGCGAGCCATCTCGCCGAGCGCCAGGTGCAGCGCATCTCCGTGAACATCGAGCGCCTCGCCGCCATGCGTCGGATGGTCGATGACGGATTCGAAGTATTAGCCGGCGGCGGTTCGCTCACGCCGTTCGGCGAATTGCTGCATCGCGGCTGGGAGGCCAAGGCGAGCCTCGATAGTTCCATTTCGAACGGCGTGATCAGCGAGATCTATCGCGCCGGACGGGAAGCCGGCGCCGTCGGCGGAAAGTTGCTAGGGGCCGGCGGCGGCGGTTTCATGCTGTTTTTCGTCCCCCCGGAACGCCGGCTGGCCGTGCGAGCGGCGCTCGCGCATTTGGAAGAGGTCCCCATCACCATTAACGCCGCGGGGACGCGGATTTTGCACAACGAACACGAATCGCTCTCGCTGGTGCGCGCAGCCAGCGAGGACCAGGCCGCCTAAGATTCCCTAAGTCCACGGGCCGCCGATCGGCGCCGTGCGGACCAGTTTCACTACCGAGGGGACCTGATGCGCACCATCGTTCTGCTGACGCTTTCGAACATCTTCATGACGTTCGCCTGGTACGGGCACCTGAAACACAAGGACTCGCCACTCTGGATTGCGATCCTCGTGAGCTGGGGGATCGCGTTCTTCGAATACTGCCTGCAGGTGCCGGCGAATCGCTGGGGACATGAAACGTTCACCGCCGCGCAACTGAAAATCATGCAGGAAGTGATCACTCTTGTGGTATTCGCCGTGTTCTCGGTTCTTTACTTGAAAGAGCCGTTCCGCTGGAATTACCTCGCTGGCTTCGCCTGCATCCTGGCCGCGGTCGTTTTCGTGTTCGGCATTCCGGGCACCGCTCAGGCTAAGCCAGCGCATCCGTCCACAACGCCCGCTGAGCAACTTTCCGCGCCCGCCACCCTGGGACCCTCGACCGGATAGGCCAAGCGCCGCGCAACCC
>CAZUBB010000050.1:18433-19137 GCA_964618485.1 uncultured Pirellulales bacterium
CGTTGCCGCGCCAATTCGAGTACGATGCTTCGTGGAGTAACTGGATGCGCCAACGACGAGGCGCATATCCCACGAACGCGTTCGCGGAGGTTGCCGATGTTTCGGCTCGATCCCAAGGACTATGGACCTGTCTTCGCGCCGTTGCTGACCGAGACGCCTCCCAACCCGCTCGGTCCGGGCAGACCGCTCAGTATCTTTCGCGATCCGTTGACGACGCTGACGACAAACACCGCGTTTGCTCACACGCGCGTTGTTGACGAATCGGCCGCTCGCGCCTGCTTGGCCGCGTTGTGGCTTAAGTACGATTTTCTCGAAGAGTCGCACGCCATCAGCCAGGAGATCGAGTCGCCGACCGGCAGCTACTGGCACGGCGTCATGCACCGCCGCGAGCCCGACTACGGCAATGCGAAATACTGGTTCCGACGCGTCGGCCGCCACCCAATTTTCGACGCGTTGTGGTCAGCGGCGCAAGCGCAGGCCGTCCCGACACCCGGGTCCGAAGCACAGGGGCTGCTGACATGGGACGGCTGGGATCCGTACCGATTTGTCGATCTCTGCGAGCTTGCCGCCGCGGACAAGGGGCCGTTTCAGTTGATGTGCCGGTGGATCGCCATCAACGAATGGGAACTGCTGTTCGACCACAGCTACCGCCAGGCCATCGGTCAGGCGTAACCGCGGAAAAAAATGTCGGCTGCCGAAAAACG
>CAZUBB010000050.1:19147-22565 GCA_964618485.1 uncultured Pirellulales bacterium
AGAAAAAACAAGCACTCAAAGCAAGTCGCACGAACCGATTTGCGTCGACAAGAATCGTGACCTAAGTTTCACTTGTCTGGGTCACTGGTGCGGTTGCTTCGCCGCCTTGGCCTGGGCAGGGACACCGCACGAAGCGTCAGAAACTTTCCCGCGGTGGAGGCCCGTCGAGCGCCGACTTCTGACAGGCTCTCGGCGGGCTTTTTTTGCGCATAGTTCGCAATGCGCTGCCCGGCGGACTTTCGAACTGCGGACGCCTCGCCCGATACGGCCAGTACAACGGCCCGCGCTGCTGACTGCTCGCGCCGCATCGTTCGATTGAAGCCGGCCGCAATCAGCCGAGCAACCCGCCAGCAAAACGAGCGAGACCAGAGCATCTCCAGTCGCTTCGACCGG
Organism: uncultured Pirellulales bacterium; assembly: GCA_964618485.1. GTDB lineage: Bacteria > Planctomycetota > Planctomycetia > Pirellulales > JALHLM01 > JALHLM01. The sequence continues at coordinate 19,541 of CAZUBB010000050.1, forward strand.
GACGACATTGCATTCGCGGCAGCCCCACCGCGATGCACGACCCACACGCGATAGCGGACGTGTAAGCGTCCCGCCGCTAAGGTCCGCGAACGCCGCCGATCTTGGCCAATCATGACAGTCACCATTTCCGATGACAGGGGCCGAACGCCTCGGCCAGGCCGGAAATCCGCGTGTGCACCACTTGGATCATTCCGCGATTGCGGTTAGTATACATGTGTTCATTTGTCCGTCAATAAGTTTTTAACAACGCCGGTCCGTATTTTTGCTTCGCACGGTGGGGAGGTGGCGCAATGGATCCCGTTTCAGCGAATCTGCGGCGGCTCCTAGCCGAGCGGGACTGGACCATCCATGAAGCGGCGAACCAGGTCGGCGTCGACGAGCGAACGCTCAAGGGGCTCCTCGGCGGCAGTGGCGGCAAACCCCAATCGCGCACGCTGCATCGCCTGGCAATCGGCTTCGACGTGCCGGTGGAAACGTTTCTCGTGCCGCCGGGAAGCCGCCGCGCCGCGTTCGATCGCGACACCAATCCCGCCGTCGCCGATGCAATCGATCGTGAGCCCTATTTGTTCTCGGACTGGACGGCGGATGATTTTGACGAACTCTGCAGCCGCTTCGGCGCCGGCGGCGCGCTCACCGTCGATGGCGCTTTGGTCGCCGCGCGAGCGATGAACCGCAAGCGCACGGCGATGGAGCAGGTGGCCGTCATCCTGGAAAGTGGCGAAGCGGATCTGATGTACGCCATGATCGAAACGCTGGCCCGCCGCGTCATTGTCACGCGCGAGGAACGTGCGCCGCCGGATTGAGCAACCAGAATAAGCCCGGCTCGCCATCGCTGAACAAGCGAACTTCCCAACCCTGGAAGCGCGATTGAACGAGTCGCTCGAATCGTGCGCGATCGTGATACTCGCCGACAATCGCGCCTATCTTTGCGAGCGACGGCGTCTGCTCGAGCAGCGAAAACTCGCACCCCTCGCAATCGAGCTTCAGCAGATCGATGGCGTTCCAGCCCTGCTGTTGGAGCATGTCTTCAATCGTTTTGCCAGTCGCCGCGAAGGTCGGCGCGGCGCCGATCGGCATGGTACTTCCCGCCTCCACGACGTGCGATCCACCGGTGTTATCGCTGCCGGGAAAGATCGACGAAACCAACGTCAGCGCCCCGCCCGCGTAGGTCGCGGCATGAGGAAGGATTGTCGCGAACGCGCCGGCATTCGCACGCAGTGCAGGTAAGTTGTCCGGATTCGGCTCAACGCAGGCAATATCCGCCCGTGGCCAGCGCCGATGCGCCGACGCGGCAAAACAGCCGATGTGCGCTCCGACGTCGAGCACCGTCCGAGGTCGCAGTCGCAACTCGCCCAGGCGATAGGCGTCATTCCAAGCGATATCGCGCACTATCACCATGTCCGCCGCGCGATAGCCCGCACGAACCCAGTGATCGCCGTCCAGCACGAGCGCCTCGGGCGACGAAGTTTCCGCCGAACGGAGACGCTCTTTGATAATGCGCGGGACGGCCAACCGGGCATCGCGGTACGTCCGGTAGCAATAGTGCGCGTCGAAGTGACGCTTCCCCGCATCACGATCGCCGCGCAGCAGTTCCTCATGTTCGTCGGGTACGAGGTGCAACGTGTTGTCCGCGAGACCGAAATAATGGATGGGATGATGCCCTTTCCAGATGACCACGCTCGGCGTGTTCGTCGCGCCGGCGAGATGCGCCGGGCCGGAATCGATGCCCACGAACATCGCCGCCTGGGCCACCAGCGCCGTCAGCGTTTCGCCGTCGCCGGTGCCCAATCCTTGCCATAACGGATGATCGCCGCCGGGACAGACCACGGCGCCGGCCGGCCAATGCGGCGAGGGCTCGCGCAACAATCCGCTGCGCGGCGGAGATTCAAAATCGAGCAACACCGTCGTGTAGCCGTGCGCCGCCGCGCTGTCGATCGCGGCCCGCATTGCTTGCTCATCGATATTCTTTCGCCTTCGCGCGGAGTTCCCCTGGTAGTGCATTACGACGACACGGAAACGCCCCGACGGGCCCGTATCGGAAAACGTCGCAATACTCTGCAAGTACGCACGTGCGCGCTCCATCGCGGCACTGCCAATGCCCACGTGGTATCGGCACCACTGCGGCTGCGGCGCAATGGAAAACACTTCGCGCAGACAACGCTCCGCTTTGGTGCTCGGCGAATCGCGGTACGCCTCGCTCGGTTCTTCCCACGCCAGCGTATGAACTAGATCGTAGTCGTCAGCAACGAACGCTTCGCGCCCCGCGACGAAAACGCGCCGCGCCAGACCAGAGAAAAGACTCGCCGCGCCTGGCTTCGCCTCGACGTCGATCACCCAGTGCGGACGCAACGCTCGCAGATGCAGCAACACCGTGGTGAGCTGCACCGCGTCGCCGAGCCCATGCGGAAACCGCAGTAAGACGCGCTTCGGCGCGAGCGCCTCGCGCGAATGCGCCTCGAATACCCCCGGCGGACGTTCGCGCCGAAACGGCATCAGCTGATTGAGCCACTCACGCCGGCGCTCACATCCGCAAGTCGTGCGTTCTCTTAGGCGACCGAAGCTCAGCTTGTCGATCCACCACGCGACGGCGTCGCCCAGGCCGCGCGACGGCGTTGGCGCGGTTTCGCGCTCAACGCGCCGAGGATCCCAAGCCCGGCAGATGCGGCGAATCTGCGACGGCTGGTAACGCGTCGGCCGCGCCGTGAACCCACACCGCCGGCATCGGTACACGCTTGGCTCAGACGTCACCGTGAATTCGCAGCGGTTATTCATGGACAGTAGGATTACAGCGGGTAAGTGACTACGGCGCTGGAATGGCCGTCACGATGCAGGTCGCGGCGCTGCCGTCGCAACGTTCCGTCGTCGGAATCCCATTGCTCAGAAACGGAAGCGACTCGCCATCCACGAGACAATTCGGAGGGGATCCCGCGTAGTCCCGTTCCCAAGAGATCATCGGCTGCCCCCCGCCCAGCCCACACAACGTGGCGTTGGTTTGAAGCGTGACGAGCAGATGAAAGGCCCCGCC